>JBILUQ010000460.1:0-5874 GCA_044370935.1 Chthoniobacteraceae bacterium
CGGCGGATCCACCGAAGGTGAGCGAGTTAATGAGGGTCATCGCAATCCATCCGCTGATCGCCGTGCCCGCCGTCACCAGCGACCCGCCATTGATGGCCACGTTCGCGTTGGCGGTGAGCGCGTTGAAAGCGTACTCGCTGGAGGCCAGCGGACGCGCGCCCAGATACGCCGTGTTTTCCAACACCGCAAAGCTCGTACCGGAACTGGTGGCCCCTGTGCCCACGATCAACCATGGCACAATCCCGCGGTTGTTCGCGCCATTCGCTCCGCCTTGGCCGGTGGCCGCCATCGCCGAAGTCAGCGTCAACCCGCTGCTGCCCGCTCCGGAGAGCAAACCGCGCACCAACCCGGTCGACTGGTTGGCACGGATCAAATTCGAGGCGCTTAACGCAAGCGATCCGCCGCCGCCAAGGAAGGTCACCAGGTTGAACCCGCTGTTGAAACTCAAACTGCCCGATCCGAGTGTTTCCGTGCCCGCACTCACGCTCCCCACCAACTCCAACCCGGCGGCGTTGAGGGTCGCGCTCCGGTTCGCACCGGCACCGATCCGGTTGCCCGGGAAAGACGCGCTATTATCCACGCGCAGCACGTTGGCCATGTTCAGCCCGGAGACCGCGCCCGCGTTCAACGTGACGTTCCCGCCGGTGCCGGCGGAGCCGTTGCCTGAAAGGATCACCATCCCCTGGTTGATGGTCAGCCCGTTCTGCGCATTGCTGCCGCTGAGCACCAACGTGCTCGCCCCCACCTTGGTGAGCAGGAACGCACCGCTGATGGAGCCGCTCAACGTCAGGCTGCCCGGCGCGCTGATGCCGCTGGTCGCGTTCACGTAGCTCGAGCCCACGCTGCCTGCCGCTGTCAGGGCGATGCTCCCGCCCAAAGTGGCGGAGGACGTGCTGTTGTTTACCAGCGCCCCCAGCGAACTGATCGCTCCCAGACCGGTCAATGTCGCGCCGGACCCGCCAAAACCCAAACCCGCCAACTGCAGATCCTCAGCAACCGTCTGACCGTTGATGTCGAGCACCCCGCCACTCTTGATGTAAGTCGCGCGCATATTCCCCAGCGCACCGCCGCTTCCAACTTTCACCACGCCGCTAAGAATATCCAAATACGGATTAAAGCCGGTGTTATTGCCTGAAATCGTCAGCGTATTCGGCCCAACCTTGAAGACGGTGTTGTTCCCAAACCCGCTCCCGAGCGTGCCCAGCGAAATATCGCCGATGCCCCCAATCGTCACGTTCGAAGACGCAGCCGAGGAGGAACTGTTCCAGAGCGCCGCCGTGCTGTTCGTCGCAGTCGCCGCTGTGGTGCCGCCAAATACTGACGCCGCACCACTGCCGGTGAGCATCACGTTGCCAGTCACATTGGTCTGGCCGTTCAAATCCAAGCTCGCCGATACCCTCGTGGCCGTGAGCGTCACCCCGCTCGCACTCGAGGTGCCCAGCGCCGAAATCACAAACGACGTGCCCCCGGTAATCCGTGAAATCACCGCGCCCGCGGGAATCCCCGTACCGCTGATAGGCTGGCCCGCCCGCAGATCGGTCGTGTCGCCGTAAACGATGTTTGAATCCAAGGTCACCGTTCCGCCGGAGGTCACCGTCGCACCCAGCGTCCCGATCGCCGTGATGCCAGCGGGCAGCGCATTGCTGGTTCCGAGCACCAGCACGCCGCCCGTCACGTTCAACCCACCCGTGAAGCTGGAGGAATTGTTCCCGCTGAGCACCAGCATCCCCTCGCCAACCTTGCTCAGCGCCAGCGCCCCGGTGGAGCCCGAGCTGATCGTCCCCATCAAATTCAAGACTCCACCCACCTGCGCCGCAGACAGCGAACCGGTGTTGATCACCGCGCCGCCCGCCGTTCCGCCCAACACCGTCACGTCACCGGCAAAACCCAGCCACCCGCCGCCCACCGTTCCCTGCGCCCCGTTGAGGATATTCAACGTCGCACCCGAGCCGAGTGACAGTTTACCCGTATACACCGTCCCGAACTGCGTGCCCAGCGTGTCCAGACTGTCCGTCACGCCTTCACCCACAACCACGTCCGCGGCCACACGCGCCGCCAGATTGTAATTGTTCGCCGCCGTGGGCGCGCCAGTCGCGTAGAACAGTCGGTTGGAATCAATCGCGGTAAACCGGGAACCGGTGTCCGCGCCGGAATACAACAGACGCTGCGCGCCGCCACCGGTCGTGTTCGTCGCCTTCCATTGGATGGAATGCAACCCAGCCGCAAGCGTCACGCTGATCGTCGTTGAATCCGTATTGGTGCCGGCCGTGCTCTGGGAGACCACCGCATTGCCATCGATGTACAGGGTCACCTGATCCTCCGCACCCGTGCTGAACCGGTACACACCCGCCGTGCCGATATTGATCAAGCCAGTGTAGCCCGCCGACAGGATCGCGTTGCCCGTGCTCGCAGGGCGGTTTGCAAACGAGGCGTCGTTAAGATTTGCCACTAGGCTGCGCGTCCATGCGCTGGCGATCCCCGCGTTCTGCGGCGCCACCAAATTGTAGCCGGTGGCGCCCACCGCGTAGTAGCCGCTCAACCCGCCTGCGGCATATCCACCGGCGGTCGCCGCAGCCTGCGTGAAGGTCGCGGGCTTCACCACCATCGGCGGGGTCGACCCGCCCATGGTCAGCGTGCCGCCCGAAAACCCGCTATTGGATAACAGATTGTTCGTACCGATGGTCAGGAGGTCCGGGAACACCAACGAACCCTGCCCAATGTTGATGGGCCGCAACGATTCATCCGTGCCGTAGTCGTAGATGGTCACCGTTGTGCCCGCCTGCGGATTGATCTTCACCGGGGTGCTTCCCGTCGTCGAAAGGCTCAGCAAGCGCAGATTGTAGTTGTTGTTGGCCGCCACGTTGAGGATCTGGCCGCCGGTCATATTCACCGTGCTCAGCTCGATGGTGTTGCTCACGTTCGTTCCGCCGTTGTTGCCCAACTGCAGATTGCCGGCGGTCGCGGAACCGGAAACCACCAGCGGCGTGGAATAGGAAATCACCCCGTAGCTGGACACCCCGCTATTGAAGAGCTGCACCAGCCCGGCGTTGCCCAGCGTAAGGGAGCCTCCGCCAATCGGCGCAGCCTCAGAGCTATTCAACCCTGCGAAGAGCAGCGTCCCGGCCTCCACACGCACCCCGCCCATGAACCCGCTGTTGTTGGTGATCGCCAGCGTTCCCAACCCGCGCTTAACCAGGCTGGAGGTCGAGTCCGTCCCATCCACATAACCGGCCAGAGTCAGCGCACCCAGCGGCGTCTTCACGTCGATGGTCGTCGCACCGGCCGGCAGCGTGGAGTTCCCCGAGAGCGTGAGGTTCGCGGTGCCCTGCACGTTCAGGGAGCTATTGAGACTGTAGGCGTTGAGAACGGTGAATGCGCCCGTCGATGCGAGGGTCGTGCCGGAACCCATTGTCAACAGCCCCGAACCCAACGGACCCGCCACCAGCGTGTCGCCGTAAGCGGTCTGGGTGCTGCTGCCCGCAATCAAAATCCCACCCGCCTGCACATTGACCCCGCCGTTGTAAGTGCTGTTGGCACTGGACAACTGCAGCAGCCCGTTGCCTGTCTTGGTAAGTCCGGCCCCGGACGCCGCGGAATCGTGGATCATCGAGCTGATGCTCAGCGTCGGCGTGAAGGGCGCAATCTGTGTGTTGCCGTTAATGGTCACAGGTGCAACGTCGAGCGTCCGGGTGGCCCCGTTGAGGTCCAGCACCGAGCCGGTGGAAGAAATCGTCGCCACCGTCGTCACATTCGAGGAGGTCGCCGTGATATCGCCCGTGAGCTTGAGCGACCCCCAACGGGTGAAAGTCAATCCGCCCGTCGAGCCGGTGGCCGGCTGCGTCAAAATCACCGTGTTATCGTCCACCACCTGTTGGATGAAGGTGCCCACCGGGATGTTGGTGCCCGTGATCGGCATGCCCGCCTCCAAGCCCGCTGTCGAGGCCATCGTGATGGTGGCATCCCCAGCCGTGGTGCTGCCGCCGGTGTAGGTGGCCAGGCCCGTACCCAGATTCACCGTCGGCGCGGTTGTAAATCCATTATTATTGAACACCACCCCGGCCAGCGTCTGGTTGTAGCTGCCCAGATCCAGCACGCCGCCCCCGTTGATCTGCGGCACGATCGAAAACGCCATCTGGTTGCTGCCCGCAAGCTGGACGGTTGCACGGTTGAGGATCAAATCCCCAGCGGGCAGGGCCACGATGCTGTTCCCGTTTGCGGCAATGTTGGCGAGCTGAACCGTGCCGGTGTGACTGACATTCCCATCCAACACGGTCCCACCGGTGTAAGTGTTCGTGCCGGCCAACTGAAGCACTGCGTTATTGAACGCGCTATAGACAAAACGGGTCTTCGCCCCATAGCCGCTGTCCACAATGGCGCTATTGAGCGTGATGGTGCTCTGGTTCTGGGTGAAATAAAAATTAGCAGTACCAGTGCTCAGCGTGCCGCCGGCTGTGAGGCGCCCGTTGCCGACGGTCCCACCGATGGTACGCGCCAAATTCGCAGATGAAACAAACGCTCCCGCAGTCAGGGTGAGCGTGTCGGAGTTGTCGGCAAAAGTGAGCGCCTGACCCGCCACGTTTGGCACAAACACAATCGCGTTGGCGGTATACGTTCCAGCAGTTCCCACTCCGCCCACATCCGAGATGGTGAAGCTGCCACTGGCGAGCCTCAGATTCTGGGTTGCAGAGCCAACCGCAGGCACAACAGTCGCGTCGTATCCGCGGACGCCCACTGCGTTCAAGGTCGCGATTCCATACTGCGCATCGTAAGAGACCAAGTCGGTGGCATTGGTCGCAAACGGCAGGATTCCATTCACCAGCATGCTGGTGCCATTGGCGAAAGTCATGCGGCTGTTGCTGCCCATCTGGCCGCCTGCGCCGGTGAAATACAGCGTTGCGTCTTTTTGCACGGCCAGCGTACCAATGCGCAGTTCAGTCGAACGAATACCTGTGCCGCCGTTGGTGATGGTAAAAAAATTCAACCCGGCCCCCAGCGTCATATTATCCAAAACTTCCACCACATTCGCATTGTCACGCCCGACCAGCGTGAATGCTGCGCCCCGCAACGTCAGCGGCGCGGAATCCCTCAACCTGTCACCCAGCGCACTCATACTGCTGGCCCCAGAGTTTTCGAGCTGAAGCGAGGCGTAATTCACGTCAATCGCGCTTGTGGCGCTCAACGCCGCGTTATCACGCAGCGTCAATTGGCCTCCGCTGATGAAGGTGCTACCGGTGTAGGGCTGGTCGTTTGAAAGCGTCAGCGTGTTTGTCCCCGCCTTGTTGAAGGAAATCGCACCCTCGATCTGGCCGCCGAAAGGATCCGCATAATTTGACGCTGTCACAAAAGTCGCAGCATTGGTGGAACGGATCACTCCACCCGAATTGGGAAGCGTCACTGCATTCGGACTGCGCAAAAGTCCCACCATCTGGCTGTTGCCGTTCAAATCCAAGGTCGCTCCGGGCGCGATCACCAGGCGCTGGCTATCTCCCGCAATCGGGAACAGCGTGTTTGTTCCGGCGGCTAAGGTGACTGTCCCACCGTTGATGGTCATGTAACCCGTGCTGAGGTTCGTGTACTGCGGCGCGGCAAGGATCAAATTTCCACCCAACCCCTTGTTCAGCGAACTCGTACCCGTCCCCACAAGCGACGCGTTCAAAGTCAGCGAGGCTCCCGCATCCACCAGAAACGCAGCTTCCGTGGTGTTGGTAGAGAGCAACGGCGACGCACCCGCAGCCACATAAGCGGCCCTCCCGATGCTCGAGCTGCCGCCCGTCGCGAGAATGTTCCCGGAAGTGACCACGAGGTTCATCCCGCCGGACGTCGCGAACCCCAGATCCACGGAGCCGCTCAAAAGCAGCGAATTGATCGTCCGGT
>JBILUQ010000485.1:0-5862 GCA_044370935.1 Chthoniobacteraceae bacterium
TGAATCTGCAGTCGAACGTGCTGAGCGTGAGCGGTGCAGCGGACACGACGTTCAGCGGAGTGATGAGCGGAGCGGGGAGCTTGGTGAAGACGGGAGCGGCCGTGTTCACGCTGAGCGGGGCGAATACGTTTAGCGGCGGAGTGGATCTGAGCGCTGGAGCGATTCAGGCAGGGAATGACGCGGCGCTTGGGACAGGCACGGTGACCTTCAGCGGCGGTCGTATCTCGAGTGACTCGGCGACGGCGCGGACGCTTGCGAACGAGTTTGCGATGAGCGGAACGTTGGGCTTGGGTGATGCGACCAACAACGGGGTGTTGACGTTGAGCGGTAACGTGGCGCTTGGAGCTGCAACGACACTGACGGTGGCGAGCGCAGCAACGTTGAGCGGAGTGGTGAGCGGAGCGTTTAGCCTGACGAAGGCCGGAACCGACGAGTTGACCTTGAGCGGAGTGAACACCTTCAGCGGGCCGACGAACGTGGACGCCGGAGTGCTGACGCTGAGCGGCGGGAGCGCGCTGATCAACAGCATGGCGGTGACGGTGAACGCTGGCGGGACCTTGAAGCTTGCAAGCAACGAAGAGATCGCGAGTCTCGCTGGAGCGGGAGCGGTGAACCTGCAGGGGAACGTACTGAGCGTGAGCGGAGCAGCGGACACAACCTTCAGCGGAGTGATGAGTGGAGCGGGGTCGCTGGTGAAGACCGGTGCAGCGGTGTTCACGCTGAGCGGTGCCAACACCTTCAGCGGCGGGGTGACGTTGAGCGAAGGAGCGATCCAGGCAGGAGACAACGCGGCACTTGGGACGGGAACGGTGACGTTCAGCGCAGGCCGGATCTCGAGTGACTCTGCGACGGCGCGGACGCTGGCGAACGAGTTTGCGATGAGTGGGACGTTGGGATTGGGTGACGCGACCAACAACGGGGTGCTGACCTTAAGCGGCAACGTCGCGCTTGGAGCTGCAACGACACTGACGGTGGCGAGCGCAGCGACGTTGAGCGGAGTGGTGAGCGGAGCGTTTAGCCTGACGAAGGCCGGGTCCGACGAGTTGACCTTAAGCGGAGTAAACACCTTTAGTGGCCCGACGAATGTGGACGCTGGAGTGCTGACCTTGAGCGGCGGGAGCGCGCTGATCAACAGCATGGCGGTGACGGTGGGGGCGAGCGGGACCTTGAAGCTTGCGAGCAGCGAAGAGATCGCGAGCCTCGCTGGAGCCGGAGCAGTGAACCTGCAGGGGAACGTATTGAGCGTGAGTGGGGCAGCGGATACAACCTTCAGTGGAGTGATGAGCGGAGCGGGGTCGCTGGTGAAGACTGGTGCAGCAGTGTTCACGCTGAGCGGAGCGAATACATTCAGCGGCGGGGTGACTTTGAGCGAAGGAGCGATCCAGGCAGGAGACAACGCGGCGCTAGGGACGGGAACGGTGACGTTCAGCGCAGGCCGGATTTCGAGCGACTCCGCGACGGCGCGGACGCTGGCGAACGAGTTTGCGATGAGCGGGACGCTGGGCTTGGGTGATGCGACCAACAACGGGGTGTTGACGCTGAGCGGGAATGTGGCGCTTGGAGCGGCAACGACGCTGACGGTGGCGAGCGCAGCGACGTTGAGCGGAGTGGTGAGCGGAGCGTACAGCCTGACGAAGGCTGGAGCCGACGAGTTGACCTTGAGCGGAGTGAACACCTTCAGCGGTCCGACGAACGTGGATGCCGGAGTGTTGACGCTAAGCGGCGGGAGCGCGCTGATCAACAGCATGGCGGTGACGGTGGGAGCAAGCGGGACCTTGAAGCTTGCGAGTAGCGAAGAGATCGCGAGCCTCGCTGGAGCGGGAGCGGTGAACCTGCAGGGGAACGTGCTGAGCGTGAGCGGCGCAGCGGACACGACCTATAGCGGGGTGATGAGCGGAGCGGGGTCGCTGGTGAAGACTGGTGCAGCAGTGTTCACGTTGAGTGGAGCGAATACCTTCAGCGGCGGAGTGGATCTGAGCGCTGGAGCGATCCAGGCAGGAGACAACGCGGCGCTTGGGACGGGAACGGTGACCTTCAGCGCAGGCCGGATTTCGAGCGATTCAATGACGGCGCGGACGCTGGCGAACGAGTTTGCGATGAGCGGGACGTTGGGCTTGGGTGACTCGCCCAACGGCGGGGTGTTGACGTTGAGCGGCAATGTGGCGCTTGGAGCTGCAACGACACTGACAGTGGCGAGCGCAGCGACGTTGAGCGGAGTGGTGAGGGGAGCGTTTAGCCTGACGAAGGCCGGAACCGACGAGTTGACCTTGAGCGGAGTGAACACCTTTAGCGGCCCGACGAACGTGGACGCCGGGGTGCTGACGCTGAGCGGTGGGAGCGCGCTGATCAACAGCATGGCGGTGACGGTAGGGGCGAGTGGTACCTTGAAGCTGGCGAGCAGCGAAGAGATCGCGAGCCTCGCTGGAGCGGGAGCGGTGAACCTGCAGGGGAACGTTCTGAGCGTGAGCGGCGCAGCGGATACAACCTTCAGCGGGGTGATGAGCGGAGCGGGGTCGCTGGTGAAGACCGGGGCAGCAGTGTTCACGCTGAGTGGAGCGAATACCTTCAGCGGCGGAGTGGATCTGAGCGCTGGAGCAATTCAGGCAGGAGACAACGCGGCGCTTGGGACGGGAACGGTGACCTTCAGCGGTGGTCGTATTTCGAGCGATTCAGCGACGGCGCGGACGCTGGCGAACGAGTTCGCGATGAGCGGGACGCTGGGATTGGGTGATGCGACCAATAACGGTGCTTTGACGCTGAGCGGGAATGTGGCGCTTGGAGCTGCAACGACGCTGACTGTGGCGAGCGCGGCGACCCTGAGCGGAGTGGTGAGCGGGGCGTTTAGCCTGACGAAGGCCGGAACCGACGAATTGACCTTGAGCGGAGTGAACACCTTCAGCGGGCCGACGAACGTGGATGCTGGAGTGCTGACACTGAGCGGCGGCAGCGCGCTGATCAACAGCATGGCGGTGACGGTGGGAGCAAGCGGGACCTTGAAGCTTGCAAGCAGCGAAGAGATCGCGAGCCTCGCCGGAGCGGGAGCAGTGAACCTGCAGGGGAACGTTTTGAGCGTGAGCGGAGGAGTGGACACGACCTACAGCGGAGTGATGAGTGGAGCAGGATCGCTGGTGAAGACTGGCACGGCGGTGTTCACGATGACCGGAGCGAACACGTTCAGCGGCGGAGTGGATCTGAGCGCCGGAGCGATTCAGGTGGGCGACAATGCAGCGCTTGGGACCGGCACGGTGACCTTCAGTGGCGGCCGGATCTCAAGCGACAACACGACGGCGCGCACGCTTGCGAACGCATTTGCGATGAGCGGGACGCTTGGCGTGGGTGAAGCAACCAACAACGGGGTGCTCACACTGGGTGGGTCTGTCGTGTTTGGTTCCAGCACCACGCTGAACGTCGCGAGTGCTGCTACAATCAGTGGAAACGTAAGCGGGACAGCTGATTTATTGAAAATCGGCATGTCGGAGTTGACCTTGAGCGGGGTGAACACCTTCAGCGGGCCGACCGCAGTGGATTTCGGGACTCTGACTCTGGCGGGTGGATCGGCGCTGGCGAATTCGATGGTGGTTACCTTGGGAGCTGCCGGCACATTGAAACTCGCAGCGAATGAAGAGATCGCGTCGCTGGCTGGAGCTGGCTTGGTGAATGTTCAGGGGAACACGCTTACGTTGAGCGGCACCAGCTCGACGACGCTGACGGCGGAGCTGATCGGTTGGGGTGGGTTGGAGCAGAAGGGTCTGGGGGCAAATCTGCTGCTTTCCAGTGCCAATAACGGATTCAGTGGGGCTGTTGTCCTGACAGCTGGTACGGTTACCCTCGGGCACAATGATGCGTTCGGTATCGGCGGGCCTGTGATTTTCTTGGGAGGTACTTTGGCTTACTCTGCCGGAATGGTCACGGATCTAAGCGCACGCATCGCGCCAATCGGTTCCGGAGTGGCCGCTTATGTGGATACCAACGCAGGATCGACTGTGACCTACGCAACTGGATTAGCGGGAAGCGGCGGGTTCAACAAGCTGGGTGGTGGAACGCTGGTGTTCACTGGTGACAATTTATACACGGGCACCACGACAATCACTGCTGGCACATTGGTGTTGGGAGCGGGTGGCACCAGCGGCAGTGTCGCGGGTGCGATCGTGCTGAATGGGACGTTGGCAGTGGACCGCACTGATGATCTCACGCTCTCTGGCGTGCTTGCTGGTGTTGGACGTGTCGAGCAGCGGGGCACGGGCGGTCTGACTCTTACCGCCAGCAACAGCTATTCGGGAGGTACCCGTCTCTATAACGGAACACTGCGGGCGGGCAGTGATACTGCCTTCGGCACGGGAGTACTTTCGCTCTTTGCAGGTCGTCTATCAGTGGATGGCGTCACGGCGCGGAGTCTAAGCAACTCAATTGAGTTGCTTGGAGACCTCACCTTTGGCGATGCCGTGAAGAACGGAACATTGACCCTGTCTGGCAGCGCTCTGATGAGCGCAAGCCGAGTCTTGACGGTGGAGAGCGAAACCGTCCTGTCCGGTCAGGTGTCCGGCGCTGGGTTGTCTTTGACTAAGACGGGAGCAGGGGTGCTGACGCTCAGCGGGGCCAACACCTTTGACGGCGGATTGTTTATCAATGATGGCGTGATTCGTCTGGGTAGCGATACGGGTCTTGGGGCGGGGACAGTAACCATGGGGACCGGACGCATCAGCAGTAACTCGGCAACGGCGGCCCGGTCGCCCTCCAATAATTTGGTGCTGTTCGGCGCTCCCGCCCTCGGTGATGTGAATTACGCTGGAACGTTAAATTTTGGCGGAAATGTTTCGCTCACGGCTTCAACCGCGTTGACTGTGGATAGCGCTGTTTTCTTCAACGGAGTGGTGGGTGGTTCTTATGATCTGGTGAAGAACGGCGTCGGTGAGTTGACCTTGGCGGGAGTGAACACTTTCAGTGGAACCACGGCAGTCAATGCGGGGATGTTGACGTTGAGCGGCGGCAGCGCGCTGGCCAACAGCATGGCGGTGACGGTGGGTTCGAGCGGCAGTCTGAAGCTGGCGAGCAGCGAAGAGATCGCGACTCTGGCCGGAGCAGGCGCGGTGCTGCTTGAGGGCAGTACGCTCACGTTGGGCGGCACCACGGCGACGACTTATAGCGGCGTGATGAGCGGCGCAGGGATGCTAGTGAAGACTGGAGCGGCAGTATTCACGGTGACCGGAGCAAACACGTTCAGCGGCGGGGTGAATTTGAGCGCCGGCGCGATTGAGGCAGGAAACGATGCGGCGTTCGGCACGGGCTTGGTGACTTTCAGCGCAGGCCGGATTTCGAGCGACAGCAGCACGGCGCGGACGATTGCAAATGCATTCAATCTGAGTGGCGCGCTGACTCTGGGCGATGCGGTGAACACCGGGACGCTGACGTTGAGCGGGAACGCGGCGTTGAGCGCGAACACAACGTTGACGGTGGCGAGCGCGGCGACGATCTCGGGGATCGTGAGCGGAGCGTACAGCTTGGTGAAGGACGGGACGGCGGAATTGACCTTGAGCGGAGTGAACACCTTTGACGGCACGACAGCTGTGGATGGCGGGATGCTGACGCTGAGCGGCGGGAGCGCACTGGCCAACAGTATGGCGGTGACGGTGGGTTCGAGCGGCAGTCTGAAGCTGGCGAGCAGCGAAGAGATCGCGACTTTGGCCGGAGCGGGAGCGGTGCTGCTGCAGGGCAATACGCTGACGGTGGGTGGGACGGCGGCGACGACCTACAGCGGGGTGATGAGCGGAACGGGGATGTTGGTGAAGAACGGAGCGTCGGTATTCACGGTGACCGGAGCGAATACGTTCAGCGGCGGGGTGAACCTGAGCGCCGGGGCGATTG
>JBILUQ010000399.1:0-3058 GCA_044370935.1 Chthoniobacteraceae bacterium
ATCCTCGCGCCACCAAGGCAGGTTGTCCACAAAGGCACCGTGCTCGCGGCTCCAGAAGCGGGCGACGGTGGCCTTCAGCACGCGTTCTCCCATTCGCTCGATTTCGGTGGCGAGCTTCGTGTCACCGAAAGCGCGACACATCGGGGCCATCGCCTGGCTGAGCATGGCGGCCCAATACAGGTTGAAGGGGCATTGCCGGTTCCGTTGGTGTGGGAAGCAGCCGGAGAAGCCCACGTAAACGATCGGGAAACCGTAGTCTTCCTGGTTCACGGGAAGGAGGTCGTCAGCGTCCATCTTTCCGCGCAGATAGTTCACCTGGCGTAGCAGCCGCGGATAGGGTTCCCGCAGAGGCGCGAGGTCGCCCGTGTAGAGGTAGTAGTCCCAGCAATCAAAGGTGAATCGTACACCCATGTCGAGAATCGCCCCGCAATGCGTGGCTTCCAGCATCCTCTGGCCCATCCGGGCGATTCGGTCGTGAGACGGCCAGGTATCCATGAAGTAGCCCTCGGCCGTGCTGCCCTGGCTGAAACTTCGCAGGAAGCGCGCCACCTGTCGGTCCTCCCCGGCCAGCGTGTGGATGGCATGACGACAAAGCGACATCCCGCCGGAGTATTGATTCCGCTCCCGGCTCATATCGTCCACGAAGGTTTCCTGGGCGGTATTACGCATGGAGTTGGTGGCGGCGTCGAACACCCGCTGCACCACCGGATCCGAGGTGATGACGCGCGGTTCGTGAGGCCAGGGGTATTCGCGCTTCAGGATGCCGGGGTTCGACACCACGACCGTGCCGCGACCCGGATGCAGATGCACTTGCAGCCAGCGGAAGCAGTCGAAGTCAAACCAGCTAAAGTGGTTCAGGCCGGCCCGGCAGGTGAAGCGCGCCCATTTGTGGTAGGTCGTGTTCAACAGCGTCGGACCTCCCACTGTGTGTCCGTCCTGAGTCATTAGCTCCAGCGTCGTCCCTGCGGGCGCTTCAATCGTGATGCCCGGCCAGCCCACCACTTGCTCGGGCAGTGCAAAGGTCAGGGTCGTGCCGCGCTCGGGGTCAAGTTCCACCCGCCACGCGTCCTCGCTGGCGGGTCGGGCCGCCTGCGTCACCTCGGCCTCATAGGCCTTGGGCGGCCGAACGTCGAAGTATTCGGCGATGGGCCGTTTCCACCTGATGCGGTGCTGCTCGATCAGCGGTGCCGCTGAAACCCAAGTCTCGCGCATCAGAGGAATCGGGCGCGGGCGCAGTTCAAACTTCGAGCGGACTTCCGCGCCATAAAGGCGCTTGTTCGGACCGCTGATCCAGTTCATCACGTCCCTCGTCGGATCGGCGAAGATCGGCTGGTTGGCCGGGCAGGGAGGAAGATGGGGCTCCAGCCAGTCGGCATTCTCCTTGAAGCCCGTCTCACTCCATCCATGCGGATGCAGCCGGCTGTCGAACTCCTCCTGCAATGCGCGGAAGAAGGACATCCGGTGCTGTCCCGGCTTCCAAGCCTGCGAAAGATGGCAGCGCCACGAGTTATCCGAAACCACCAGCTCCTTACGACCATCGGCAAATTCGAGTTCGAGTCGGAGGATGAAGCCTGCCCGGCTCATCGGACACGTTGTGTCACCCTGTCCGAAGTAAAGCACGGTGGCGCCAATCACGTTTTCGCCCTTGGTCAGCGCCTTGGTCAGATCCATGGGATCCACCTCCGGCCAGCGCGGGTCATTGGGCGCTGGCCCCCATTGAATGCGCCTGCCGTTGACCTCCAGTTGGTAGCGGCTTTCGCCGATGATCCAGCCCGTCGCTTTCTTTGGCTTCGCGCTCAGTTGCAGGACGCGCCGGAACAACACGAAAGTGTTCGGCAGTACCCGGTCGCCTGGATACCAGAGCCACTTCGCCGGCGAAAGATCGAGCGCGCCTTCACTTGTGACGGCCGCCGCTACGGTCGCTGGCGAGGCGTTTGATTGCGCATCCTTAGCGACTTCCAGAGCCTTTTTAAGCGCGCTCTCCAGTGCGGCGCCCTCCGCAGATGAGGCCTGAGCTGCGGCGATCCTCGGCGTAAGCGCAGCAGCAGACAAGGCCGCAAGGCCGGAGGCCGTGAAGAAGTCGCGGCGATTTACGGAGTCGGGTTTGTTGTTCATGGGTCGAGTCTTTTCTTGTTTGCCGTTGTCGTGGATAAAGGCGGGGACCGGTCAGTTGCCTGCTGCCGTCATCCTTATCCTGACCAGCTGCTTACCCTAAAAAGGAAAATGGGAACGAATTCCCGTCAACGCGGAGTGACGCGGTGTGACGGGTTCATAAACCAGATCTTTTAAGGGCATTTTCATCCGCTCAAACTCCTACATCGTAGCCGATCTTGAAGCTCCCTGCGGGGCATTTGCTGAACTCGACCCCAAACTCCGCTGCGGCCGACTCCGTCTCCTGCTCCATGGCCAGCACCACATCCTCATCAAAGACCAGCCGGTCGCGCATGCGGTCGCGGATGTGGTAGAGCGCTGTGAGCCGCGCCACCGCAAACGACCAAGGCAAAAACTCCGTCTCCGCATTCCAATCGCCGCCTTCTCCCACAGCCTCACACACGTCGCCTGCAAAGCCTCCTGCGCATCCTGCCGATTCACCAACTGCGCATGACAAAACGCCTCCAAAGCCGGTTGATGCCGGGTCAGCGCCGCGATGAATCGCGCTTGGTCAAGGTCGCGTTGTTCCATGTCACGAGGGTCATTCCTCGAGCGGCCTGGACGGTCACATTTTTCTTCTCAAGCGAGGAAATCATTTGCGAGCAGCCGGGGCCGGACAGGGCAAGTTTCACTGTTTGTCGAGCTGATCTGCCTTCTCCTGAATTTCACGGTCGAGGGCGGCGGACCGTTTGCGCAGTTCGGCAAGGCGGCGCAGTTCCTCTGCCGTCGGAGCGACGAGGACCGGCACGGATGTGCCACATTCCACGCGGCAGTCCTTGTCGGTTACGTCTCTGGCATCGGCGAGTTTCGCGAGGCCGGGCACCGGTGCGTGAGCGCGGCCCACCACGCCTTGCAGCGTCAGGCCTTGCACGTCGTCCCCGGCGATGAAGGCGCGGGCGTCGGGCTT
>JBILUQ010000037.1:0-20515 GCA_044370935.1 Chthoniobacteraceae bacterium
CCAGGCGGCTACGGACACGCCTTGCGCGGTGCGCTTTGCAAGCACGGTGCCGACGCAGGCGCTGGGGATGTTGAACTCGGAATTCATCACCGACCAGGCCCGCCGTTTCGCAGAGCGCATCAGACGCGAGGCGGGCGAGTCGACGGAGGCGCAGATCCGGCACGGCCTAAGGCTGGTGCTCCAGCGCGAAGCCACCCCGAGTGAGGTGGCGCTTTGCCAAAAAACGGTCGCCCTGCTTCAAAGCGAACATCAGCTGACTGAACAAACCGCCCTCCAACGCTTCGCACTGCTGGCCCTCAATCTCAACGAGTTCATCTACTTGGACTGATCCCATGAATACTCCCTCAAACTTCTGCGGAAACATCCGGCGCCGTGAATTTTTAACCACCGTAGGGGGCGGCTTCACGCATGTCGCGCTGTGCGGCATGCTCGCGAAGGACGGCTTCTTTGGCGGCGCAGCCCACGCTGCGGCAACGGATCGCGACCTGCCGCAGCGCATCGCGAAGGCCAAGAGCGTGATCTTCCTTTTCATGTACGGCGGCCCAAGCCACATCGACACTTTCGACTACAAGCCCGCGATGATCGGGATGGATGGCAAGACGATTCAAATCCAGACCAAGGGCCGCGGCGGATCCAAAAACGAGGGCCGCATTGTGGAGCCGAAGTGGAAATTCAACCAGTACGGACAGTGCGGCAAATGGGTATCCGACCTGTTTCCGAACCTGAGCCAGTGCGTGGACGACATCGCCTTCATTCACAGCATGACCGCGGAATCTCCGATCCACGGCTCGGCGATGCTCAAGATGAACACCGGCTCTATCATCGGCGGCAAGCCGTCCTTGGGTTCTTGGATCAACTACGGCATGGGCAGCCTCAATCAGAACCTGCCCGGGTTCGTGGTGATGCTTGATAAAAAGGGCGGCCCCATTTCCGGCGCAAAAAACTGGTCCTCCGGGTTCATGCCAGCCACCCACCAAGGCACGGTATTCCGGGCCGCCGGCGCGCCCATTCTAGATCTGAGCCCCCGAGAAGGTGTCAGTACGGGCCAACAAAGGCTGCTACTCAACTCACTAAACGAACTCAACCAATCCCACCTGAGCGGGCGCAGCGACAACACCAACCTTGCGGCCCGCATCGAAAGCTACGAGCTCGCCTACCGGATGCAGGCGGCAGCCCCAGACACCATCGATCTTTCCAAGGAGTCCCCAGAGACACTCGCCCTCTACGGAATGGACAACCCGCGCACGGAGGACTTCGGCCGCAAATGTCTCCTAGCCCGCCGGCTAGTGGAAAGCGGAGTGCGTTTCGTCCAGATCTACTCCGGGGGCGCGCACACCGACGACAACTGGGACGCGCACGGGGACCTGGTCAAAAACCACGAGTTCCACGCGGGCAACACGGACAAGGCGGTGGCGGGCCTCCTCAAAGATCTCAAACAGCGGGGCCTCCTTGACGAAACCCTGGTGGTATGGGGCGGCGAGTTCGGCCGCCAGCCCACGGCCGAATACGCCGCCGGTACGGGCCGCGACCACAACTCCGCGGGCTTCACGATGTGGATGGCAGGCGGCGGCGTCAAAGGCGGCGTCAGCTATGGGAGCACCGATGAACTCGGCAACCGCGCGGTCACCCACCGGAGCGAGGTCAAAGATCTTCACGCGACAGTTCTGCACCTGCTTGGGATTGATCCGAACAAGCTTTCCTTCTTCTACGGAGGCCTTGATCAAAAGCTTGTCGGCGTCGAGGGCGCTGATCCGATTCACGACATTCTAGCTTAAGCCGCCAGACACTTCCAAACCTTCAAAGCCGGACTCCAATCCCTCGCCCAGCGCGGTTTCCTGACTGTCTTCACCACACTTTTCCCAACTCCAGTACAACCCCGCACCCCCGCAAACCCCATGACCTCGCGCATATCCCTCCGCAAACTGAGCCTAGTTTCCACTCTCTGCAGCACGCTTGCGCTGCTATCCACCGAGGCGCGAGCCGAGCAAACCGGAGGCTCACACAGGCTGCTTGTGGCCAACACTGGAAAAATCGCGATCGTTGCGCCGGATGGAAGAGTTGAGCGCGAGATCAAAACCGGCGGCACTCACGACGTATCCTACCTGCCCAACGGGAACATTCTTTACCAGGCCAACTGGACGAAGACCGCGGAGATGGATCCGAGCGGGAAAGTGGTCTGGGAATACGATTCGGCGACCTCCAATGGCAACGCTGGAAAACCGCTCGAGGTTCACGCAATTCAAAGACTCGAAAACGGCTCCACCATGATTTCCGAATCCGGTGTATGCCGGATCATCGAGGTGGATAAAGACGGCAAACTGCAAAGGGAAGTCAAACTCACCGTCGACACTCCCAGCAAGCACAGCGACACCCGCCTCGCCAGAAGGACAGCCGCGGGCACCTACCTTGTCGCGCACGAAAAGGACGGCAAAGTCCGCGAATACAATGCCGAGGGCAAAGTCATCTGGGAATACTCGGTGCCACTGTTTGATAAGCCCACAAAGGGCGGACACGGCCCTGAGGCTTTCGGCAACCAGTTATATTCGGTGTCCCGTTTGGCGAATGGCAATACGCTCATCGGCACTGGAAACGGGCACAGTGTTTTGGAGGTAAATCCGAAGGGTGAAATCGTGTGGAAAATCGAACAAAACGATCTCCCCGGGATCACGCTCGCATGGGTAACGCGTGTCGAACGACTGCCTAACGGCAACACGCGTTTTGGAAATTGTCACGCCGGACCCGGCATGCCGTTGAGCATTGAAGTGGATCCGTCCAAGCGCGTGGTCTGGACCTACTCGGATTTCGAGCGGATGGGCAATTCCACAGTAGCCGTGGATGTCATTCCTGCAGCTCGCTAAGGAAGCGAAGGCGCACTGACAACCGTAGGTTTACAATCGCGAGCTTATCCCGCAGATTTTTGCACGCGTACTCTCTCAGCAACCAACCAGTTTTGTTCAAATGCCCGCACCCTCTTTTTCGCTTCATAACCGCGTTGCCCTTGTCACGGGCAGTTCCACTGGCCTCGGAAAGGCGATGGCACGCGCGCTCGGACAGGCGGGCGCCAAGGTCGCCATCAATTATCAGAACAACGCGGAGCGCGCCGCTGCGACGTTCGCGGAGTTTCAGGCCGAGAATATCCAGTCGATGCTTGTGCGGGGGAACGTCACAGACGAGAAAGAGATCGCGCGCATGGTTTCAGAGATCTCCACCGGACTCGGACCAGTGGACATTCTCGTACTGAACGCCACACCGGCGCAGCCCCAAAAACCGATCGAGGAATACGACTGGCCCTTTTACCAGCAGATGCTGGATTTTTTCATCAAAAGCCCTTTTCTGCTCACCCGCGCATGCCTGCCCCACATGAAGTCCCAGCGCTGGGGGCGGATCATCAACATTGGTTCGGAGGTGGTCGCGCGCGGCGTCTCCCCCTTCACCGCTTACGTGGCGGCCAAGGGCGGCCAGAACGGATTTAACCGAAGCCTCGCCTCGGAGCTGGCCCCTTGGGGAATCACGGTGAATATGCTCGCGCCGGGATGGATCCCCGTGGAGCGGCATGAAAACGACCCCGAGGAGGTGAAGGAAGGCTATCGGCGGCTCATTCCCATGGACCGCTGGGGCGTTCCCGAGGACATGGCCGGGGCGACGGTTTTCCTCGCAAGCGACGCATCCTCTTTCATCACGGGACAGAACCTGCATATTAATGGTGGTATGACCGTCCACTAAACCACCCCGGTTGCCTGGCCGGCCCCACCCACGATCTCCACTCCAACCACCGCGTTAAACACCCCCTCGCGTTCAAAATCCCTTCCTATGACATCCCTCCCCAGATCCATCCTCAGCTTCCTCACTCTCGCCTCGCTCGTTCTACCCGGATGCAACAAACCCGCACCCGGCACAGGCGCGGCCGAAGGCGCTCCGAGCGCAGACGCCAAGGGAAAAAAAATCGCATTCGTCACCAACGGCGTAGCCTCGTTTTGGACCATCGCAGCAGCAGGCGTCAAAGCGGCATCCCGCGATTTAAACGTGAGCGCCGAAACACTGATGCCTGCGGAAGGTATCAGCGACCAGAAGCGCATCGTTGAGGATCTGCTTACGCGCGGAGTGGACGGGATTGCGATTTCACCGATTGATCCCGCAAACCAGACGGATTTAATCAACCAAGCTTCCAAGCGCGCCAAGGTTATCACCCACGACTCCGATGCGCCCCAGAGCGAACGGCTGCTGTACATTGGCATGGACAACTACAAGGCGGGCCGTCTTTGCGGGGAGATCGTAAAAGAAGCGTTGCCTAAGGGCGGATCGGTCATGCTTTTCATCGGGCGCCTCGAGCAGGACAATTCAAAGCGCCGCAGGCAGGGCGTCATCGACGCGATTCTCGGACGCCCGGACAATAGCGATCATTTCGACAACCCCTCCGAGGTGCTCGAAGGGAACGGCTACAAAATCCTGGGCACGCTGACCGACCAGTTTGACCGTGCAAAAGGGAAGGCAAACGCCGAGGACACACTCGCAAAGTTTCCAGACATCGGCTGCATGGTTGGGCTGTTCGCCTACAACCCACCGCTGATCTTGGAAGCGCTTCAGCAAGCCAACAAGCTCGGCACCGTGAAGCTGGTGGCATTCGATGAAGACGACGCGACACTGGACGGAATTGCGAAGGGGACTGTGCAGGGCACGGTGGTGCAGGACCCGTACATGTACGGCTACAAGTCCGTGGAAATGCTCCAGGGCATCCTCGGGGGCAAGCCGCTGCCTAGTGAAAAATTCATCGATATTCCCGCAAAAAAAATCCGGAAGGACAATGTGAACGAGTTCCAGGCTGAACTCAAATCCCGGCTTGGCGCCGCGAACTAGCGCACCCTCTAGCGCACCCTCTAGCGCACCCTCTAGCGCACCCTCTAGCGCACCCTCTAGCGCACCCTCTAGCGCACCCAAGAGGCCTAATCACCCCACATATCCATTCAGTCCGCTGCTTGTCCCCCAAGACATTCCCCCTCCGCCCCAAACCAAGCGGCACCGGCAAACTCAGCTAGCCCAATTTTCCCAGATGTCCGCGCCACTGCTGGAAGCCCGCAATGTCCTGAAGTCCTTCGGTGGGGTCCGCGCACTGAAAGGCGTTAGCCTTGCAGTGCATCCCGGCGAAGTGCTCGCGGTGATCGGTGAAAACGGGGCAGGCAAAAGCACGCTGATGAAAATCCTCGCCGGCGTGCAGGCCCCCGATTCGGGGGAACTGCTCGTGGACGGAAAGGCGCGCCGGATCACTTCGGTGCAGGACGCGCTTTCGCTTGGGATCGCGCTAATTCACCAGGAGCTGAATCTGGCGGAAACGCTGGATGTGGGCGCGAATATTTTCCTTGGCCGCGAGCCGCGTCGCTTCGGTCTGATTGACTCGGCGCGGATCACCCGTGAAGCCTCGCGGGTGCTCGAACAGGTAGGACTGGCGGTCCGTCCGGACACTCTGGTGAGTGATCTTACGATTGGCCAGCAGCAGCTGGTGGAAATAGCGAAGGCGCTTTCCATCAATGCTCGGGTGCTGATCATGGACGAACCAACTTCGAGCCTCTCCGGACACGAAGCCCAGAACCTGCTGCGGCTCATCAGCGAATTGCGAGCCAAAGGCGTGGGTATTGTTTACATCTCCCACCGGCTCGGCGAGGTGCACGGACTGGCCGACCGGGTGGAAGTGCTGCGGGATGGCGAAAACGCCGGGCACCTGGCGCGCACGGAAATTTCGCATGGCGCGATGGTGAAGCTAATGGTGGGGCGGGACCTCTCGCAGTTTTATCCGCATCAAGTTCATCCCAAGGGCCAGGTGGCGTTGGAGGTGCGCGACCTGCGCACACGGGCGCACCCGAAACAGACGGTGAGCTTCAGCATCCGTGTGGGGGAAGTCGTCGGGATGGCGGGATTGGTTGGAGCGGGGCGCACGGAAGTGCTGGAGGCTTTGTTTGGCATCACGCCACCGCTTGCGGGCGAGGTGTTGGTTGCCGGAGATGCGGTAAACCACGATTCACCCCGCGGCGCGATGCAGGCGGGGCTTGCGCTGGTGCCCGAGGACCGGAAGCACGACGGGCTTGTACTGGAGATGGGTGTTCGCGAAAATCTGAGTCTCGCCACGCTCGAGCGCGACCAGAACTGGGGCTTTTTGGGCCGGGCCAAGGAGCGCGCATTGTGCGAGGAGATGATTCCAGCGATGCGCATCAAGACGCCGAACACCGAACAGCCCGTGCAATTCCTCTCGGGTGGCAACCAGCAAAAGGTGGTGATCGGCAAATGGCTTGCAACCCGCCCAAAGGTGCTGCTGCTGGACGAACCAACTCGCGGCGTTGACATCGGGGCCAAGCAGGAGATTTACCGGTTGATGGAGGAGCTGGCTGCGAGCGGAGTCGCTGTGCTGTTTGTCTCGAGTGACCTGGAAGAGATTCTCGGTATGTCGGACCGCACTCTCGTACTACACGAGGGGCGGCTGAGCGGTGAGCTTCTGCGCTCGGAACTAAGCGAAGAAGCGGTGATGCAGCTTGCAACCGGGACCGAACGCAAAAGCTCTCCATCCCTATCTTGATATGAAAAAAATCTTTGGAATTCTCGGACTGCTGTTGGTGGTGTGCCTGGTGACCGCCTCTCTTTCGGACAGCTTTTTGAGCGCGTACAATGTGGAAAACGTTTTGCGCCGCTCTGCGCTCTTCGGGATCCTGAGCATCGGCGTCGCGTTTGTCATCATCACCGGAGGGATAGACCTTTCGCTTGGATCGGTAGTGTGCCTGGTGGGTTGCGCGCTTCCGTGGTTGCTCACCGTGCACCATTGGCCGCTGATCGTCGCGCTGCCGGCGGTCCTCGCGATCGCGCTTGGAATTGGACTCTTTCACGGACTGCTGATCACAAAGCTGCGCATCCAGCCGTTCATTGTGACTTTGTGCGGGCTGCTGCTGTACCGCGGAATCGCTCGCGGATTCACGGCAGATCAAACGGTGGGGTTCGGGAACGAATTCAAGTCGCTTCGACTTCTTGCAACGTGGAAGCTGCCCTTTTTGCCAGGATTCGACCTGCCGGCGCCGCTATTGTTTTTGGGAGTGGTGGCGATTGTGGCGGCGGTGTTTTTGAACCGGACGATCTTCGGGCGCTATCTCCTCGCTCTGGGGCGAAATCCGCAGGCGGCGACTTACAGCGGGATCCCGACGGAACGCATGACCATTTTGGCGTACGTGGTGAGCTCGGGGCTGGCGGGCTTGGGCGGGGTCCTTTTCGTGCTGGATGTAAATTCGGCGCAGCCGGTGGATTTCGGTAATTTCTACGAATTGTACGCCATCGCAGCAGCAGTTTTGGGTGGATGCAGCCTGAGGGGCGGCGAAGGCTCGATCGCCGGGGTTTTGGTGGGCGCAACGCTGATGCAGGTTTTACGGAACATGATCACGCTGGTGACAACGCGCAACAACGTGGAGTTTGCGATCATCGGCGCGGTGATTTTGGTGGGCGTAATTGCCGACGAAATCGCCCGACGGATCGCCGCGCGACACCGGGCGGCACAGGCGCTGCAGAATGCGCAAGCCTAACGCTCGGATCTGAGCCGTTCGGTGCAGCACAAAACACAGCCTCAACAGGGTAAACCTCAGGGGACAGCACCCACCCGAGAAAGAAAATTCTGTTCGCAAAAGCTGCAGTCGCCTCCTCTCAAAATTTGCCACAGTTTATCTGTAAGAGTCCCTTCATGCCCCAGTTTGTCTCAAGTTGTGGGATGACTGTGAACTGTTTTCATAGCCCTTAGCGGCCAGCGGGCCATTCGCCGTTCACCATTGGTGTTAAGGTGAGTTTCGAGGGATCCACAACAACATGCTTTGCGAGTGACCGTTTCCACGTGTAGGTAAAATGAAGTAACCCATCCCGCGTTTGAATGACCGCCGGATAGCTGTACTCACCCGGCTTGTCCTCGAGGACCATCGCGGCTTCCCATGCACGTCCATCCTTCGAAATTGCGACGTTAAGCGGGGAACGGTCTTTTGTTGTGTGATTGTAAATCAGGACGTGCCGTCCATCTTTTAGAGTCACAGCATCGATACCCGAGTTTGGATTTGGCAACTCGAGCAAAGAGAGCGGTGCCCACGTCAGGCCGTTGTCATTTGAAATAGTTGAAAAAATACGACTCGCCTTGGTTCGCCCAAGAGCCTGTAAGCTTCCCCCGGCATGCACCAGAATGCTCGGCTGGATCGCCGCCGGACTTTCGGAGGGCTGAGGCACACTGACAAACTGCCAAGTCTTGCCGTTATCCGAGCTCCGCTCGAAGTGGATTTGCCACGATGGCCCGGATTTCTGCCCCTCCCAACTGCTGCCGCTCAGGCACGTGCCGTCAGCGAGTTGGACAGGTTTGTTTTTAATCGGACCGAGGATTTTGTCTGGGAGCCTAACCGGCACGCTCCACGTTTTTCCGTTATCGAAACTAGAGCGAACCATTCCCCACCAGACGTCGCAGTTGGGACCAATTTTGTAGAATAGCAGAAGGGGTCCTTCCTTCGGTTGGAACAAAACGGGATTCCAGCAAGGGAGACGTGTCCCATCGGATTGGATGCCGTTTGCGACTTCCACAGGAGCGGTCCATTGCCCGTCAACGCATCGCGCGGACCAAACACCAACATCGGCATCCCCCTCCCTTGTACCGGCGAACCAGGCTGAAATCAGGGCCCCATCGTTGGCTTCCACGATGGTGGTGGCGTGACAACTGGGGACTGGATTCTTTTCAAAAATGAATTCCGAGCGCATGATGGCCGGTTCATTGGCGGCCGACTTTGACAAGGGTGACACTGAGCAGAGCGCTGCCAAAACGATTGAGAAATGCTTTTTCATGGTGGTAGTTCTAAAGGGCGGCAATTTTATTGCGGCGTTCTGATTCGCAGGACGATCGCGGCCGCAATCAAGGCGAGTAAAGCGGAGCCGGCGAAAGCCGCAGAGAGCGGGATGCCATGGTCGCGCATGGATCCAAGAAGGACGGTCGCAACCGCTCCCACGCTGATGCTGACCAGATTCATGAATCCATAACCGGTTGCACGATGCTCTGGCCGGACTATCTGGCAAAGAATGGGCATGTTGTTGCAGTCGAAAAATCCCCAGCCGATACCGAACAGAATCATGAAGGCGATCGCCGCGCCCAAGCTCGGTGCGAGTCCAAGCCCGAAGAGGGCGGGTACGAGAAGAAGCGTTCCGATGGCGCTGGTAAAAATGCGTCCCTTTGGAGTCACCTTCATCCACCTATCAGCCACCGCGCCAGCGAGAAGAACCCCAGCGAACGATGCTATTTGAATATAACCCGTGGCAGATAATCCGGCGGGGCCTTGCTGGAGATGGAAGGTGTCAGCCAGAAAAGTCGGCAACCAGTTTTTGGTGCCCCAGCCGGCGATGGCTGGCAGCGTGAAATAAATAACAAGCATCCAGAACGGCGGTTGCTTCAAAAGTGTGCGCAATGTTTCCGTGATTGAGTCGGGACGAATCCTTGCCGTGTTGTGCAACTGGGGGGGGGCGTCTTTCAGCTTAAAGAAAAGCAGCAGAGCGTACACCAAACCCGCTGCGCCAAACCACGTGAAGCAGTTTCTCCATGAACTGGTCTGCGCGATGTAGCCGCCTATCCCCCCGAGTGCGAGACCGGCGTAAATCCCAGTCTGATGAATTCCAACCGCACGGGCCTGAGTACTGCCGGGATGAAACTCAGTGATGAGAGCGAGGGCAGCTGGCAAATAACAAGCCTCGCTGACTCCCATCAGTGCACGACAGATTAACATTCCATCGTAGGTATGCACGTGGGCCGTGAGGTAGGTGACGGCGGACCATACAGACAGGCTACCAATGACCATCCAGCGGCGGTTGAATTTATCAGCAACAAATCCGCCAAAGGGGCTGAGCAACGCATACACCCACATGAACACGGCCATCAATGTCCCGAACTGTTGGTCACTGTTGATGCCGGGTATATCCATCCGAATCGATTCGCGAATGGTCGAAACCATCTGGCGATCCAAGTAGTTGAGTGTCGCCACCGGCCAGAGCAGCAGGACGGCGAACCAGGCGTTACGAGAAGAGGAATTGGGGGAGGACATGATGTGGATTATTGCCGCGTTGCTCCAATGCGTGACACTCAAGTGGGCTTGTATCCGGAAAAGAACGCGCCGGCGCCAGCATACGGCCCAGCATCTTGTCTTTTACCACCGAAGCGAAATGTAAGTTGACCGCCGCAAGATAATCCTCCGAGGGATAACCGTCTCCCGCATTCCAGAGTCCTTTGTAACCCGCCTGGCAAGTGGACCGGGGGATCGTTTCGACAGAGCCTCCCACCAGTTGCCAGACAAACGAGTCACCAGCTTCCAACCAAATGTCCGTTGCGTGATACACCTCAGGCGCAGATTCAAGGACTTCAAGCATCATTGGGAAAAACCATTCTAAACCAATTCCCCCTCCATACTGTCGCAAAAAAGATTCACTACGTTCCGCGGCGACCCAATTCATTTGATCCGTCTGTTTCTGGGCACCGTGGTGTTTCCACAACTTCGGCCAGGCGTGCGGTTCCTTCGCAAATCTTTCCAGTAGGCATAACGGAGTGCCGTCAGATCGGGTTGGCAACATCGTGCAGCTTGTAAAATCAACACCGATGCCGATCAGACTTGCAGCGTCGAGTTTGGCGGCACGCATCGCACCGCGGACGGCTTTTGCTGCCGCTAAAAGCCAGCCTTCCGGATGTTGCAATGCCCATTGAGCCGGCAATGGCGCCAGCAACCCCGGCAGGTGCCTGATGATTTGACCACCCCGGTACGGGGCCACTTTGGAGGCGAGTTCCCGTCCAGTCGAACTCACCAATAAGGCGCGAACGGATTCCGTTCCAAAATCGAGTCTGAGCGAGACTTTCATGGATTTCGGGGGTTACGGCAGCAGTGGGAGAAGTTTCTGCAGCAGCGCGTTGATGGCATCGCGCTCTTGGCTCTCAAACCGCCTGACCGGCTCGGCCGACACGTCCTCACAGATTCTAAGCAGAGACAACACCGTCTTGATCCCTTTTATACCGGCCGACGCACTCGGGTTGGTCCGGTAAATGTCCGACACTCGAATCACCAGATTCTGCAATTCATGCATCCGGGCGAAATCTCGGTTGGCGGCCGCCTGGAAAAATTCGGAGTACAACCTGGGGAACATATTGGCTCCGCCAGTCACTCCGCCATCGGCTCCTGCAAGCATCGCGTAAGCCAGCGTTTCTTCGTCTCCCACAAATACCGGCCAATCGGTGCGACTGCCGCGTAAACACAGAATTTGATGGAGATATCCAAGATTTCCAGAGCTATCCTTCATCCCTACGATATTGGGCTGCTCCATAGAGCGGCGGACGGTTTCGAGCGGGATGACGGTCTTGGTCAACCCGGGCATGTTATAGAGCATCAGCGGCAGTGGCTGCTCGTTGGCCAGGAAACCGTAGTAGCGGTCGAGTTCGGATGGATTGCTCTGCCAATAATAGGGCGGAGCTGCGACCACTGCGTCTGCGCCGAAGTCGGCGACAGTACGGGCAAGTTCGAGCGACTCCATCACTGCGGTATCAGTAATGCACACTAAAACAGGAACACGTTTGGCGACCTGGCGACAGGTGCGCTCGACCAGCGCCCTGCGCAGACGGTAGCTGAGCGCCGGGCCCTCGCCCGTCGTGCCGAGGATGAAAAGACCGTGAACGCCGCCGGCAAGAAGATGCTCGATCAGGCGTTCGTGTCCGGGTTCGTCAAGGGCATCAGGTGACCTCAAAGGAGTCACCATCGGGGGAATGATTCCTGAAATCGAAAGCTTCATAACGGCGCGAACATACTAAGGGCCGAATGTGTCGTCTTGTCTTCGCGGCTGGCAGACGATAATGCACAAGGCATGAAGCGGAATTCTGGCAACGCCGCAATTGAAGAACGGATTTACGGCGAGCAAATCGATCTACCGTTAGTTTCTACCCTGGGCAGATTTAGAGCGCATAGGGCCCAGAGACTTGCCTGGCATTCTCATGAGAACGTAGAGCTTATTTTTTTAAAGGGAGGCGCCTGCAGTTACGAGTTTTCAGCAACAGCGCAGGTCCATCTCGCGGGTGGGCAATTCCTTTTGGTGCCGGCAAAAACTCTGCACCGCGGAGGGCAAGACATCCGGATGCCATCCGAATTGTGCGGGATTGTTCTCGAGCCGTTTTCGAAAAAAGCGTTAAGCGGCAGTGTATTTACAGGTCAGGACATTGATGGAATCCGACGCACATTCGGCTGCTTACTGCCGCGCGTTGAGATAATGAACGGGGCCTTGCGCGCGCTTGTTAAAATGCTCGTCGCCGAACTTCAAACGTTCAAGAATGAAGCGGTAGATGGCGTGAAAAAGGCGCGTGTGCGTTCATTGATCTGTCTCGCGTTGATTGAGACTGCATCGATCTTAGATGCTTCACGGCCCCGGGCTGCAATGGGAATGGTGGTCGCAGCTGAGAAATTTTTACGGAAGCATTACACCGACAAAGTGACGATGGACGATCTGGCGGCACACCTAGGATTGAGCCGGGCGCGGATGTTTGAACTTTTCAAAAAAGAAACGGGATTGTCTCCTAACGACTACTTGCAGCGCCACCGTGTAGAGTGTTGCAAAGGACTGTTATCGGGGACGGATCGAACTATCACCGACATCGCAATGAAAACCGGCTTCGGCTCCAGTCAATACTTCAGTCGGGTTTTTCGAAGATATTGTGGAATGACGCCGATGGAATTCAGAAACCGCCTTGAACCCGGGCGGGCGTGGCGCACGCCGTGACGATAACGCGTGCGTTGGCTGGAAATTTCCGCTCAGTTTTCGCTCAGTTTTGTGTGTTTTACTGACCATTTACTGCAGCTGTTTCAGCTGAATAGTTTTCGGGTTATTTTGGGTTTATTCCAAATGTCTCCTTCGGCGCGCAAGCAACATCGGGGTTCAACGATTGCAGCCTACTAGCCGCTCTTTTGTTTTTTGGCTTTCGCCTGCGAAGCCCCAAATGACTCATGCGGGTCAAGAAAATGTGGGTTCGTCTACCAAGCGGACGTTTAAGCTCTCAGGCCGTCTATCGGAGACCAATCGCTCGCTTGTAACTCTAAGTACTCACAGCGGAACTGAAGAGGTCGGGATCAACCCTAGCCGCATGAACTAGGGTTTCCCCCCATTGGCAGACTTTGTTTGGTGCGTGAAGTTACGGATATCGCGCGATCACAAGGTAACTTTCAAGCAACCGGATGATGTGCCTTTTCCTGTGATCCTCGAACTAGCCTAGAATTTGCGAGGGCACGGTGGTGCCGATTTGGCCGTCACGTTCGAAAACGTATAGCACCAAATTTGAAAAATGAACCATCTGCCCAAGCTGAACCAGTCGCTTTCGCCGGGGAAGCCCGCGGATAAGTCGATTCACTTCTCACCGGTTCTTGCGGAGGTGGCACAATTGGAAATCGGCGGCGTCTTCACCCGGATGAAAACTGCGGCGGAAGGATTGAGTGAGCCGGAGGCAGCCGCTCGTCTGGTGGACATCGGGCCCAATGTGGTTACGGCCGGCAAGTATCACGGCTGGCCGTGGCGTCTGCTCACCGCAGCGCGCAATCCACTAGTGATCCTGTTGGGCGTGCTGGCGACGATATCGTTCGCCACCGGCGATGTGCATGCGGGGAGTGTGATGACACTCATGTTGAGTGTCGGCGTGCTACTGCGTTTTGTGCAGGAGGCGCGGGCGGACGCGGCCGCGGAGAAGCTGAAAGCGATGATCAACGTCACGGCGACCGTGGTCCGAGCCGGGAAGGAAGAGGAGATTGCCCTCAAGGATTTGGTGCCAGGCGATGTAGTGAACCTCTCAGCGGGCGATATGATTCCCGCCGACGTCCGGCTCATTTCGGCGAACGACCTGTTTATCACACAGTCCACGCTGACCGGTGAATCGTTGCCCGTCGAAAAATTCGCCGCTCCCGACACGAAGGCGGGAATTTCGCCATTGGAGCTTTCAAATACGTGCTTTCTCGGGACCACGGTGGAAAGCGGAGCGGCGACCGCTGTCATCCTTGCCACGGGCGCGAGGACTTACTTTGGCAGCATGGCCGGGAGCATCACGGGCGAGCCCAAGCCGACCAGCTTTGACAATGGAGTGCAGCAGTTCACGTGGCTGATGATCCGCTTCATCCTAATCATGGTGCCGCTGGTCTTTGTCATTAACGGCCTGACCAAACATAACTGGCACGAGTCCTTCTTTTTCTCCATCGCGGTCGCAGTTGGGCTGACGCCGGAGATGTTGCCGATGATCGTCTCTGTGTGTCTCTCGAAGGGCGCGCTGGCGATGTCGAGGAAGAATGTGATCGTGAAGCAACTGAACGCGATCCAGAACTTCGGCGCGATGGACGTCCTTTGCACCGACAAGACGGGCACTCTGACGATGGATCAAGTGATTCTCGAACGGCATTGCGATGTGATGCAGAAGGAAAATGACGAGGTGCTTCGCGACGCATATCTCATTGCCCATTTTCAGACTGGCTTGAAAAACGTTCTCGATCGCGCAGTGCTCAGTCACCGCGAGACGCACCATCAAGCCGTCGAGGGGTTCACCAAGGTCGACGAGATCCCCTTTGATTTCGTCCGCCGTATGATGTCCGTGGTGGTCAAGAAGCCGGACAATAAGCATCAACTCCTGACCAAGGGCGCGCCGGAGGCGATCTTCCCGCTTTGCACTTTTTTTGAACTAGATGGGAAGGTCTTTCCGATAGAGCCGCAACTTGTAGGCAAGTTGACGGAACAATACGAGCAGTTGAGCGCCGACGGATTCCGCGTGCTGGCCGTCGCCTACAAGCAGCTCGCGGAGGACGAATTCATTAACAAAGAGGATGAGTGCGACCTGATTCTCAAGGGTTACGTCGCTTTCCTAGATCCTCCCAAGGAGAGCGCTGCCAAGGCCATCAATGCACTCAGCCGACATGGTGTCACCGTCAAAGTCCTGACGGGCGACCACGATCTAGTAACACGCAATGTGTGCCGGCAGGTTGGATTGAAGGGCGCTGACATTCTCCTCGGCTCCAAGGTCGAAACCATGAGCGACTCCGAACTCGCCGAGGCCGCTGAGAGTATTGACGTTTTCGCCCGCCTCTCCCCTGCTCATAAGCAGCGAATCATCCGCGCGCTCCAAAGTAAAGGGCACGTTGTGGGCTTCATGGGCGATGGCATCAATGATGCGCCCGCGTTGCATGTTGCCGACGTGGGCATCTCCGTCGATTCCGCCGTGGATATCGCGAAGGCCGCGGCGACCGTCATCCTACTCGAAAAAGATCTCATGGTATTGGACGACGGAGTGATTGAAGGCCGCAAGGTTTTCGTGAACATCCTCAAATACGTCCGAATGGGCGCCAGTTCCAACTTTGGCAACATGTTCAGCGTCCTTGGCGCGAGCGCGTTTCTACCGTTTGTGCCGATGGCGCCGATCCAGGTGCTTACCAATAACCTACTTTACGATTTCTCGCAGGTGCCGATTCCCACGGACACTGTTGGCCCGGAGCAAACTGATAAACCGCGCCCATGGCATATCGGCGATATCAAGAAATTCGTACTGTTCATTGGCCCCATTAGCTCAATCTTCGACTACACGACGTTCTGCGTAATGCTCAACGTCTTCGGGTGCTGGGACCCCGAGCGTGCATCCCTTTTCCAAACGGGCTGGTTCGTTGAATCGTTGATTACTCAGACGCTGGTGGTTCACGTCATCCGAACCAACCAGATTCCCTTCATCCAAAGCCGCGCGAGCTGGCAGCTCTCGATGACCACGGTGGCCATGATGGCGGTTGCCGCATGGCTGCCGTACTCCCCTCTCGCGCCCACGCTTGGGTTCACCGCCTTGCCACCGCTCTACTGGCCAATCCTGCTCGCAACGCTGCTCTGCTATATCACTCTCACCCACGCCGTGAAGATGTGGCTGATCCGGAGAGCCTGGCTATGAGTCGGCACGGCATTCCCGTGGCGCAACCGTCGCACCTTCCCAGTCGATACCGTGTCGCCCTACTCCGTGAAGCGGATCGCGGAATTGCTTTAGCGCGCGCAGCGGAACCCAGAGCAAAAGCAATTTCCGGTCAGTTCAATTGACCATCTGACCCATCGATTCAAAGCGAATCCTTAACACAGGATACAATTGTCGCCCGTCCTCAGCTCATTTCGAACTTTCACTATTATGGCACGTAAAGAGATAACACCTCCACAAGACACCGAAGTCACAAACGACCACGGGACCCATCCACTCTCCACCGGTATCGGGGCCACTGCCGGCGGTATTGCTGGTGCAAGCTTGGGACTAGTGATGGCGGGCCCGATCGGGGAGGTCGCGGGAGCCGTTCTTGGCATAGCCGTAGGTGGATGGGGGGGGAACGCCATCGCAATTAGAATCGACGCCGCTCAGGAACACAAATTTTGGCACAATCACCATCCATCCACATCCCATTCGATTGATGGCATGGACTTCGACTCCGTGGAACCTGCATACCGAATCGGGTATTCCCGATATTTCCATCACAAAGGATACGAACAGTCTTTCGAAATGGCGGAGCCCGATTTGCGCCGCGACTATGAACAAACCGAAGCCGTTCTTCCATGGGATCAAGTTCGCTCGGCGGCCCAAGCCGCCTGGCTTCGGGTGCATGACATGCAACAAGCAGGAGCCGAGTTGCTCAAGAGAAGACAATACCTCTCTCTCAATAATCCCCCTCCCTCACACGATGACATCAAAGTGCGAGCATGGTTTATTTATGAAAACAGTGGATATCCACAGGGTCACGATCTGGATCACTGGTTGCAGGCGGAACGAGAGCAACAGGAGCATGCGGCCATCGCACTTCAGGCTTGGTTGATTTATGAAGCTCAAGGCTGCCCTCAGGGACATGCACTAGACCATTGGCTTCAAGCAGAACGCACTCACCAACTGCTGCGGCTAGCCGCATAAGGACCGCGTTCGGTGAAAATTCCCGCATCATTTCTCCAAACCCTGCGAATCGCTGGGAGGAGAAACTGATGCCGTAGCCGCCCTGTGCGGCTCACCAGGAATCTAGTCCGGTTCCGAAGTATCCTTCGCAAACAACAAGGGGGTCTACACCCCATACCAAACGCAAGGACCTCGCCTATAGTAGCTCAAAAGATTGCAACCAGAACAATCAAACCACAGAAATCGACTATGAAACGAAGCCTTCAAGTAATCATTCGTGTCTCCGCAGTCTCGGCATGGGCAGTCACAACAGTGACAACAGTCACAACAGCGACAGCAGACGCACAAATTCCGGCCAAGTCCGAAGCGGATAAGGCATCAGTCCAGAATCCCCCATTTGTTTCTCCTCCAAGGGGGCAAATCGCTGGAACTGCCAAGTCCACTGATATCATCGGAATGACTGTCAAAACCCGAGAAGGTGAAACACTCGGCAAAGTGGAAGAGATCGCGGTGGATATCGAATCTGGACGAATCGTCCAAATCATCCTCTCCTCCGACAAGAGCCATACAGCGGTCCCGCCAATGGTGATCCGTCACGAGGGCTCTAACAACTTCCTGCTGCTGGACGCTGATAAAGGGCGAATTGCAGCAGCTCCCCATGTCGCTATGACCGACTGGGATGCCATCCACGACCAAGAGCATCTATCTCAAGTTTACCGCTCCTTCGGACAGGAGAAATCGTTCAATTTCATTCAGACTCCGGGAACCGGTCAGTATGCGATAATCCCGCTAGCGCGTCTGAGTCATATCCAGAAGGCCAGCAAACTTATCGGAATTTCAGTTAAGAATTTCCAAGCCGAGACGCTCGGCGAGGTTGACAACATGGTCTTGGATTTAACGTCGGGACGGGTTCTGGCAGTGATCGTGTCCTCAGGCGGATTCCTCGGAATCGGAGAAGAATTGAGCGCTATTCCCCCTACTTCACTCCGATTCACGAAAGATTGGGAGACCCTCCAGCTCGACACAACGAAAGACATGTTAAAGGAGGCACCTCATTTTAAGGCAAGCGAGTGGCCTGACTTCACCAAATCCAGTGTCTCCGGCGGAGTATACGAAGCTTACAAGGTTGATCCCTATTTCGAGACCGCCCCAGACAATACAGCCGTCAACGTTCGCGACCGAAGTGAAACAAAATTGACGCCTTTTGATCAAAGCAACACTGCGGCTGACTTGGATCTGACAACGCAAATTCGCAAAGAAATCATGGCGAGGAAGGAGATGTCCGTAGACGCCCATAACGTCAAAATCATCGCCAAGAAAGGCCGTGTGACTCTGCGGGGACCAGTCGAAACGGCGGAGGAAAAACGCATTATTTCCGAGATCGCGGAGCGCATCGCCCGCCCTGAGAACGTCGACAACCAACTGGAAGTGAAACCCATGCCTCCCGTCAAATAATTCCGTGAGTTCAGTCAACCAAAAACCAAACTATCTATGTCACACAAATCCGTATTTTGCATCGCAACCTCTCGCGCACAAGCTGACCTCATTGTCGGCCAGCTCAAAGCCGCTAACTTCTCAAACGACGACATCTCAGCCCTATTCGCAGACAAGGAGACAAGCCATGATTTTGCACACGAAAAGAGCACGAAAGCTCCCGAAGGCGCTGTCACTGGCGCCAGCACAGGCGCCAGCACAGGCGGCATCCTTGGGGGCGCGTTGGGATGGATAGCTGGAATTGGGGCGTTATCTATTCCCGGAGTGGGTCCCTTTATCGCTGCGGGGCCCATCCTTGCCGCATTGAGCGGTGCCGCTGTCGGCGCCACAGTAGGCGGCATCACCGGCGGTTTAATCGGACTCGGTGTTCCGGAAATCGAAGCTAAGCGTTACGAAGGACGACTCAAGGAAGGTAATATTCTGATATCAGTCCACACCGACAATTCCGAAGAAATCAACCGCGCCAAGTCCATCTTCAAAAATGAGGGAGCACAGGATATCTGCGCCACGGGCGAATCATCCGTTCCAAAAATGAAAGAACTCACGAAGGTTTGATTCTTATTCAGGTGTGGGGGTAACCCACTGGCCTGTGACGGGGCGCAAACCACCCCCGCCTCCGTCTAGGCACACACTTCCGCCGCGGCTCAGATGCTCGCTGGGATCTAATCAGATCGAAACCCACTCTCACTTCCTCGAAGAGCCGGAAGCCTGTGGGAAAAGAAAAGCTCAGACGCACCTCAGCGCACCTCGTCCGGCACCTACCGCACGCTCTTCAGCGCCAAGCGACAATACCGTGCGAGCGGACCGTGAAGATGAGGCGGAAAGGGAAATTTGCTGCTATGAAGTTAGTCACGCTTGATCTCGAAATTTCCCGCTAGGGGTTGGGTGTTTTTATTTTGGTTGTGGGGTGTTTGATAAAGACTGCGGCCCGTCTCTTCGAAGAACTCGTCTTGTGTGAGGGCTCCAAAATGTTTCCTCTGGAAAAGTGGTCTGGGGAACAGGCATTCCCCAGCTAAACGGCAAAGCCGCTTACTTTAAGTGCTCTCGGTTGCTTCGACTGACCTGTGGCGTAAAGGGTTCACGGCTGCCCGGAGTCTGTCTCCAAATGTCTTTCTTTCCATCATGCATCCTCGGGCTTCAAGGATCGCATCCTGCAATCCGCGCGTTTGCTTTTTGGCTTTCGCCTGCGAAGCGCCAAATGACTAATTCGAGTCGAGGAAAGGAAACGTGCTATCACCTCTCAACCGGACGTTTCTAAAACGCCCAAAGCACTTTCCAGACACGCAGGCGCCAGCACCTTGATCACTGCCAACACTCTGCCTTTCAGCCGTTTCTCGTGACGTGATTATTGTGCAGCGCAAGTAATCCGCGTCCCATCCCCACAATGCGCTGGCGTTCGCGCATGAACTGCTGGTGCTCGCGACTGATCGCGCGTTGCCGCTCTTCGTCCACCGTCGGAATACGCACCGTGCTGAACGCTTTTTTATTCCCCCGTTCGTAACGATTGTGACGCAGGCATAACGCCGCGGCATCGAACCAGTCGTTCTTCACCCCCTTTCCCCTGCTCATCCCAGTCCTGGGGTTGTGCCACGTAGTTCTTGATGCCGAGTTTCTCGAACCGGCGGTACAGGTGGAACCCGAACGCACGCGCTTCTTAACAGGCCACCACTTTACGGGTGAGTTTTTGCTGTTTGACCACGAATAGCATTAGCTCCTCGTTGGTCATCTTCTACACGGGTTGCGGAGTCGCTCCATCGCCCTGACGGCTTGCCCAGTAATATTTGGCGTGACCGTCAATGCCGAGTTTTATCGATTCGCAAGAAACGGTTGATTGGGATGGAATGGTGGTTGTAATCGTTTTGAAGATCGCGGGATCTCGTGCCGCTCGACAATCTGATGTCATTTACCAATGCGTGGCTCGCGTAACGGTATTTTATGCCCCTAGCAAACCAAACCCTCAGACTTTCAACCTGCTGGCATTCTCATCTACAGAGAAAAAATTGCGCATCCCAGCCTCGTTGTGGTGCGGGCGTAAAAAAGCAGACGGCCACCCCACAGGTTTGCTCACCGAGGATCAATACTTTTACT
>JBILUQ010000476.1:0-5843 GCA_044370935.1 Chthoniobacteraceae bacterium
AGCGAAGGCAATTGGATGGAAGACAGGGCCCGAATATCGAGGGATTCTATCGCGACGAACTGTTCGCTGCTGAGGGACGCCAACTGGCGGTTGTTCAGCGAAGCGATTTGGGCGCTCCCGAGGGCCACGATCTGGTCTGTGAGCAGCGCCTTCACCTGTCTGGTTGTCAGGCTTTCAACCTGCGCACCAGTGAATGACGCAATCTGCTCCGTCGTGAGTTTCACAGCCTGGTCCGTACCGAGCGCCTGAAGCTGGAGCACCGACAGCGATCTGAGCTGCGAAGACGACAACACCACAAGATCATCCGTTACGATTGCCGCTACCTGCTTGGTCAACAATCCGGAGATCTGAGGCGCTGTCAGAGTCGAAACCCCACTCGCGGTCACCGACGCAATCTGAGCCGTGGTGAAAGCCGCCACCTGCCCAGTAGTCAGACTGCGCACGTCGCCAGTCTCAATGAATGAAACCTGCTCTGTGGTGAGCGCCGTAATTTGTACAGGCGTCACAGCCTGGAACTGGGCGCTTGTGAGAGCGACGACGTGATCCGTGCGCAACGCTGCCACCTGAGATGTCCCAAGTGCGGAAACCTGTCCGTTCGTGAGGGCCGAAATCTGGGAGGTCCCAAGGGATTGTAGTTGCGCGGGTGTTAATCCAGAAACCTGCGATGAGACCAGCAACCGCAACTGTGCGTTCGAGAGAAGCAGCATTGTGTCGCTCGCAATCGATGCCGCCTGTTGCGGTGAAAGCGAGGTGAGGTGCTGGCTGGACAACGTTAACAACTGGCCGGATTCAAATGCGGCCACCTGCGCGGTAGTCAGCAAGCGGATCTGTCCGGTGGAAAGCGCACGCAAATCCGCGGTCTCGACCGCAGAAACCTGAGCCGTCGTGATCGCGGCCAACTGTAGACCGCTCATCGCAGCAAACTGCGAAGTTGTAAGAGCCACTACGACCTCTGTTCCAAGCGATGCGATCTGCGAACTTGCGATTGCCGGGATCTGGATCGTCTTGAGCGCCGCCATCTGCGCCGTTGAAAGCCCCGATATCTGGGAGGTCTTCATCGCCTGCAATCTTGAGGGATCCAGCGCCTGGATCTGCGAAGTGGTCAGGGACTCGAGGCCTGTGCCGCTGATCGCGGAAAGCTGAGCGGAGCCAAGCACAAGTGCCTGCTCGCTTCCGAGCGCCTTGACCTGCGCAGAAGTAAACCCTGCAAACTGCTCCGTCTTCAGCGCTGTGAGTTGTCCGGGATTGAAGCCCCGCATATCGGCGGTCTCGATCGCGCTGAGTTGCTCGGTGGAAAGTCTCAGTACTTGACCGGAAGTCATCGCACCAATCTGCGAATCTCGCAGCGCCACTATCTGATCCGTGGTCAAGCCGATGATTTGATCGGTGGTAAGGCCGGAGATCTGGGCGCTCACCAAAGCTGGGATCTGCACCCCTGTGATCACCGCCATCTGGTCGGAGGTGAACAAACGCAATTGCTGTGGCAGCAATGCCGCAACTTGGCTGGTGCCGAACTGCGCCACATCTCCAACCTCGAGGACCTTGACCTGTGCCGAGGTCAATGCTGCCACCTGCAGCGGCGTCATCGCCTTTGTCTGATCCGTCGTTAGCGCTACAAACTGGTCAGTGCGCAGGCCCGCAATTTGGCCCGCAGCAAAGGCTCCAATATCGGCGGTCTCAAGCGCAAGCACCTGTTCGGAACTCAAAAGCCGGAGCTGCCCGGTCGTCACTGACGAAAGCTGGTTGCCAGTAAATGCTGCGATCTGCGAACCGAGAAGCGCCACCACCTGGTCCGAACGTAGCGAAGAGACTTGCAACGAATTAAACGCTGCAATCTGAGCTGCCAAAAGGCTGACCGTCTGGTCGGTGCCGAGCGCACGAACTTGCGCCACCCGAAGCGCAGACAAATGCTGAGCCCCGATCGCAATCAGATCAGCGGTTTCGACGCGCTGGATCTGCGCAGTCCCTAGATTTGCAAGCTGCGCGCCGTTGAATGCACCAAACTGCTCGCTCGTGAGGTCGATAACCTGGCTTGTGCCGAGGGCAGCAACTTGCGACGAGGTGATCGCCCTAACCGCGTCGGTCACGAGTGCCGTGAGCTGATCGCTCGAAAGCAGGGCGATCTGGGCATTGGTCAGTGAAGCAACCTGTCCACCCCTGAGAGACTCGATTTGAATTTTCTCAATCACCTGCACCTGACTGCTTCTCAAGGCAGAAATCTGCCCTGAGTTAAGAGCGGTGATCTGATCCGTAGCGAGCCCGACCACTTGAGAGATCTTGAATGCCTGCACCTGGGAAGGATTGAGCGAACTCAGCTGAGCTGAGCTCAACGCCCTCAAAATGTCGGTTTCAATCACAGACACCTGCCGGGTCGTCAGCGAGGAAACCTGCGGAATGAGCAAGGCTGAAACCTGACTGCTCTCCAACGCCACTACCTGATCGCTGATCAAACTTACCAACTGCGCCGATGAGAGCGCTCGGAGATCTGCGGTTTCCACTGTTTTGATCTGCTCCGGAGTGAGTGAAGAAACCTGCGCCGGAAGTAGCGCTGCCACCTGGCGCGTGCTCATCAGACGGATTTGATCGGTCGTTAACGCACGGACCTGTGCGGAATCAAGCGCTACAAATTGCGTCGGCGTTAAGCCAGACAACTGCAACGACTCCAATGCGGCAACTTGATCGGTTTTCAACTTTCCAATCTGCGCAGTGGACAAAGCGGAGATCTGCGAGGTCTTCCATTCATTGAGCCCGCCGGCGTTGAGCGCCGCCGACTGGTCCGGACGAAGCGCGAAGATCTGAGCCGCACTCATCGACGCAATCTGGCCACTGGTAAGAGCCCCGATCTGAGAGCTGCGCATTCCCGCCAGCTGCGCAGGCGTCAGAGCTTGCAGATCCCTGCTTTCAATCACAGCAATCTGTTCAGTCGATAAACCCGCGAGCTGCAAGCTGCCGAGAGCTTGGAACTGAGCGGTGCTGAGGGATTGCAACTGGTCGGACGTCAACACTGTCATCTGCTCTGAGCGCATGGCAGTCAACTGCGGCCCGGACAGCGCCGCGAGTTGTTCCGTGCTAATGGCAAGGAGCTGATCTGAGACAAAAGCAGCAACCTGCAAGCCAGTAAGTGCTCGGATCAAGTGTGCGCCGATGGCCGGGAGATCCGCAATTTCAACGGCCCTAATTTGATCAGGCGTGATTGCCACGACTTGCGCGGATGTGATCGCCTTAATTTGATCCGACGAAAGCGCTTGGACCTGTCCCGTCTTGAAAGCTCCAATCTGCTTCGGAGCAAGTATGCGGATGTCAGCGGATGTCAAAACCTGCAATTGATCCGAGACCAAGGCAGCAATCTGGCCAGTGCCTAAGAACAGGATCTGGGCAGTCGACAACGCATCAAACTGGTCAGTGCTGAGCTTCGCGATCTGATCCGTCATGAGCGCCGCGATTTGCTGGCTGGAAAGAGCTGCCACCTGGGAAGTTTCGATAGCCCCGAGTTGATCCGAACTCAGGCTGCGCAGGCGATCGGGGTTGAGCGAACGGAACTGGGCCGTGCTGATCGCATCCAGATTTCCAGCGCCGAGAACTGCCACTTGAGCGGACGAGAACGCCAGCATTTGCGGTTCCAAGAGGGCCGACAACTGCGAACCACTGAGCACTTCAACTTGGGTAGTAGACAGCAAAGCTAGCTGCTCAAAGCGAAGCGCTCTGAGGTCCGCAGATTCGATCGAATAGACCTGCGCCGTGCTTAATTTCGAAATTTGAGAAGTCGTGATCGACCCAACCTGAGCACTCGACAAACCTTCAACGACATCAGTCGCCAGTTTACTGATCTGCCCTGAGCTGAACTGCCCAAGCTGAACCCCGTTCAACGATTGAATCTGCGGCAGGGTAATTGCATTCACCTGAGGAGCCTGCAAAGCCAAGATCTGCGCTGCACTTAAAACCTTGAAATCTGCGGTTTGAATCGCCTGCAACTGATCCGTGTTCAGCACTGACACCTGGGCAGTACCAATCGCGAGGACCTGCGAGGTCTTCAGTGACTCAATCTGCGAAACTGCGAATGCCGACATCTGGCTGGTCGAAAGCGCAGACACCTGTGCCGCGACCAAAGCGCTGATTTGATCGGACGAAAGCGCGAAAATTTGGCTGGTTTCGAGCCCTCGCAACTGTTGCGTCCGAAGCGATGAAATCTGGGCTGAGCTGAGAGCTCGCAAATCACTGGTTTCGATCGCCTTGACCTGCAGTGGCGTCAATCCGCCTATCTGCAGCGCTGAAAGCGCGACAAATTGCGCCTCCGTGAGCGACACCACCTGATCCGAGGACATGCCCGCCAATTGTTCGACGGAGAGCGCCTTGGCATCGCTGGTCTCGATCACCACCACTTGGTCGGTGGAGAGCGCAGCGATTTGCGCGACCCGCAGCGCAATAATCTCGCGGCCGGTAAACGATTTCACTTGGTCCGTTGTCAGGAACTGAACCTGCGAAGTCTGCAGGGAACTCAATTGGGCCGGCGTCATCGCGTTTAACCGCGCGGAACCAATGCCGGCTACCTGTTCACTCGAGAGGGCAGCAATCTGGCTGGTTGCGAAACCTTGGATTTGGCCGGTCTTGAAAGCGTTGACCTGGTCAACCTCGAGCCCGCGCACTTGGTCAGTTTTGAGGGCTAATAATTGCGGCGCACTCAGAGCAGAAATCTGGTCACTGTTCAGGGCCTTCACCTGAACATCTTTCATTGATCCCACTTGAGTGGCGTTCAATCCGGCGATCTGGGCAGTCGAAAGCAGTTCAAAATCACCCGTCTCAATAGACTGCAGCTGTGTGGAGTTGAATGCCGCAATCTGGGGCACCAGCAGCGATGTGAGCTGTCCGGCCGTGAGCGCCTTGACCTGGTCGGAACCGAATCCGAGGATTTGGGGCACTTGCAAAGCACGGAGACCATCCGTGCTAATGTGCGAAACTTGGTCGGTCGAGAGGTGTCCGACCTGACCGGGTAGCAGTGCGAGGAATTGACGTGGAGCAAGCTGCTGGATCTGCTCTGTGCTGAAGGCGCGCAACTGGGCGGATGACAAGGCTGTCACATGGACTTGATTCAATCCACTGAGCTGCTCGGACCCCAGAGATTGGATCTGGGTGGCCTGAATTGCAGCGGCCTGCGTGTTTAATAACGCCGCAATCTGGCTGCTCCTCATGACCTGCAGGTCCTCAACTTCAATCGCCGCAACCTGCGCAGTTCCGAGTGCGCTAATTTGAGTTGGCAACATCGCGGCAATCTGATCCGAAATCAAGCCAGCCACTTGGTCGCTTGAAAGCGCAGAAACCTGCCCGTTCACAAGAGAGGCTATATCGCGTGTTTCAAGGGAAGTAACCTGCTCGGTTGAAAGTCCCCTCACCTGGGCGCTCGAGAGCAACTGCACCTGGGCGGCTGAAAGAGCAACAAGCTGTTCGGAGTTTAATGCGCGGACCTGCGCAGTTCCCATGGCTTGGATTTGGCCCAAGTTGAGCGACGCCACGTGATCGGTAGTGAGAGCAGCGATCCGATCGGTAAACAGAGATGCGAACTGTGGGCCCGCAACCTGCCGAAGCTGAGCCGTTGAGAGCGCCTGTAGGTCGGCAATCTCCATTGCCCGGGCCTGAGTCGTGGTCAACGCCATGACCTGATTTGTCCCCAATGCAATGGCCTGACTGTTCGTGAGTGCAACAACTTGATCAGTGGTGAGAGAGGAAACCTGCGAGGGCGTCAAAGCCTTCAAGTCACCGGTTTCAATTTGCACAAACTGGTCAGTTGTCAGTGCAGCCACCTGACCCGTGGTGAGGCCGACAAACTGTTCCTGTGACAACTCACGGAT
>JBILUQ010000251.1:0-5819 GCA_044370935.1 Chthoniobacteraceae bacterium
TGTCGATGCAAGCACCGGAAAGGTGCTTTGGAAAAAAGAGGCGGTCTGTGCTCCGATCACTTTGGGGACTGATGGGAAAGTCGTCGCATACTTCAACGGCGAACAGGTGGTTTGTCTCAATGCCGCCTCGGGATCCGAAAACTGGAAGAGCGCTCCGCAGGGAAAACGGAAATTGATCGAATATAATTTTGGCCCGCGCGTGCTGCTTTACAAAGACCTCGTCCTTTATGCGGGTGGAGACGGAATCGAGCGTGCGCTTGACCTGAAGACCGGCGAGCAGAAGTGGCAGGGATCCCACGAGAAATCGGGATACCGTTCGCCCGAGGATCTCATCGTCGCGAACGGTCTGGTCTGGAATGCTGGCACCACACAAGGCGGGCAGACAGGCGAGTTCACTGGACGCAATCCCGATACGGGCGAGGTGGTGAAGAAGTTCGCGCCGGACGTTCCTGCGGGGACCTACTGGTTTCACCACCGGTGCTATCTGGCGAAGGCGACTGAGAAATTCATTATTCCTTCGAGAACCGGCATCGAATACGTGGATTTGGACAAGCAGCACTGGGACCTCAACCACTGGGTGCGCGGAGCGTGTCTGTACGGCGTGATGCCCGCCAATGGTCTGACCTACGCGGGGCCGCACAACTGCGCCTGCTACCCTGAGGCGAAGCTGGATGGAATGAACGCGCTCGCAGCGGGCTCGTATTCTCCGCATCCGGAGCCCGCGTCTGACGAGCAGCGTCTGCAGAAGGGCGCGGCCTGGGGACAGGCACTGAACGAGAAGGACGCGGACGCAAAGGACTGGCCGACGTTCCGGCACGACGCCGCGCGCAGCGGGTTCAGCGACCAGCCTCTGGTGGAGGATCTGGGCGTTGCGTGGGAGCTGGATTTGCCTGGGGCGCTGTCCGCGATTTCGGTTGCGGAGGGTAAAGTGTTTGTGTCTCAAATCGACGCACACACGCTGCACGCGATCGACCATGCCACTGGGAAAAAGCTCTGGCACTTTGTGGCGGGCGCCCGCATTGATTCACCGCCCACGTATTGGAAGGGGCGCGTGTTTTTCGGAGGGAAAGACGGCTGGATCTATTGCCTCCGAGCAGCGGATGGCGCGTTGGTGTGGCGTTTTCAGGCCGCGCCGAGCGACCGGCGCCACGCGGCTTGGGAACAGGTTGAAAGCGTCTGGCCGGTGCACGGCAGCGTGCTTGTCGAAAACGACACGGTCAATGCTGTCGCGGGGCGTTCAGTGTTCCTGGACGGCGGCCTGCGGTTTGTGCGGCTCGATGCGCGCACTGGAAAGAAGTTGGCCGAAACTGTCTTCAACGAAAAAGACCCGGAGACCGGTGAGGATTTCCAGAACCGCCACAAGACGCTGCAGATGCCCGTCGGATTAAATGATATTCTTTCCAGCGACGGAAAGCACATGTACTTGCGCTCCCAGAAAATCGCCGCCGATGGAAACCGTGTGGACATCGGCCCGGTGAGTGGAAACTTCACTGAACAGGGCGGGGCACAGCAGGGCGAGGGGCGCCACCTTTTCGCGCCGATGGGTTTCCTCGACGACTCCTGGTTTCACCGGAGTTACTGGGTGTATGGCAAGAGTTTTGCCGGTGGCCATGGCGGCTATTTCCAGGCGGGAAAATACACTCCTGAAGGCCGCATTCTGGTGCATGACAAGGACAACGTGTATGGGTTCGCGCGCGAGTCGAAGTATTACAAGTGGACGACGACCATGGAGCACCAGCTCTTTTCCGCCTCGAAGGAAGCGCCGGTTCCCGTCGCGCACGCAGCGGGTGAAGGCGCCAAGAAGGGCGAACAGGGCGGTGCGCCGAATGTGAAGTTTGATTCGGACAAGCTCGATATCGCCAACACGGCGTTGACTGTGGAGATGTGGGTCCTACCCGATGGGCGTGATGGAACAATCGCGCATCACGGCGGAGGAAGAATGGGCTACAGCATGGCGCTGCAGGACGGGCGGCCCGGTTTCTCGGTGCGCTCATCATCGACGGCTGTGACTGCCGAGGCGCAGCGGCCGCTGGATCAGGGTTGGCATCACCTTGCCGGGGTTCTTACGGACACCAAGGTGCTGCGGCTTTTTGTGGACGGGCAGCTTGCGGCTGAGACGAAGGTGACGGAGCTCATTCCGGGCAAGCCAGCGAACGGGCTCGTCCTCGGCATAACGCCTTCCTCGGCGGTGACGTCTTTCGGCAAAGGCGCCCCATACACCGGGATGCTCGATCAGTTCGCGGTGTTCAAGCGCGCCCTTGGCGAGGAGGAGATCTTTGCTCACGCGCAGACCGGGAACATCAAGCCCGCAAAGGGCGCGATTCTCGTGGCGAGCTTTGACAACGGCAATGCCCGCGACGAATCGGGTAATGGCGCGAACGGCGTTTTGAGCGGCGTTGACACCGGCAAGGGCAAAGTCGCGGCTGCGCTTTGGTTCCGCAAGGCGGATGCCCCGGCCAAGGGTGCGTCCGCTTTGGCGGCTTCACAGCCGCAGGCGCAGCAGACGGCCAAAGGCAAGGGCAAGGACAAACCCGATAAGGGCCCCAACGAATCGTTCGTGCAACACAACTGGGCTCATCCCGTCCCGATTTTCCTTCGCGCAATGGCGATGGGCGGCAGCACGGTGTTTGTTTCCGGGCCGCCGGACATGATTGACGAGGAATACGCGTTTGAGCGGATGTCGCAAAAAGATCCTGCCATTTACGAGCAACTCAAGGAGCAGGACGAGGCGCTTGATGGCAAGCGCGGCGCCAGCCTATGGGCGGTTTCCACCAAGGACGGTAAAATGGGCAGCGAGCTTAAGCTCAAGAGCCCGCCTGTGTGGGATGGAATGGCTGTTGCGCAAGGTCGCCTCTTTGTTGCGACTGTGGATGGAAAAGTGATTTGCTTTGGGAAAAGTGACGTTCGTTAACCCCGCTCGCTCCTGACCCCGATGACTTCCAACACGCGCCGTCAAGGCATCGTTCTCGCTGCCTTGATGGTGCTGTTGCAGGGGATGGATGCGTGCACGGTTCCCGTCTTTCGTTACGCGCTCGACCATTGGTTTCCAGACGCGTTCACGCTCGAGGTTTCACCCGCAACGGCGAACGCCGAACACGTCGCTCATTTCGCCCGCAACCTCGGAAGTGCGTCCGGACTTAATGTTGAAGTGAGCCGCTTGCCGAATGACACGCTCGGCGCCGCAAGACTGATGCGGCCCCCAATGGGCAGCAATCCGCCGACTGTGCTTTGGAGTGGCGCGCTAGACGCGCAGGCACTTGAGACGCTGACAGACTCACCGCTGCGGCAGGAGCTCGCAAAGCGGCTGCTGGCGGGTGACTCGTCAGTGTTTGTATTCGTGGAGTCCGCTGATAAACACGCGAATGCCGCGGCTCTTGAGGTGCTCGAGAAAAGAATCCGCTACTTGGAGCAGGTGATCCGGCTGCCATTGATCGATCCCAACGACCCGTCCAGCAAGCTGGGGCCGGGGCCGGCGCTCGCCTTGAAATACTCAGTCCTGCGGATTCCAGCGGCCCTCGGTTCGGAGGCGCCGCTTTTGGGGATGCTCGCGGGTCCGCGATCCGGTTTGGAAAAGAGCAAGGAACCCTGGATCGCCGTCGTCTTTGGCCGTGGAAGGGTGTTGGGCGCTTGGGCTGCCGCGGATTTCCAGGATGATGAAATCGAGGAAGTCTGCCTGTTCCTTGCAGGCGCATGTTCCTGCCAGGTGAAGAGGCAAAATCCCGGGTGGGATTTGCTTCTCAAATGTGACTGGCCGGATCGACTTCAGGCGATGGGCCTTCCCCCGGATCCAAACGGTCCTGAATCCACCGGCGCACAGTCCAAAAATGATGCCCAGCCTGAGACCGTCACTTTTCGCGGGGCGTCAAATTCCGCCTTGGAGTTGCGCGGGCAAAAGCAGACCGACGAGGTTCCCTTTCCCGCGTATGGAATTCCGCTGATATTTCTGTTCCTTGTCGGTGCAGGATGGCGAACATTCAAAGCCTAATGAAATGCCCCGCCCTCCTACTATGGCTTTCGCCTTCGAGTGTTTGTGTGGCGCTGCTGGCCGCATTTAGCGGATGTGAAAAGCCAGGAGGCTCAAAGCCGGGCGCGCCGCGCGCTTCCCTCGTGGTTTATTGCGCCGCCGGATTGAAAAAGCCCGTCGAGGCCGCGGCGAAAGCTTACGAGCAGGACACGCAGGTTGCCGTTCAACTGCAGTACGGGGGTACCGGCACTTTGTTGAGCCAGATCCGGGTCGCAGGCAAAGGGGATGTGTTCATCTCGGCTGACGATGGGGCGGTCGCCGACGCGCGAAAGCTGAATTTGGTGCGGGAAGCTTTGCCGGTGGCAATGCTCACCCCGGTGATCGCGGTACGCGCTGGGAACCCGAAGAAGATCGGCTCGTTAGCTGATCTGCTCAGAGACGACGTAAAGTTTGCGCTCGCGAATCCAGAGAGCGCGAGCATCGGGAAATCGGTGCAGGCTGCGGCTGGAGACGACTGGCCGAAGTTTACGGCAAGGGTCGCCGTGATGAAGCCGACGGTGACAGAGATCGCAGCGGACTTGTCAATCGGATCGGTGGATGCCGCGATCTTGTGGGACTCTTTGATCGGACAGTTTAAGGACATCGAGGCGGTGCACGTCTCCGAGTTGGATGCGCATGCGGAGAACGCGTCCGCCGCGATCCTTACGGCGAGCACGCAATCTTCGAAAGCCCTCGCGTTTGCTCGCTATCTCTCGGCGCCGGACAAGGGCGGGCAGCATTTCAGCGCAGCCGGGACGCGGCCCGCAGGTGGCGATCCTTGGAGCCCGAAGCCGGAACTCATCATGTACAGCGGCGGCGTGAACCGGCCCGCGATCGAGGCGCTGCTCAGGCAGTTCGCCGACCGCGAGGGTGTTGACGTGACCACGGTGTTCAACGGATGCGGAATCTTGTGCGCGACAATGAAGACGATGGGCGAGAGCACTAGCCCCCGTTTTCCAGACGTGTACTACGCCTGCGACTTGTGTTTTGTGCCGCCCGTGGCCGAGCATTTTCCCGAGGCGGTGCTGCTTACCGAAACCGATATCGGGATTGTCGTTCCTGCCGGAAACCCTAAGAAGGTCGCGACGCTCTCGGATCTGGCGCAGGCCGGTTTGCGGGTCGGCTTGTGCAACGCCGAACAAAGCACGCTTGGATTCATGACGCGGGGCATGCTCAAGTCGACCGGATTGCTGGAATCCATCCAGAAAAACGTCGTCGTGGAAGTGCCCACCGCCGACTTTCTGGTCAATCAAATGCGGGCCGGTGGATTGGATGCTGCGATCGTCTACAGGGTCAACACGCTCGCGGGGAGCGAGCATTTGGAGTTCATCAAAATCCGCCATGAGGGGGCGCGCGCCATCCAGCCATTTGCGGTGCGGGCCGATTCCATCCATCGCCAGCTCGGGTTCCGGCTGCTTGATTTTTTGAAGGCGAACCGGCAGGCCTTTGAGAAAGCGGGATTCCAGTGGCGTGGCGAGGAGAAGTCGATCCGGAGTGACAGCATCGAGGTGCCGCCGTGGTTAAAGCAGAAGTAATTTTTCCATCATGACCTTGAGGGGCTCGCGTTGGTTTTGGGGTTTGCTCGCGGGAATCACGGGAGCGTATCTCGCGTTCATTCTGGCGATGCTGGCTGCGACGGCGGTGTACAGCGAGCCGTCTGACTTGTGGAAGGCGCTACAGTCCCGCGAAATCCAGCACTCCATTTGGCTGAGTCTGTGCACCTGCACCGTCACGGCGCTGTTGTCGCTCTTGATCGCCATACCCTCGGGATACGTGCTGTCGCGCGCCACGTTTCCAGGCAAAAGCTGGGTGCAGG
>JBILUQ010000252.1:0-5792 GCA_044370935.1 Chthoniobacteraceae bacterium
CCAGATTGCCACTTCAATCGGCGCAACCCTTGCCACGTTTCTGATGCCCATGGTGGCGGACAAATTCGGGAGACGGACAACTTACGCCGCCACGTGCATCGTGGCGTTCCTGAGCGCTGTGACCTTCTACAAGACCAACGCCAATATTTCCGCTTGGTTTTTTGCATCGGTCTTTCTTATGGGCGGAATCAGTGCGTCCTTCTACGGCTTCTTCCCCTTATACCTTCCCGAGCTTTTCCCCACCCGTGTGCGTGCAACCGGCCAGGGATTTTGCTTCAACGTCGGACGTATCGTCGCAGCAGTTGGGGCGCTTCAACTGGCCAATCTTGTATCGCTGTTCGGCGCGAAAGGTCCGACCGCGTCAGCGAATGCATACATTGCACTGTGTTCTGTCTACTTCGCGGGAGTGTTGCTTGTCCGAATTTGTCCGGAAACAAAAGGCAGCTCTCTGGAATAGACTGACCTTCTCCAAATTAAATTTCCTGCCTAGGTGGCTACAGGAGAACGCAGGCGGAGAAAAACGATTTCTAAACGTTGCGATCTCGTCACTGATAGCTTTTCAGAGACGATCCGTACAAACTCCTGTGCAGGTGTTTAGATAAGCTTCATCGGAACCCTGCCAGTGACCAATTTGTCACACGCTTGGAAATAAATGTTTGTTTTTTTACGCAAGAAATCGTGGCAAACCGAGACAATTGCTTGATCTCGGGGCGAGTAATGTGAAAAGCTCCCTCAATGGCAACACTTACCAAAAGAGACCTAGTGGTTCAAATCAGTGAAAAAACAGGCATCGTGCAGTCCCAAGTACTTGGAGTTGTGCAGGCTACTCTCGATCACATCGTCGACGCCGTAGCGCGCGGCGAAAACGTGGAGCTGCGGAACTTTGGTGTGCTTGAAGTCCGCCTAACAAAGCCACGCATTGGGCGTAACCCGAATAAACCCGGGAGTGAAGTACCGATCCCAGCGAGGGCGACTGTGAAATTTAAAGCGGGCAAGATTATGCGCGAACGCGTTCTCAAGCTGACCACTTCAATGAAGCGTGTCGGAACGAAGAAGGCAAAATCGTAGGATCGAGACCGCGCAAGCTACTTGAATTGAAAGCCGCCGGCATTCTTCAATGAATGCAGGCGGCTTTTTCTTTTTTAAGATTCTTGGATGTATTCTTGCCAGTCTTGGAGGGTGTTCACATTTAGAAAACAAGACCTAGCACGCTCCTCTGGACACTCAAGTGCAGCAACAAGTCCTCGTCTCACTCCCTCGTCTACTAATTTTTGAAGTTCAAAGTTGGAAGATTCGATATGTTCTCTCAACAACGGCATCAGACCTTGCGAATAAACAGCCGCGAGAGGCTCCCAGAATCCATTTACTCGGGGGACAACACCAACACCACATTCCGAGGCCCGATCTAAAAGTCTGAGCAGAAAACCGGCTTCCATCTGGGGCATATCCACCGCTAACACCAGTACTCGGTCCGGTCGCAATTCCTGCATAACACTAAAGATACCACCCATCGGCCCAACCTTCTCTTGGTCATCTGCCACAGCACGATATCGACTCCCTGCCCATGGGCCTTCTTCCGGGCCGGAGACAACCACGGCATCGGCACCAATCGCCTCCAGAAGAAGCGCCTGCCGCTCCCAGAGCTGGCGCCCTTCAACAATCAGCCTCGACTTGTCTTCCCCCATTCGTGTCGAAAGCCCACCGGCGAGCACCACTCCCAAAAAAGAGAATCGATCGCGCTTTCCTGACCAAGAGTAAAAGTTTTTCACGTTGAAATGGTGGGAAGGCAAAATTTGAGGTTGTAGATCGCCTCCGAAAGTAAAGATCTTCACTGGTAAGAAAACCAGAACTTCAATCTGAGTCCCCAATGGATATCCAAGCCCTTTTTATTTCGCCGGGACACAACTATTTTGGACACTACGGTCGCCCCCCCGGAGAACACCCAATGCTAGCGGTGGAGGAACTAAACTGCATCGCAGGCAGCGGAATCGAGGGCGACCGTTTCTTCAACTTTAAACCCGACTACAAAGGGCAGATCACTTTCTTCGAGTTCGAGACGCACCGAAAAATCTGCGAGCACTTCAAAATTCATGACAAATCGCCTTCGGTCTTTCGGCGCAATGTCATCACCCTTGGAATGGACCTGAATTCCCTAATTGGAAAACAATTTGAAATCCTCGGAGTGCGTTTTTTGGGCACATCGGAAAGCGCTCCCTGCGAATGGATGAATCTTGCTTTTACCCCAGGCGCGGAGAGTTTTCTCACTGGGAGAGGCGGACTTCGCGCCAAAATTCTATCCTCCGGAATTTTAAGGAAAACCGTTCCCACAGCGCAGACGCCATCTATCGGCGACCTTTCACCCTCCTAGCACAGACATCTCCGCCTTGCGTGGCGTGTCTTTCAAAGCGAAGCGCAACTCACTATAGCGATCAACTCTTTTACCCCAAACAGCGGCGATCCGCTCCAGTAACTCTGCGTCAGAACAACCGTTTCTCAGCAGTACTTTCAAGTCGAGCGCGCTATCACCAAACAAACAAGTGTGCAGCTTGCCACTCGCCGTCAGCCTTGCCCGGGTGCAACCCCGGCAAAAAGGTTCTGTAACCGAGGCGATCACCCCAATTTCGCTACCCGTTTTTCGGAGCCGATAGCGCCTTGATGTATCTCCGCCTTGAATTTGAGGCAAGGGGTCTACGCCGAATTCTGCATCCAAGACTTCGAGAATTTCTCGCGCAGAAAAAACGTCTGCCGGCAGCCACCCATTGGTCGTGCCAACATCCATGTATTCAATAAATCTCAACACGTAACCACCGGTTGAAAAATGCCGTGCCATTGGCACGACCTGCTGGTCATTCACGCCCCTGCGCACCACCATGTTTACCTTCACAGGACTGAAACCACTCCTGCGCGCGCTTTCTATTCCTTGAAGCACAGTATGAACATCAATCGATGAATCGCTCATCTGCCGAAACAAAGCGGGATTCAGCGCGTCAACGCTCACTGTGATACGTCGCAAGCCTGCGGCCCTGAGCACGTCTGCTTTCTGCGCAAGCAGCACACCGTTCGTGGTAAGGGCCAAATCCGCAACCTGCCTATTTTCGGACAACATACGCACAAGCTTTTCCAAATCAGCACGAAGAAGAGGCTCGCCCCCGGTTAACCGGAGCTTGCTGACACCCGCAGATGTAAAAACCTTCGCTACGCGCGCAATTTCCTCAAAGCTCAACAACTCTTTTTTTGGAAGAAACTGATAATCCGGACCAAACACTTCCCGCGGCATGCAGTAAGCGCAGCGGAAATTACAGCGGTCAGTCACTGAAATCCGCAAATCCCTCAAGAATCGCCCAAGCGAGTCAGACAACGTCACGATGGGTGGCGCTGACGCAGGCGATGGGTTTTGTACTGTTGAGGATATGGACATGAGGTGTCTACTGAGAAGGCCCCGAAAACCAAAACGTTATACAACCTAATTCCAACCGGAAGACTCTAATTAGCCTGCAGAAAATTACTTGGCGAGAAAGCTTCGGCCTTGCCGTGCACCTCACAGCTTGACAGCCTCCGCACTCACATTTCCTCGAATGACCACCCCCAATGCCAGTTCGGATCTTCTCGGCGGCTCGCGCTTGGCTCTTTTGGGGGCATTGATCAATTCGCTTCTCGCCTGCGTCAAAATTTCAGCGGGGATTCTTGGGAACAGCTACGCTCTGATTGCAGATGGAATGGAGTCAACTCTGGACATTTTCAGCTCCTTTCTCGTCTGGGCTGGTTTAAGGGTTGCTTCACTGCCCCCAGACGACACGCATCCTTATGGACACGGAAAGGCAGAAACTCTTTCCGCTATCGGAGTCGCTCTACTGCTTCTTGCAACCGCTCTTATCCTCGCGATCAAAAGCGTGCACGAAATCCTAACTCCGCACCATGCGCCAGAGCCCTTCACCCTCGCAGTTCTTTTACTGGTAATTGCGATCAAGGAGTACCTTTTCCGCAGAGTGCTCCACAAGAGCTCGGAGATCGGCAGTCGGGCAATGGCATCGGACGCTTGGCATCACCGGGCAGACGCAATCACATCTTTGGGGGCTTTTGTTGGGATCTCCATCGCGCTTGCTGGCGGTCCTGGTTATGAGTCTGCGGACGACTATGCCGCCCTGCTCGCTTGCGGGGTCATCGCCTTTAATGGAATCCGCGTTCTAGGCCCCGCGCTAAACGAAGCGATGGACACCGCTCCCGATCCAGAAATTGAACGCGCCATCAGAGCGGCTGCAAATGCAGTTGAAGGCGTTGAGGGAGTCGAGAAATGCAGGGTCAGGAAAATGGGGCTCGAATTTTATGTTGATATTCACGTGCTGGTGGATGGTGATCTTCCGGTGCGGACAGGACACTCGATCGCGCATGCTGTCAAAGATGGGGTTCGCTCGGAAGTGCGGGCGATCGCAGACGTTCTCGTCCACATCGAACCAGCAGGCCATGAATCAAGAATCCGTGACTGAGGCTCACGCTTGAACCCCTACACACACTCTATCAAGCGTGAGAGGCTGCTGCTTGCGACGCTCTTCTTCCTACAGGCGCATGCTATTTCGCTGTGGTTTGTCCCTTTTAGCAGCGTTCTGAAGGCACACGAATTAGATTGGATAATGCCTTGGGCATTCGCGGCGAGCGCCGTCGCAGCGTTGATTTCCCCAATGCTAACAGGCAGCCTTGCCGACCAGCACATCTCTGCCACCATTCTGCTTCGCCGACTCTCTCTTTGTATTGCGTGTTTTCTCACACTCACATTCTGGGCGATTGAGCATGGGTGGCACCCCGGGTGGATTCTTGTCCTGATTCAATTGCAGCACCTGTGTTCCGCGCCTTCGTGGGGCCTCACCACTCAGCTTGTGCTCGCCAAGCTTCCGGACCCAAGTCGTGAATTCGGACCGCTCCGAGTGTGGGCGACATACGGCTGGATGGCGGGCGGTTTAATAGTCAGTTGGGCGCTCTCAGCAGATTCATCAACTCTCTCGGGGTTTGCGGCCGCTGCTATGTGGCTTGCTGTTGCTGCCTTCACTTTTCTTATCCCCGCGCCGAAGCCATCATCCCCGATTGATTCAAAGTCGTGGCGATCACTGTTCGGGTTTGAAACATTTGCCCTCCTGAAACATCGAAGACACCGCAGCGTATTTATATCTGCCGGACTACTAAGCATCCCGCTCGCTGCTTTTTATCCGTACGCCCCTTTGCAAATGAAGGAGCTTGGTCTTTCCCACACCAGCGCTTGGATGTCTTTGGGACAAATCACCGAGGCACTCAGCATGTATCTGCTAGCCCCCTTGCTCTCCCGCCTGAGGCTTCGAACGATATTCGTCAGCGGAATCAGCGTCGGCCTTATCCGTTATTTACTTATGGCAATCGACGCCGTTCCCAGTGTGGTTCTGGGAGTTTTCCTGCATGGCGCCTGTTTTACACTCTTTTTCATTCCGGGCCAGATCTACATAGAACGCCAGATTGACCCTACCATGCGATACCGCGCACAGGCCCTCCTCACACTTTTGATTGGCGGATTTGGAAATCTCTTCGGCTATCTTGGCTGCGGATGGCTTCAGTCCTCCTGCGCCTCTGCAAGCGGAGATCACTGGCAACTTTTTTGGAATACTCTCGCAGGTGCTGTTGTTCTCGTTGGCATCTATTTCGTTGGCTCTTACGGGCCCTCCACCTTCGACGGCACGGAGAAACCTACGCGACAACCTGAGCAAGCGACTACAAACTAGGGAGGCGCCGCGCCTCCCGCAAAATGGTTCGCGCCGGATCGATGGCATCGA
>JBILUQ010000038.1:0-20254 GCA_044370935.1 Chthoniobacteraceae bacterium
CTCGCTCTCGAGCAGGTACGCGACACCACCCTTGCCGGATTGGCTGTTCACTCGGATCACTTCCCGGTACTCCCGCCCGATGTCGGACGGATCGATCGTTAGGTATGGAATATCCCAGATTCCGGTCTCACCGTTTTTCTGCCATTCCGAGAGCCCCTTGCGAATCGCATCTTGATGGGATCCGGAAAACGCCGTAAAGACCAACTCACCGCCGTAGGGATGACGCGGGGGCACGGTCATTCCCGTGCACCTTTCATACACTTCCCGAAGCGCGTTGATATCCGAGAAATCCAACCCGGGAGCGATCCCGTGCATGTACAGGTTCAAGGCAACGCTCACTATATCAAGATTGCCAGTGCGCTCGCCGTTGCCGAAGAGAGTTCCTTCAACGCGCTGGGCTCCGGCAAGCATTGCGAGTTCAGTTGCGGCGGTTCCTGTGCCCCGGTCGTTGTGCGTATGGACGCTGATGATCGCCGCATTTCGGTCCTTCAAATTTCTGCAGAACCACTCGATCTGGTCTGCGTAGACATTCGGCATCGATACCTCAACGGTGTCAGGTAAATTCAGGATAATCAGCCGTTTAGCTGATGGCTGCCAAACCTGCATCACCGCTTCGCAAACTTCCAAAGAGAACTCCACCTCTGTTGCGGAAAAACTTTCGGGTGAGTATTCAAGGCGGACGTTTGAGCCGGCAAGGATGGGCAACCGGTCTTTGATCCATTGAGTGCCGCGCCGCGCCATGGCGACGATGTCCGGCTTTTCGAGTCCGAAAACGACGCGGCGCTGAGCGGGCGAAGTCGAGTTGTAAAGGTGGATGATCGCGTTTTTCACCCCTTTCAGAGACTCGAATGTCCTCTGGATTAAATCTTCACGCGCCTGCACAAGAACCTGCACAGTGACATCGTCTGGAATCCGCCCGTCTTCGATAAGGCGCCTCATGAAGGCGAACTCCGTATTGGAGGCCGCCGGAAAGCCAACTTCGATTTCCTTGAATCCACATTTCAGAAGCGCATCAAAGAGCTCGAGCTTCTGTGAAACGTTCATCGGCACAGCCAAAGCCTGATTGCCATCCCTCAAATCAACGCTGCACCAAATCGGGGCACGTTCCAACTTCCGATCGGGCCATTGGCGCTCAGCCAAGGCGATCGGAGGGTATGCTTTATATTTCTGGCTCGGATCGGGAATCATGACGAAATTGTTATCTATACTCGCCCCGAACCGCCTATGAATGCAACCCCGAGTACGGCAAAGCCAGCCCAGCTTCGAAAACAAAAATGGAATCGGTCCTCCACAAGGTCCAGAAAGCACCTTAGAAATAAACCTGCTGAAGGTTATTACTCTTTAGACAAGCCATGCTAACACTTCGAAAAGCCCTCCGGCTCCTGATCCTGCCACTGGCGCTCTTAACAACCGCGCGCTCACAGGATGTCGGCAAAGAACCCCCCTCCAGCGACGAGGCCCTTCAGACCACTGCCGCAGTGTTCCATCTTTTCGAAGCCAAGTGCAACGACTGCCACGGTGCACACTTGGTGAAGCCCAAGGGTAAGCTCGGGTACATCATGGACCTCAAAAGGATGGCCGCGAACGAGGACTTCGTTTCTGGGACCGACCCTTCAAAGTCGGAGCTATTCCGCCTCGTCAACGAGGACGAAATGCCAGGAAAGGACAGCGACCAGCCCCCGGCGACCGACGCCGAAAAACTCGCGCTAAGGCGGTGGATCCAGATTGGTGCCCCCACGCAGCTCAGCGAAAAACTTTCGGAACGGCAGGCAAAGTTGATGAAGCCTCAAATAGAGGGCGGAACAGAAGGTTTGCTCGCTTCAAATGGTGGTGCGAGCGACGCGCAAGCAGTACAGGTCAGCCCGCCCGACACCAACCATGGAGACGAAGCTGACGGGACGAAGCCCACCAAGCCTTTCTGGAAAAAACTTCTGGGCTGGATCGGGAAGTTTCACGCGGCCTCTACCCACTTCCCGATCGCCTTGCTTTCAGTCACTCTAATCGCGGAGATGCTGGGGTGGTGGACGAAGAAAGACGGATGGCTCACCTGCACCCGCTTTCTACTATTCATCGGAGCTCCAAGTGCCGTAGCGACAGCCTCACTGGGGTGGCTCAATGAGTACGCTGGTGTATCCACAGTTTATCAACTGCATAAATGGGTCGGAACCTGCACAGCCCTTTGGGCGGTCATCAGCTTAGGGTGCGCCGTGTTGTTTGAATGCCGCGAAGGAACCGCTTCCCGCAACAGACTGCGCGCTGTTCTGGTCATCGGCGCACTACTAGTCTCTGCGACTGGATTCCTAGGCGGAGCAGTGAGCTTCGGCCTCGATCACTACAAATGGTAGCCTTCCGACTAGGGCGAATCAGATGCCACTGAGGCCTCTCCGCTTTTGGTGTACGGCCTTCTCAGGTTCTCAGGGACAGAACGCTCCTCTCATAGGCCCGCGCCTCATCAAGCCAATCCCGGTCTGTGGGCACATTCTGGCGTCTGCAATATTCCTCCCAAACCGCCCCCAGCGGTAGTGTTTTTGAGTACTCCTGCAGCACAAGACGCACGGTGAAGTCGCCGCTTTCTTCGGCGGCCCGCAAGCGTTCCGAAGGAAGGAGCAACGCCTGTAGAAGAGCTTTCTGCGCACTCCGCATCCCGATCACCCATGCCGCAATCCGGTTGATGCTGGCGTCAAAAAAATCCAGTCCAAGGTGAACTCTGCTCAGGTAACCGCCGCCGACGATCTCTTCCATTACCGCCCGCGTGGCGTCGTCAAGAACCACCACATGATCGCTATCCCAGCGCACGCCACGCGAAACGTGAAAGAAAAGCGAGGGCACGAATGTCATCAACGCGGATACTTTGTCCTCTATCGATTCGCTCGGATGAAAATGCCCGGAATCCAAGCAGTAGGTTTTACGCCTTGAGACAGCATATCCGAGATAGAACTCATGTGACCCCACGACATAGGACTCACAGCCAATCCCGAAGAGTTTGGACTCAACCGAATCCTCGTTTAACTCCGAATCCAGCGCCTCGGCGAAGATCGTATCCAGAGATTCTAAAAGCCGCTCTCGAGGTGATCTGCGATCCGCGGGATGATCCTTGTATCCGTCCGGAATCCAGAAATTCGTGACCGCACGACTATTCAAGCGGCGCGCAGCCTCGACGGCGATTTTGCGGCATGCAATCCCGTGTGCGATCCAGTAATCGCGCACATGCCGATCTCGATTCGAAAGGGTGAAGGAATCCGCGGCAAGACGGTGCGAAAAGAACGTGGGGTTGAAATCAAAGCCCAACCCGTTACGCGCGCACCAATCCACCCACGACTCGAAATGCTCGAATGCATAATCACTTCGCTCCACCACTCGGCCGGATAATTCCGCATACATCGCATGGAGATTCAGTCGGTGCCTTCCCGGAATCAGTGAAAACGCTTTCTCCAGATCCGCACGCAATTCATCTGCGTTACGCGCGGCTCCCGGATAATTCCCAGTGACAGCGAGGCCGCCAGTGAGGCTGCAAGACGAATCCTCAAATCCCCTGACATCGTCACCCTGCCAACAATGGAGCGAAATTGGTATGGAAGCCAAGACCCGGAGCGCGGACTCCGTATCGACGCCATTTTGATGATAGGCCTCCCTTGAAATCTCGTAAGCTGGCTGCGCAGTTTGATTCATTGAAGGACGACGCTCGCGCCGGCGATCTGCTCGGTGTGACTGAGGCTGACTAGGATCTCGCTCACTCCCCTCGATTCAGCAAGCAGCCGCCCCTTTCCAAGTAAGGTGATGCTAGGTGCTCCAGATTGTTGGTGGTTCACTTCGATGTCGAGAAACCCAATTTCCGCGCCAATCCCGGTCCCAAATGCTTTTGAAACGGCCTCCTTCGCAGCGAAACGAACTGCAAAGTGCTGGGCGGATCTTGCCTTCCCCTCGCAATACTCGCGCTCAAGTTGAGTGAAGACCCGCTTTACGAAGGCCGCACCCTGCCTTTCGATCGCCTTCGCAATCCGATGGACCTCGACTAGATCCATTCCAACCCCCAACACGCGTGATGACATGGTGACCTCCATCACGTTTAGTGTCGCATCAGTTCAAGCATTTCAGAAACCGCCTTTTCAAGGCCAACAAACACCGCGCGACTTACAATGGAATGACCGATGTTAAGGTCCTCCAAATGCGGCACACCGCGAACCAACGCAATATTCGTATAGTTTAATCCATGCCCTGCGTTGACCTGGAGTCCCAACGAATGAGAGTGCTTTGATGCCTCCACAAGCCGAGACAACTCTCGATGCTGAGCATCGCTTTGGGCATTAGCGAATGCACCAGTGTGCAACTCGACCATGTCGGCCCCGATCCTCGCGGACGCCTCCACTTGCGCGAACTCGGGCTCGATAAACATGCTGACGCGGATTCCCGCACCCTTTAACCGAGCCACCGTGCCCGAAAGCGGGATCTCCTGAGCCACCACATTGAGGCCGCCTTCGGTCGTGATTTCCTCGCGTGTTTCGGGAACCAAACAAACCTCGTCGGGCGCCAACTCGAGGGCGATTCCGAGAATTTCAGGGGTGTTTCCCATTTCAAAATTCAACCGCGTCCGGATACCCCGCCGAAGCCTGAAAACATCGGCGTCCTGAATGTGGCGCCGATCAGCGCGCAAATGCACGGTGATACCGTGTGCGCCGGCGGCCTCACAGGCCTGCGCAGCGGACAGGATGTTAGGTTCGCAGTTGTGCGATTCCATCATTCCCGGGTATCTCGCCTGCCGAAGCGTGGCGACGTGGTCAATATTAACGCCAAGCTTGAGCATCATGAGTTGAAGAAAATACACGCATTGTTCCTACAACGCTCCTTGTGTTTGCTTAGTGTTTAAAGTGGCGGACTCCTGTGAAAATCATGGCCATTCCACGATCATTTGCAGCCGCGATTACTTCAGCATCGCGCACAGAGCCACCAGGTTGAATCGCACAGGTTGCACCGGCTTCAGCCGCGGCAATGAGCCCGTCTGGGAATGGAAAAAACGCGTCGCTGCCAACGGCGCTTCCCTTCAATGACAGCCCGGCATCCTTGGCTTTCCAGACAGCGATACGCGACGAATCGACTCGGGACATTTGCCCTGCACCGATCCCCAGAGTCCGATCGCCCGATGCGTAAACAATCGCATTGCTTTTCACCTGCTTGACCACGCGCCATGCAAAGAGCATCGCCAGAAGCTCGTCGTCTCCAGGCGCCCGCTGGGTGACAACCTTGGACATCAAGTCTCCCTCTAATTCATTCGAGCAATCACGGCTCTGCTCCAAAACACCACCGCGCACCGAGCGTAGAATCATCTCACTGGAAGCAGTATGCGCTAGATCCGAGAGCTTGCGAATCAGTCGGAGGTTCTTCTTCTTCTGCAAAAGGACGCGCGCCTCAGGGTCAAAGTCCGGCGCAATAATCACCTCGCTAAAGATCTCCCCAATCGCGCGGGCGAGGGGTTCGGTGAGCACCCGGTTGGTTATGATAATTCCTCCAAACGGGGCCTGGCGATCCGTCGCGAATGCCTTGTCCCATGCGGTGCGCAAGTCGGGATCAGATCCAACCCCACACGGATTTGTGTGCTTAAGAATCGCGACAGTTGGTTCATCAAACTCCTCGATCAATTCTGCAGCCGCCGAGATATCCAAAATGTTGTTATACGAGAGCTCCTTTCCGTGAAGCTTATGAAAATGCTCGTCGAAAGATCCATAGAGAGCGGCGCTCTGGTGCGGATTTTCACCGTAGCGCAGCCTTGCAACGCAGGGCAAAGACAACGAAAGAGAGCTTGAAGCCTCCTGCTCCTTGTCGAGGTAGTTGGCTATGGCCCCGTCATATTTTGAAGTGGTCACAAACACCTTGATCCCAAGCTGCTCACGAAGCTTGAAAGTGGTCGCACCATCATTGTCTCGCATATTTTCAAGCACCTTCGCGTAATCGTTTGGATCCACCACGACCGTGACGGACCGATAATTTTTCGCGGCGGAACGGAGCATTGAGGGCCCGCCGATATCTATATTCTCAATCGCTTCTTCAAGCGTCACACCGGGCTTTGCGATAGTGGCCTCAAATGGATACAGGTTCACGACAACTAAATCGATGGGCAGAATCCCATTCGCATCAGCCTGCGCCTGATGGTCAGGATTGTCCCGGACGTACAACAAACCTCCGTGCACCTTTGGGTGCAGAGTTTTTACGCGACCATCAAGAATTTCGGGAGAACCCGTGAATGCGGAGATTTCCGTGGTTGGAATGTCGTTTTTTTGTAGCAACGCGGACGTACCACCGGTCGATAGAATTTGGACCCCCATACCGACTAGTTGTCTGGCGAACTCAACCAGCCCGGTTTTATCTGAAACGGAGATCAATGCCCTCGTAATTTTCATGCCCCGCTAGGCTAAGAAGGCGAACCGAAACGGTCAACGGCCAACGACGTGACCGGCGTAACGAGTGCTCTAAATACTACTCGACAGAAGAACGATAGCCCTGCGGATCAAATTCCACAGATGAGTATCCGACAGCTTTCAACCCCGATTCGACCTGTGCAATGCAGTCCTGTAACCGCGGCATCTCCCCGGGCGCAATCTGCACTTTGGCTCTGGCTGTGATTGGGGCAGCGGTTGGATCAGTCGATGCCGACTCCAGATGACGAACCCTGAACACACTGAATCCAAGGCTGCGCACCCAGTCTTCCGCCGCCTCAACCATCGCGAGCGCGGAGGCTGTGACCGGTGTGCCGTGGGGAATTCGAGAAGACAAACACGGTTGCGCAGGCGCATCCGCAGTCGGCAATTCGAGTCGGCGGGAAAGATCCCGAATTTCAGCTTTGGTCAATCCCGCGTCTCTCAAAGGCGCGAGTATGGCGTACTCCTGCGCAGCCTGACGACCGGGACGGAGCTGCCGCATGTCATCAAAGTTCTCACCGTAAGCAAGCCCGCGAAAGGAGCGGTCTCCGGCGATTTTCTCGAGCTGCGAAAACAACTCTGCTTTGCAAAAATAACAACGGTTTACTGGATTGCTTGCGTAGTCCGGGTTGCTGAGCTCGCTTGTTTGGACGACCTCCACGGAAGCATCGATTTTTTGAGCCAGTGCAATCGCATCCGCAAGCGCTTTGCGGGGAAGACTGGCGCTGTCGGCAATGACCCCGAGCACGCTTTCACGACCAAGAACATTACGGGCCTCGGCGAGTAAATACGCACTGTCCACTCCGCCCGAGTAAGCAACAAGCATGGGGGCATGGGCGCGCAGCGAGGCACGAAGCGTCTGCAACTTGGCTTCAAGTTCGTTCATGACTGTGCCCGGCGGCTTAAATGGGAACGGGACAGAGGTTTTTAAATTTGAACGCGGCGAAATAATTCATCCAAGGGCAGGCTCAGCCCAATGTAAAAGTCCCCGAACTCCGCGTACTTCACGCTTACCGCGTCAAAACGCATTTTATAAACGATGTCCTTGATGTAAAAAGTGTCGTGAGCAAAGAGCGTCACACCCCACTCCGCGTCATCGAGCCCGGTGGAACCGGTGATGAGCTGTGCAACCTTTCCATGGTACTGCCGCCCGACGCGTCCGTGTCCGGCCATCAAAGCCTTCCTTTGCTCGAAAGAAAGCTCGTACCAGTTCTGTTCATGTTGCCGGCGCTTGCTCATCGGGTAGAAACAGAAGACCTCCCAATTCGGAAGGTTTGGATAAAGCTTATCCTTGGCGTACTTCAATATCCGAGTCTTGAAGTCATCCATGGCCTTTTCGTACTCCGCCGAACCGGGCTGAAGATTTTGCTCTTTCTGCAGTGTCACGGCATACTCTTCTGCGGTGGAGAAGTATTCGCTTTCCTCCGTGAGCGACAGGAAGCTGAAGACGGGAATCATGATATCCGGGCCTAAGCCGAGGCTGAGCCGCTTCTCAAATGCATTTGCCGCGTGCAGATTCGGTGTGAGCAGCATGAAGCCCAAATCTGCCTTCGGAGAGACCATCGAGAAAACCAACAGCTGCGTTTGTTCGGTGGCGCGGATCTCTTGGATCAACTCGGTGAGGGCTGTTTTCGCAGCAATGCGTTCCTCGTTGGTGAGCATGGCCCATTGCCCATGTTCGATGCGGTAGAAAAGATGAAGGACGTGCCAGCCCTTTTCAGGAATGACAGGGGTCACGGATGGTTGCGACATGCCACCAATCATGCCGCGACTCGGGCTACGGTCAAGGAAGCCCCGCACCCGCAAGCACGCTCCCCGCAACCAACGGTGTGCCGCGTAAAAACTCAGCGGCTCGCAGCCGCCGTTTTCCCTCCAACTGAACCTCGGTGAGCCAGACTGACCCCGCCCCCGCGGCCACCAGAATCCCACGCCTTTCAACTGCCAGCACAGTCCCCTCGGGTGCCCCTGCGGACGGAGTGCGGCTTTGAATCACCGAAAAAACCTTCAGTTTGCGCACCCCTGAGGGAAGAGGAATGCCGGTGTAAGCTCCCGGCCAAGGATTCATCGCCCGCACTCGGCGGTCAACGGCCTCGGGCGAAGTCCATTCAATGAGCCCGTTCTCACGGGATAATTTCCCCGCATACGAGGCCATCGCCTCGTTTTGCGGAACGCGCGGCGCCAAACCCGCCTCCAGCAAATCCAACGCTTTCTCCAGAGCACGCGGCGCAAGATCCGCCAATCGATCATGCAGACTGCCGCCGGTTTCACGCCTGCGAATGCGCAAAGTTTCCTCCAGTAAAACGTCACCTGTGTCCAAGCCCTCAGCCATATACATCACTGTCATGCCCGAGCAGGAATCACCCGATTCAATCGCAGCCTGAATCGGCGCCGCTCCTCGGAATTTTGGAAGCAGCGAGGCATGCAAATTCAAACATGCAACCGATGGCACATCCAAAACAGTGCGCGGCAGGATCTGACCATAGGCAATCACCACCAGCACCTGCGGAGACAAATCAACAAGCTTCTGGAGAGCCTCAGGTTCCCGAATCCGTTGGGGCTGCATCACGGGAATCCCAGCGGCAAGGGCGAGTTTTTTGATTTCGGAGAACTGAAGCTCCTGATGCCTGCCAACGGGTTTGTCAGGTTGAGTGACCACAGCTTGCACGCAATGGCGCGAACTCAAAAGCCAGCTCAGCGTAGGCAAACCGATGTCGCCTGAGCCCGCAAAAACCAGCCTCATCTGCCCCCTCCTGACTTACACATTCTGCCCGAGAATCGCGGAAATAATGTCGTGCGCAACCTTGATTGGGGCCTGCGTTGCATCAATGTTGATTACCTGCTTGTCGCCATAAAAATTTAGCACTGGCTTCGATTCGTCTTCGTAAGTCTGAAGCCTGCGGCGAATGGTTTCCTCATTAGCGTCATCAAATCGATTTTCCTTCAATGCCCTCTTCTTGAGTCGGCCCACCAGAGCCTCACGATCAGGGCAGCTCAAATGAAAAACTTTTCGCACGTCGAGAAGATCGCTCATAATCTCCGCTTGTCGCACATTGCGGGGAATCCCGTCGAGTACGAGCGAATCGAGGTCCGGCTTGAACTTGTGAAGCCCGACCATGTCTCCGATCACCGCCATCCAGAGCTTCACCGTGATCTCATCCGGCACCAATTCACCGCGACTTGAGTAATCCAAAAATGCCTTACCAATCGGGGTGCGAGTATCGAGGGTTCGGAAAACATCACCGCAAGCGCAATGGAAGAAACGCGGAATCATTCCGAGGATTTTGCCCTGGGTTCCTTTGCCTGAGCCGGGAGCGCCAAAAATCAGATAGGTACGGTATTTCATCTAGAGGAAGTTAATAGGCCAAACATTCTTCACGAACCCAGTCCAGGGGCGATCAGAATTTGCATCCGTACTACTATGCGACGAATTCCTAAGGGGGACTCAGCACCCTCGGATCCGCTTGCTTCCGGTGCCCAACGGACACACCTAGCGAGCGCCCTGCTGCATCATCATCATTCCGCCCATCGGCCCCTGCCCTTCCCACTGAGCCGGTCGATTCCAAGGAATGGTGCTAACACTGTCATCGCTGGAGTTTTGGGGCGAAGCGCAACCGCCAAGCCCGAAAGCTGCGCAGGTCAATGAAAGAAGTGTGAATATTCGAATCATACAACAAAGGTACCGGATCAACCCTAGGGCAAGGCAAACGGATCAGACTTGGCAGCCGCCGCAGAAACAGGCACCGAACCACTCTGAGCCGCAGGATCAATCGCTGAGGGCATTGGAGCTGTGTCTTTCGCCTTCGGGGGCTTCAAGAACACCACATTGTCCCCCACAGACACCTCAGGCAAACTCCGGCTTCGCTTGACAGCAAGAGGCACTACGTTCGCAGTGGTCTGTTGCGGTTGGATCTTGGAAATCTTCAGTCGCGCTACCGGTTGTCCATCCCGCTGAACTTCCAGTTCGCTTTCCGGAGTCACCCCGTCAGCGTCACCCAAACTGAACACCACAAAGTTCCACCCCGCATCGTAAGCGATTATTTTCCCGAGGGCGTTCTGCCTCTTCTCGATCTTGGCGATCTCGATTTTCTTCGCTTCCTCTACCTTCTTTTTCTTCTCGTTCTCCAACTGGAGAGCGAGCTGTTCTGCGCGTTTCTCCTGATCAAGAGCAGCCTTCTGCGCCTTGTCCAATTGATCGGTAAGCGCAGCCACTTTTGCCTCGGCCTCCGCATTAGCCTTCGGCGCACTCACCTCAGTCTCAAGCTCCTTGAGCCTAGACTTGGACTTGGCAATCTCAGACTCCTTGGTCTGTAGGTCTTCCTTGAGTTTGGCAATTTCACCCTGCCTCGAGGTCATTTCCGTTCGCACCTTTTCCACCTCGGTCTTCTGATCCTCAGTTGTCTTGGCAAGCTCTCCAATCTTGCTTTCGCTCTCCTTTTTAGTCGCCGTCAGTTTCTTGACTTCGGCCTCTAGCGTCTGGCTTTTAGCCATCGCCGTGCGCTTTTCTTCCAAGACGCTTTCAGCCTCCTGTTTGGTCAAGAAGGAGAGGGTGCCAGCGCCAAGAGACAACACTATGGTCACCACCAGGATAATCCGGTTCATTTGAGGGTCTGGGGATTGAGGGTTACAAACTTGCTAAGAAATTCACTCACAAAGGTGACGATTCGAGCGCGTTGACGAATACGATTCCCGCGAACGCTTCCCCTCACCCGCCCGAACTCCGACAACCTGATCCTCCCCCCGTACCCCCACCTCTTGCAAGCGGGATGTCTTAAAAAAATCCACGCCAACCATTGAGTTTCGTCCCAAACCCTCCATAATTAACTTGCCGTCAGGGGATGCGGATTTAGGGCGGGCAAACCCCGCCAGGGCCGGAAGGCAGCAACGGTAGTTCGATCCTGTTTGTCGCACACCCCTGGCGGTACTCCCTTTCCTCAGGGTCCCGCATGAGCGGGAGCATTACTTGGCGGGGAACTTCTACACCCCAGCAGCAGCTCAAGATAACTCCTCCCAACCGCTTTCGTCTTCTCACAACCGATCATGTCCGTTTTTCGTTTCACCAATCTCACTAAAAACCTCGAAATCGGGGCCAACTCCTACCTTTTGGAGATCAACGGCCACAATCTGGTCCTAGACTGTGGAGCCCATCCCAAACAAGAGGGTCTCGACGCCCAGCCCCTGCTCCAGTCCCTCAAGGGCAAGCACATCGACGCTGCCATCCTCACTCATGCGCACCAGGATCATCTGGGCTCCCTGCCGGTGCTCCTCAAAGACCACCCCGAAGCCGTTGTTTTTTCTACCGAACCGACCAGACAACTGGCCGATGTCATGCTGCATAATTCAGTAAACGTCATGACAAAGCGTCAGGAGCAGGGCAGCGGCACGCCCCCGTCTTTCAACCACCGCGAGGCCACCTCCTGCATCAAGCGCTTCCTTCCACTTCCTTTAGCCCAGCGATTTAACATCCAAGGAGAGCGCCTCGGCGCTACCGAACAGGCGGAGCTATCGATCCAACTCGAGGACGCCGGCCACATTCTTGGGTCCGCAGCGGTCCTCATCGAGGCCGAGGGCAAGCGCATCCTCTACACCGGGGATGTCAACTTTCACGACCAATCCCTGATGCAGGGCGCAAAACTGCCGGAGGAGAACCTCGACACCATCATCATTGAGTGCACCCGAGGCGCCACGCCCTCACCTGCCAACTACACGGACCGTACCCAGGAAGAGCACCGCTTCGCCGCCGCAATCCGAGAGATTTTTGCCCAGGGCGGAAGCGTTCTAGTGCCGGTATTCGCCCTAGGTAAAAGCCAGGAACTGCTGGTTATGCTGCACACCCTCCGCAAAAAGGGACTCTTACCTGAATGCCCCCTCTACATCGGTGGACTGAGCACCAAGCTGACGGAAATTCACGATAAGCTAGCCGATGCCTCCATGCGCCAGCATGAGGGAATGGATCTCATGGAAACGCTTGCACCGTTTACCATTAGCGGTCGCGAATTAAACCAGCTACCCATCCGCCCAGGCCGGATTTACGCGCTTTCAAGCGGAATGATGACCGAGCATACCCTCTCAAACATCATCGCCAGACAATTTCTGCCCAACCCCGCGCACGGCATCTTTTTTGTGGGGTACGCCGACCCGGAATCGCCTGCAGGCAGGCTGCGCTGCGCCAAGCTGGGTGAGCCTTTTATGACCGCACCCGATGCCGAGCCTGAGACGGTTCGGTGCCGCGTCGAAACCTTCGCTTTCAGCGCACACAGCGACCGGGACTCCATCCGAGATTACCTGCAAAAGGCTGCGCCCAAACGCATCATCCTCGTCCACGGAGAGCCCGCCGCCCTCCAGTGGTTCAAGGAAACCCTCACGCCAACGCTTCCGAACACCGAGATCCTCACCGCTGAACCCGGCGTCGCGATCGAACTTTAAGGCCGCACCGACCCGATAATGAAAAGCTGCCAACTTGAAACGGGCGCGCTGACTGATAAACCGCAGAGATGAGCATCGGTTTTAAAGAGTGGGCGCTGGTTTGTGAAGCGCTCGGAAGCGGACTGCAGAGCATCATCCTTAGAAAGGGAGGGATCGCCGAAGGGCGCGCCGGATTCCGTTTTCAGCACGATGATTTCCTTCTGATGCCGACCCTCTTCCACGAGCAGGTTGCGAAACTCAAGCTCCCCGAGAACACTCAGATACCCAGCTTGAAAGACGGCGTTCATTCCCTCTCCCTGCGTGCCACTGTGGAATGGACTCAGGACCTAACCAACTGGGAACAAATCAAAAGGCTGGATCCGCTTCACATCTGGAAAGAACAGGTGATTCGCGAGCGCTTCGATTACGACGCCAAACAGGGGATTAGCCTCGCCTTCCTGCGGATCCACAGGCTCAGCGAACCCTTTAAATTTCCAGATGCACCCAAATACGGGGGTTGCCGCTCATGGGTTCAGCTTCCTGAGTTGCCGGAATCCATTCGGAGCATTCCCGTGCTGGACGAGGAACGCCATAGCCTCGCGGAGAAAGCTGTGCGCGAAGCTCTTCAGTAGATCATCAGATCAGTAAAAACCGTTCAGCGCGAGGGACGCCTCACGCTGACCACCATTGCAATAAGCCCACCAGCGAGAATCCACACGTCAAACGTGTTACCGGCCATCGGAACGCCGGCATGCAAATGCAGCGCGCTTGAAGCGTGTCCGGGATGAGCAAAGGCGCCCGCAGGGAGAAAAGCTGCGAGAAAAAGAGCAAGACTGCGAAAGTTCATCCCCTCGTTGTACAAAGTCTCGCCTGCCCGGCAAGCCGCAGACTCAATTGAGGAAAAAAAACTCGCCTTTGGCAGGCAGCGCAACCTCCGCACGTTGTCGCGCGCCCCCCAATTCGCATTACTTCAGGGGCGGCATAGGCAAAAGGCATTTTTCTCGCAAGAAACCAATGCACCGAAGGCCACCTTGCTCCACAAACCCCTCCACCGCACCGCACTCACGCTGAGTCCACACACGCAGACCCGCCCCCCTCCATCGCCGCACCCACTCGTCAATGCCTACCGAGGAAAACCGTCTTCGCGTATCCGAAACAACAATCAAGCTGGGCTCGATCGCATTGACGAAATCATCGGTGCCACTGAGGTCGCTTTCATGAACGCCACGCACCCAAATATCCGACTTGAGGCTGCTTCGCCGTTGTTCAAGCAGCCACCTCTCAGCAGTGAAACCCGAGTCGGCTGTGTACAAAAAGCTGCCAAATCGGGTGCGCCAACGCAGTACAAGGCACTTGTCATCTGCAAGCGCAGCACGCAGACCGGCGGGGGGATACAACACCTCCAATTGCGATCCATCTCCAGTTGATAGAACATCTCCCGCCACGACGGGTATCACGGGGTTACCGTCGATGACGCGCCTTTGCTCGAACTTGCGCCACACTGGCGACCGGTCCTTTAAACAGGAGTGCAGCACGGAACAAATGCGGATGCGGTCGCTGAGGAAGTTAATTCCGCCCAGATGCGCAGAGTCTCCGTGCGACAAGAACAATCCTGCGATTGTCCCCACCCCATACCCCTGCATAGCAGGCACAACCACTGATCTTTCGAATACAACCGAACCGCAGTCCAACATCCAGCTTTCGGGCCCATCATTCAACAACACCGCCCCCCCCTCACCCACGTCGAACACCACAAAATTAGGCCGCCTCCGAAATGGATCGCCGACCCACACATTTCCATACGGTACCTCGCTGCCGCTTTTAACAACAGACAGCAAACGGTCCACAATCCATCCGTTACCGGCGTTAAGGCGTGCGACTAAGCCACGAAAAACAACAGTTCCCGACACCACGAACTGCTCCAAAGCAACAAGCGGAGCACAGAGCAAAGAGATAAATCCCAGCGCCAAATTCAAGAAAGCCATCGGCACGACGACTAAGTTTACCAACATGGCGATGGGCGTAATCTGATGCATCAAAAATACGCTCCACGGCAGAACAGAGATCCACGAACCAATGCTTGCCGCCATCGCAACAGCAACCGGCTTCCAAATCCGAATCCTCCGCCACTGCCAATCCTTCCACAAAGGCCGCGGCACCAATTCATCTGGGGTCACCAAGCTGGCGATCACGCTTGCTACCGGACGGCCGAACAGCGCGAGCCCCAAAACCAACCCGAATGAAAGCTGAAACCCAATGCGAAAGACAGCGTTGGTGTTTTCAACGATGGAAATCAAAGCCGCTGCTCCCAGGCTGTTAATCAGCAGGGCGGGCCGTGCGATCCACCGCCCCACCAGCACCACGCAACCCATCAAAATAGCCCGCAGACTGCTCGCCCCCATGCCAGTGGCGATGGCGTATGAAACGACCATCATGAAGACCACCAGCTCCAAGGCCCGGCCCCGAGCGCCAGCAAGGCGAAGTGCTGCGGCAAGCATCGCGCCCAACATCGTCATGTTAAGACCACTTACCGCAAACAAATGAAGGGTCCCAGTATCGCGAAAATACTCTCGGACCTCCATTAACGAATCCCCGTGAACACCGAACATCATGCTAGAAAGAAGCGCGTGCGTCTGTAAGCGATTTTCGAGGCCTATACGCAGATGCTCGCAGAGAACGCTCCGCACTTGCTCCACCACCACTGGAAACCTAAACCCCTCGCTAGGATTCAAAACCTCAGCGTTGAGGCCGTTTAAAACCAAAGCTTCAGCCCAGACGCCTTCGCGCATGTAAAAAGACGCCGCATCAAACTGAAACGGATTTCGCGGTCCGGCGATGCGTCGCACTTGAGCACGAAACCGAAGCACATCCCCGCATCCAGGAGCCGCCCCGTTCCAGTGAACCAGCATTTCAGTTGCTGTGCCGTGTGGGTATCCCTCAACGCATGACACCCAGAGACGAAAACGGCAACCCGCCCCCTTGCCCTGCTCACCCAACAGCTGCGGTACATCCGATACTTCACCCGTCACGCTGCAAACAACAGGCTCATCGATCGGCAAGGACCGAGCAAAATCACGCCCTCTGGAAAAGCAATGCCGTTCGCAATGCAGCAAAAATGCGCTCAAAAAAACCGCAGTCGCCACATGAAAGCGCATCCCCCGCACTAGCCAGACACCAAGGAACCAAAAGACCAAAAACCAACCAAATTCCCGAACCTGAAACGCATCAAAACAGATCAGGCGCACCGCCTTTGCATCGCCGCGAAAGCACCAATCCGCGGCCAATACGCCGGCAAATGCCACGAAAGCCAACCGCATCAACGGCGCCGGCTCCCGGCCATAAAAATGCGACACAAACTTGCGCGTACGCCCCATCCAACCTGTCAAAACCGTGAAAGCCCCATCGAGTTTGGCTTTCATCACGCCCGGCATTCAAACCAATATCGCAAACAGCATCCGCTAGGGCTGGACGAAATAGCGCCGGAAGGAGATGTTTGTGCTCCTTCCGCATGGAACATCCACCCCTGACAGCCTTCGTACTCGGTGCCGGCCTCGGCACGCGCCTCAAGTCCCTGACGGCAAAACGCCCGAAGCCACTCATCCCCGTATGCAACGAACCGCTGATCACACGTGCATTTGAGCATTTGCACGGCGCCGGGGTTAGCAATTTTGTCGTCAACACACACTGGCGGTCGGAAGTGTACCAGTCCTTCTTTCCGAGTAATTCATGGAAAGACTGCCGGATCACATTCAGCCATGAAACTCCTGAAGTCCTTGAAACCGCGGGCGGACTCAAACACGCGGAAAATCTACTTCCCCGAGATTCTCCATTTTGGGTGTACAATGGAGACATCCTGGCAGATCTCCCGCTTCAAAAAGCGCTGGACACGCACCTGAAATCAGGAAACGAAGCCACACTTGTACTCAGATCAAAGGGCGGCCCGTTGCAGGTCAGTTTTGACGAACGCTCAGGAAAAATCCGCGACCTTGGCCGCAGACTTCTGCCTGCCGAAGAACCGTCTTTTCTGTTCACAGGAATTTACCTGCTCAACCCGGCTTTCCTTTCGCGCATTCCATCCAACACCAAACTTAGCGTCGTGCCGCTGTTCATCGATATGATCCACGAGGGCGCGCAAATCGGAGGCGTGGTAATCGACGAGGGCACCTGGTGGGACCTCGGGTCTCGCGAGCAAATCCTGGCCGTTCACTCTAGTCTCGCACACGATTCGAAAATGTCCGCGCCATGGGTCGGCGTGGGCGCCCAAATTGATCCCACAGCAAAACTGCTCGGCGCGTGCGCAGTCGGCGCTCATTCGAAAATCGGAGCAGGCGCCATTCTTGAAAACTGCATTATTTGGGAAAATGCAGAGATCGCTGCGAACTCAAACCTACGCGACTGCATTGTCACTTCAGGAGCCAGAGTCTGCGGCGAGCATCTGAACGCGGACCTCTCGTGACAAAAACTTATCAACCTTCAAAGCCAGCCTTCAACTCGCAATCCGTTTTGTAACCACCATGGATCCCTCTGAAATCCTGCGAATAAGCGCAGTCCATTTTCCTTCGCTTAATAGAGCGAAGCCAGAAGTCGAACCGCTGGAAAAAGGCGGATCAGACCGCAAGTTCTACCGCATCCGGGCAGCAGGAGACCGTCCGATTATTTTTGTGCAGTACGGGAGCCAAAGGGACGAAAACAAACATTACGTAGAGATCGGTGGCTTCCTTGCAAACGCAGGCGTCCGGGTCCCAGCGATGTATCATCACGATATCGCTGCAGGGCGTATTTGGATGGAGGACCTCGGTGAAACGGACCTTTGGACTTATCGCAACCAACCGTGGAACCAGAGACGCCCGCTTTACGAGGCGACACTGAAAGAGGTGGCGCGCCTTCACAATGCGGAGTCCCGTCTGTCTCTTTGTAGGCAACCGTTGAGGCTACAGCCGGGATTTGACGAACGCCTCTACCTCTGGGAGCAGGATTATTTTTTCACGCACTGTCTTCAGGGCCATTTTGGATTAGCAGAGGAAATCGTCTCGAATTCAAAGCCCGCATTGCATGCGATCGCCCGAGAGCTCTCCTCGATCCCACGGATGCTGGTGCACCGTGATTTTCAGTCGCAAAATGTTGTGATTCTCAAGGGCGAACCCTGCCTGATTGATTTTCAGGGAATGCGGCAGGGACTTCCTCAATACGACTTGGCTTCGATGCTTCTAGACCCGTATGTGAACCTCTCGAGCGATGAGCAGCAACATCTCCTAGAATTCTACCAAGGCATTGCATCGAATCATGCGGCGCTCACCGCTCCCGGTGCCTTTACTCGAATCTATGATCTTTGCGCCGCCCAACGCCTCATGCAGGCGCTCGGAGCGTACGGCTTCCTTGGACACCAGCGAAATCGGGATGATTTCCTCGTGCACATTCCCATTGCTCTCCCACGGCTGCATTCGGTGATCGCAAGGATTCCGGAGCTTGCGTCCCTCGCGAACACGGTTGAAAAGATACTGGAGCACCCGCCATCCCCCCCAAACACTCGCGCCTGATTCCGCTTCAAAAGAACTCGAAAACACCAAGAAGATTGCACTAAAGGACCGACTCCGGCAAAACCACGCCCCGCACATGCTCACTCTCGCTCAAGTCACAAAATCCTTCGGAGGCCGGACTCTTTTTGAAGAAGTGTCCGTTCAAATCAACCGCGGAGACCGCATTGGTCTTGTGGGCCCGAATGGGGCGGGAAAGTCCACCCTGCTAAACATCATTCTCGGCAAGGAACCGCCCGACGCCGGACGCGTCTGCTGGGAGAAAGGGGCAAATTACGGATTCCTACCGCAGGAGAGCGCACCCGTCGGGGAGGAGTCCGTTCTGCATCTAGCGATGGCGGTGTCGCCTGCACTCGCTCAAGCAAACCAGGTTCTGGCTACCGAACCGGAGGACTCCGAAGCTTACCACGACGCGCTCGGCATCTTTGCCGAGGAGGATGGCTGGCAAGTTGAAGCACGTGCGAAACAAATTCTAAGCGGGCTCGCGTTCCGTGAATCCGATTTCGACAGGGCCGCTCGAACCATGAGCGGCGGCTGGATCATGCGCGCACACCTCGCAAGGCTGCTCGTCCAAGAGCCAGACCTTCTTCTTTTGGACGAACCAACCAACCACCTCGATCTCGAGTCGCTCGGTTGGTTTCAAGAGCACCTGCGCACGTATCGCGGCGCGATCATGGTAATTTCGCATGACCGGGAATTCCTCAACCGGCTCATCACAACAACCATTGAACTCAGCCGCGGTTCACTCAACCGATACCGTGGAAACTACGATGAGTACGTTGTGCAAAAGGGCGCGCGCGCTGAACAACATCTTGCCGCCTACAAAAACCAACAGCGCGAGATCGCATCACTTCAACAATTTGCGGACCGATTCCGCGCAAAAGCAAGTAAGGCGTCTCAAGCTCAGAGTAAGCTCAAGCAGATCGAGCGCATGGACAAGATCGATGCGCCCGAGTCAGCGGAACGGTCCGTCAGCAGCTTCAGGTTTCCGCAACCTCAGCGCTCCGGCTTGAAGGTGATCACGCTCACCGGTATTCACCACGCATACGGCGAGCTCCGCGTGTATCAAGGTATCGACTTTCAGGCGATGCGCGGGCAGCGCACCGTGTTGGTGGGTCCGAACGGCGCAGGAAAATCGACGTTGTTGAAGCTTCTCGCTGGTGTTTTAGAGGCGCAGGATGGTAATCGCGAGCTTGGACACCAGGTACGGCCGGGTTACTTCTCACAGCACCGACACGAAATGCTACGAGCGAACGCCACCGTGTTAGAGGCCGCGATGGAGGCCGCGCCGACAGGTGTTTCCGAGCAGATGACTCGCTCCCTGCTTGGAGCTTTCCTGTTCCGTGGAGACGACGTGTTCAAGCCGGTTGCGGTGCTTAGCGGCGGAGAAAAAACGCGGATCGCGCTCGTGAAGCTGCTTCTCGACCCGCCAAATCTCCTGCTAATGGATGAGCCGACCACCCACCTTGACATCGGTTCCATCGACGCGCTCATCGGTGCGCTCAAGCAGTACGAGGGCACTTTGATTTTCATCTCGCACGACGTGCACTTCATCCGCTCCCTCGCGGACTCCGTGCTTCATATTTCAGCAGGCACGCTGACCCCGTACGCTGGCAACTACGATTACTACCTCGACAAAACCAAGGCTGTCTCTGCGCGAGCCGCGCTTGTTGCCGGACAACAGCTTTCGGATTTACGGCCTTCGGAAGCAAAACCCAAACCCGCAGCGAATCCTGAGCCAAAGCAGTCGACTGTAACGGAGCCTGCAGCTGGACCGGGCATGAAGGAAGTTCGCGAGCTCCGGAAGCGCGAAGCAGCCGACCGGAATGCCAAGGCAAAGGAACAGCGAGACCTCGAGCAAGCGTTGACGGCTGCCGAAGCGAAGGTAGCGGCGCTTGAGAAACGTCA
>JBILUQ010000253.1:0-5696 GCA_044370935.1 Chthoniobacteraceae bacterium
TGCGCGTCTGTGAGCCAGCGGTTTTTACTTAAATTCCGCAATCTTCGATCCATCGCTCGGATTCCATAAGCGCAGAATTCCATCGTCACCACCGCCGAATACAATCTTTCCACTCGGTGCTGCATTCAGCGTGTTGATGAACGTTGCTTCGGAAATCGTTTTCGCCACCGTTCCATTCGGTGCGATTACCCGCACTTTTCCGTCGCCGGAAGCGGCCACGAACTGTGCGCCCGCTCCAAGAAATTGCACGGCGGTGACCTCTTTATCCGCCCCGTCGACGCTTTTTTTCCGGGTACCATTGAGGGCGTCCCATACTTTAACCGTGTTATCCGCGCCCGCAGTCAAAATACTCCGGCCGTCGGGACTCCACGAGACACCCAAAACGTGGTGTGTGTGCCCCTCCAGAGAACGCACCACACGCATCCCCAGAATATCAAGCACCCGCGCGACCTTGTCTGCGCCCCCGGATACGAGAAACTTTTCATCAGGAGAAAACGCAAGCCCAAGCACGGTGTCTGAGTGCACCCCTACAAATCGCTTTGGAGCAGATTCCAATGCGTCCAAACTCCAAACCAGCACATCTCCCTCGCGGGATGGATCGCCGCCGCCGACTGCGAGCAATCGCCCGCTTTGGCTCACCGCGAGCGAAAGCACGCGGTCTCGGAACAGCGCAGTATCCTCTCCGTTGCCCATAGTCCTTGCGAGAGCCCACTTTGGCGTCGCTTGATACTGGATTGCACGACCGTCCTGCGCCGCGGCCAGAACGTCACCCTCGCGCCAGCGTACAGAACGAATCGAGCTGCCTGCTTGCGATTCGCATAGCTCGCGAAAATGCGCGCATACCAATCCAGAATTCAGCGAAAGAACCTGGACTAAGCCGGACATGTGCCCCAGCAATATAACGCCAGCAGGCTCGTTGATGCCTAAAAATGAGATCGCCGGGCTGTTCTCCGACGCCTTGGTTAACGCCGCAGATTCATCGACAGCGTTTTTTCGAAGACCCTCCTGTCTAGTAAGCTCATTCTTGGCTCGGAGCGCCGACTCAGCGGACGATTTTTCCTCCGCAATCGCCAATTGCAGTTCATTTTCTGCAATCACTTTTGCAGCCTGAGCTTTTTGCAACTCATCCTGAGAAGCGACTTCCTTCTTTAAAACAACATCCACTGCTTCCTGAGCACCCTTTAGCGAAGCATCCAGTTTCTTCTGCGCGCCCTGCGCTGACTCGAGGGCTGTGAGCGCATCTGACAACTTTTTCTCCGCTTCGCCTTTCGCCTCAGCGGGCGATGCAGGGTCGCGCGTCAGGTTTTCGAGCGCACTTTTTACTTTATCGCGATCAGCCTCAAGTTTTGCCACTGAATCGGTCCCGCCCTTCGCTGCGAACTCGGCCTCGGAAAGGGACTTCCTCGCGGACTCCACCTGAGCAGGAAACGCGGCGCGCGCCTTTTCCTTTGAAGCGAATTCGTCCGTTTTGGTCTTCAGCGCGTCCCCCGACTTTTTGACACGATCTTTGGCGGCAGCAGCGGCTTTTTCCGCGTCTGCCAGAGCATCTTTGTGGAAGGCGAGATTCAGCTCCTCGATTTGCGCTTTGCGCGCTCCCACCTCCGCGGCGGCTGCCGCGCTGGGATCACCATTGGCTTCGAAAAGCAATTTTCCATCCAAATCGAACACTCGAAGCACGGCATCGCCACCCGCCACCGCGACACGTTTTGCGTCGATCGCTAAAGCAAGTGCGATTACCTTGGAAGGCGTCTTGATCTGTTTAGTGGGGTTGCCTCCTTTCACTTCGGACAGAGCAACCGTTCCATCATCATGACCGGTTGCGATGATCGCACCTGCGTGCGCAATGACCGCTGCCCGGTCTGGGTGACCGGATCTTTCACGCACCGACTGATCGGATGCAAACTCCCACTCCCTCAACAATGGGTCATTCCCTTGAAAAAACAGCGCCTTTCCATCCCGCCTCCAAGTCATCACCTTGGAGGCAGTCGCCATGTCGATCGAAACGGTACGCTGATTTTGTCGCGTCCATACCTGCAGCTTTGCCGCCTGCGTGAGCACAGCCAGCGCATCACCACTCGGCGACCATTCCATGGCAACGACGGGAGAAGCGCATTCAAAGGTGTGGACTATTCTATCGAGATGATCCACCTCGCGAACCGAAACAGAATTTGAAGAAGCCGTGGCCAACCACCGACCGTCTTCCGATGTGCACGAAATTCCCTCTCCAAAATTCAGTATCCTTGCAACCGCATCCCCTGTCCTTTTCCAAACTTTCAACTCCCGAAATCCACCCGAGAAAAGAGTGCGCCCATCGGGAGAGAAACAGAGCGACTGGACCTCGTCCTTGTGCGCTGTCGTGCGGAACAATTCCCGCCCTGTAGACACTTGGTAAACAAAAATCTCGCTACCACGGGAGCAAGCCACGAAGCGCCCGTCAGCAGATGCTGAGACCGTGTAAATTGAGCGCAGGTGAGACGGAAGCTGCTGCCATTTCAAATCGCGGGCAACGCTGCTGCCTGCCTTCGCCCCCTGGTCGATCCAGCGCTTTAAGAGACCGATCTGTTCTGGAGACAGATTTTTTGCCTTCACCTTGTTGTCTCTTGGCGGCATCGCGGAGTCAGCGTCTTCATGCGTTGCAGCCTTCAACAGCATGCTTTCGTTACCCTTGCCAGGCTCGGCCGCAGCGCCGGAATCGCCGCCCTTAAGAATATCCGCTGCTGACTCAAGATTAAGACCTCCTTTGCGAGTTGTCTTCGAATGGCAAGACACGCAGTTGTCGCTAAGAAAAGGGAACACCTCCGTTGAAAAATCAACGACCTTACCTCGCTCGGGTTCCTGAACGGGGATGACAGCGAAGCCTGAGGCGGATACCAGAAAGCCCGCGAGCAAATGGAGTCTAAAATCCAGACGTAAATGAGTCATCAAGGTGATTTTTGAATCAGTTGGAAGGGGTCTTCGGCGGCACTGTGTCAGCGCTCTTCGCCGCTGCAGCAACACGGATCTGCACGACTGGCGAGTAAACCGTTGTGACCACATCGCGGCCGGCAACCTTCGCCTTCGCCTGGGTGGTGAAATAGATGCTATGCAGACCCTCGGGCATTTTGATTGCAGCCAAGTCAAAAATGACTTTCACGTTTTCTGATTTCGGATCTGCATCAACCTCTTTCATATTTTCGACTCCAGGAGCGCCTGCAGTTTTGATCTTGAGGGTGTCCTTGAATTCAGCGGACCGCGTCACTTTCAAGGGAACCTCCAGCTTCGCCCCCGTGTTAGTATCAACCACCGCAGAAGTCTGCGGAATCAGCGCAAGGGGCGCGGCGGCAACAGAGGTGGCAATAACCACCCCCTCGCCTCTGGAGAGCCTCACAGACGGCGCATCTGTGTTGTAATCCGCGATACTCCACCGCGCAGCTGCATTCCGAGCGGGACGAACCATCTTGCCGTCCTGACTCCTCCCCTCCACGCGAATCATCGCAACCGCGGTCCTCAACTGCGGCTCAGCCCGAAGAATAAGGACACCCTCCGTTTTGCCCGCGGCAATCCACGTAGGCTCGCAGCTAACACCGGCCGGCAGTTGGCTCGCGGTGAGTTGAATTGCATCTTTGAACCCGCCGGACCGCAAAGCCACGACACGCAGCGCCGCGGTGCCGCCAGCACGAAGCACTGCACCGCGCGAGGCAACGGCCCGGTCGGCAGCAGTCTCAGCCGGCGGCTCAGTCGCCGCAACCAAACTGAAGTCCGGGGACTCAGAGCGCACCTGCAGGGCATATGCTGCTCCTCGAGCAGATTTGGCTGCAGTGGAAAGATCCGACAAAAGGAGCGTGTACAACCCGTCTTCTTTCACCTCAAAGCGCAGCGATGGATCGTTGTGCAGCGTGTTAAGACGGAGGCTTCCTGCGTTCACCTCCAATCCGTAGGCCTCGGCCAGATGCGCTCCGGATTTTTCCAGCCTCAGAAACGGGTTGGTGTGTCCATCCAAAAGACGCTGGGAGAACACCTCTGCAACCAACACCTCTCCTTTCTTTGCCTCGAACTCAAACCGCTCACCCGTGAAGCCTCTGGCAAAGAAACCGGAGGTAACCGCAGGGATCGATTTCAGCCGGACTGTTTCAGGTGATCCACTTGACGCTCCGAAAGCGGAATGAGCATCGACTTGCACCGCTGACCGGCCACCGATTAGCAGCGCGAGTTCTACGGGATTGGACACACCCGTCTCTGAGCGGAATCTGTATGAAAAACTTGGTCCTCCGGCCGCTCCCACGACTGTCAGTCCGTCTGAATTAGAATTGATCGACTCGGTTTGCGGAACCTCGACTTCAACTTCTAAAACCTCCAATGAAACTCCATCAGCGCCTTTGATAGCGGTCGCTTTGGATCCGGGCAGCCCGCGCCCGAGCAACATCAACTTGTTTCGTGTTCCAGGCTCAAGTGCGAGAGGAAGCACCGAATCAAGGATCGGCGACTGATCGACACTCAAACGGTAAAAATAATCCGCCCCTCCGGAAAACGTGAGATCATGCACTCGAATGAGAAAAGCACCGCTGCTTGGAGCTCGAAAATCCACCGCTGAACGGCGCTCGCTTGCTGCAATTTGACGTCCAGATTGATCAAGCACCGTTACAACGGGGTTCATCTTGGAATCAAGCTCACGAGCCAGACAACGAATTGTGAACCGTTCCCCCTGCTTGGCGTTTAATCTGTAGTGATCGCGTCCTGCGGCAGCAACAACGCCAAACACAGCCTGAGGCGTCGCCAAGTCCATCGGCTTCGCAAACGAACACTCTCCCGTCTTAGCTCCAGTCGAAACTCTGTCCACGACGAAGCCTCTTGGATTGGAAGCGCCGTTTTTTCCGACCGCACGAACGTCATAGACGCCCTCGGGAACATCAGGGCTCACGTTCGCCTTGAAAGTTTTGTCCTTCAAAAGGACCGCAGAGATTCCTGGATGGGAAAACCAAAGGGTATCCACACCCTCAAAATCAGATCCCGCAACCGTAAGTTCCACTTCCTTGCCCGGAGTGGCCGCAGCAGGTGAAACAGAATCGAGGCGAGTCAGAGGGAGATCGGCGGCGTTTGAAAGAAGAGCAGCTCCGAGCACGGCAGCCAGAAACACGAGGGAGCATTTTCTGGAAGCGTTGCGAGCAAGACGCCCGAGCCACTCATTAGACCAAGACGTTCCGAGTGACATGATTAGTGATTAAAAAGAAATTCCTTCGAGTTCAGCAGTGTCCAAATCAAATCCTCGTAGCCCTGCTGCTTGCTTTTGAGCGGATCTAAGGGAGAACCATCCACGTTTGATCTCGGCTTGCGAATGTGTGCAAGCGCCAGATCAAGCTCACCCCGCGAAGCAGCCCGGCCAAATGCAGCGAGGTACATCTCGTTGAGGGAATGCTCGTCCCCGGCAGAATCCTTTGCGTCGCGCGCCGCAGCACCGGCGTCAGAGCTGATGCGCTCCTGGATATCCTTCGCGTTGATGAGATGAAGCGCCTGAGCAAGGCTGGCGTCCTGTGTGCGCTCGCACTCACAGGCGCTCGAGGATTCCGGCCTGCCGAAGACCGTGAGAAAATAACTGCCTGCATTAAAGCTGTTGTCGGGAAGCGCAATCGCACGCGTTCCAGCCGGCAATCCCTGAAAATTTCCGGCAATCTTCGACACCTGTCCAATGGCATCAAAAAGAACTTCAGCAGGGAGCCGCT
>JBILUQ010000254.1:0-5695 GCA_044370935.1 Chthoniobacteraceae bacterium
ATCCGAAGTTGCCGGTCATCATGTTCAGCACGCTCACGGAGCGCGGTTCAACCGCGACCATGGACGCGCTTGCTCTCGGCGCGAGCGACTACGTCGCCAAGCCTGCCAACGTCGGCGGAGTCCTCGCTGGCATGGATAAAATACGGGACGACCTAATTCCTAAGATTAAGGCGCTCTGCCACCGGACTCCCCTGCTTAAGCCCGCACCACAGGCGTTTTCGTCGGCTTCGCGGATCCCCCGTGCATCAGGCACTCCCGGAACGGGCGTGGAAATTTTGGCGGTAGGAGTTTCCACTGGCGGTCCCAACGCACTTGCGGAGTTTGTCCCCGCGTTGGGGCGAAGATTTCCGGTTCCGATTGTGATCGTGCAGCATATGCCGCCTCTTTTCACTAGATTGCTGGCGGAGAGACTTGCCGCAGTTTCGGGGATTCTGTGCAAAGAGGGCTTCGAGGGAGCAATACTCCGTCCCGGCGAACTTTGGATCGCACCCGGTGGCTTTCACATGGAGGTGGAAAAAGCCGGCCCCAGTTACCGCTTACGGCTGACCGAGGAGCCTCCCGAGAACTCGTGCCGCCCCGCGGTGGACGTCTTGTTTCGAAGTGTTGCAAAGGTTTTCGGTTCCAAGACGCTCGCCGTGGTGCTCACGGGAATGGGGCAGGACGGACTGCGTGGCGCTGAGAACATTCGGGCTGCTGGCGGCTTTACGCTCGTTCAAGACGAGGCGAGCAGCGTCGTGTGGGGAATGCCTGGCGCCGTTGCAAACGCCGGACTCGCTGAGAAAATCCTACCGCTGAAGGAGCTTGCAGCGGAGGTCGTCGCCAGAGTGCAGACCGTCCCGAGTGCCTCCCCTGAAACCGCGTCATCCCAAGCGAGGGCTTCTTTTGCAAGACCAGACCCCTCGAAGCAGGCTGCTCCCCCGCTCAACTCAAACAAACCCAATTCCTAAGTCCCTTCTGTTTACTAAATGAGACCTGCTGATTTTGACTACGTCCGAAACTTTGTTCGCGCACAGGCAGCGATCGTGCTCGAGCCTGGAAAGGAATATTTGGTCGAGTCACGGCTACTCGTGCTGGCACGCAAAGAAAACTTCAAAACCATTGATGAGCTGGTTCAGCAGCTGCGCACTAATCCGCGAGATGAACTCCATCGCAGGGTGATTGACGCGATGACAACCAACGAGACCTCCTTCTTCCGGGACATCCATCCGTTCGAAGCTCTCAAAACACAGATTCTTCCTCAGCTCATCGAGAAGCGGAAAGCGGAGCGGGCCCTCAACTTCTGGTGTGGGGCGGCTTCGACAGGGCAGGAGTGTTGCAGTGTGTTGATGACGTTGGCAGATTCTTTTCCTGAAATCTTCAGCTGGAACTTCAACTTCATTGCTACAGATCTGTCTTTGGATGTGCTTGAGCAAGCCAGGTCCGGCCGATACAGCCAGCTCGAAGTCAACCGCGGTTTGCCAGCCCCATTGTTGTTGAAACATTTTACTCAGGACGGTGATCGGTGGATTTTTTCAGAGCAGTTGCGCAAGAAAATCATCTTCAAGGAACTTAACCTTGCTGGCGATTGGCCGTTCATGCCCCAGATGGACATCGTTTTTCTCCGCAACGTCCTCATTTACTTTGATGCCGACGTGAAAAAGAAAATTCTTGGTAAGGTCAGAAAACTTCTGCGCCCCGGCGGCTTTCTATTTTTGGGCGGGGCTGAAACAACCCTCAACTTGGATGACAAATTTGAGCGTGTTGTGTTTGGACGGGCGACAGCTTATCAGGTGATTCCTTAAGCGTCTGCAGAGGATTGATCGATCACTTTCTCTGAAAGTTTGGAGCAGTGAGAGTTTACCGGCGGTGGGTTTCGCGGCTGCTTGCAGGCTGGTTGCTCCACCGCTATGCCCTTCTGCGGACTGCTGAAACCGAGATCCGGCTTGGAACACGGCTGTACGCGCATCGTGGGACTACTTGATGAATCCGCCAAAATAGGAGTGTAAAACTCTCAATTCCGTGGACTAATTTTCCTCCACATATGCCGATTATATCAGTGAACCAACTTCAAGAGTCCTATGACGTCATCGTCGTTGGATCCGGTGCCGGAGGCGGGCAAACCGCGTACACGCTCACGATGAATGGGGCCAAGGTTTTGATGCTCGAGGCTGGACGGAATTACGATCCGGCCAAGGAAACAGCGATGTTTCAAAACAATTCCAATGCGCCATTGAGAGGTTCAGGGACTTCGGACAAGCCCTTTGGTTTTTACGACGCCACGGTCGACGGGGGCTGGACAGTGCCCGGGGAGCCATACACCAATGCATCCTCTGATCCAAACCGGCAGTTCCACTGGTGGCGCGCGCGAATGCTCGGAGGGCGAACCAATCATTGGGGCCGGATCTCTCTGCGGAATGGACCTTACGATTTCAAGCCGCGCTCCCGCGATGGCCTTGGCTTTGATTGGCCGTTGGGCTACGAGGATGTGGCGCCTTACTACGACAAAGTTGAGATGCTTGTGGGCGTTTATGGCTCGAACGAAGGGCTCGAAAACACGCCGGATTCCCCCGATGGGGTTTTGCTGCCACCACCGAAGGCACGGGTAGGTGAACTCCTCGCAAAAAAGCATGCTGCGAAGATGGGCATTCCGGTGATTCCGATTCACCGCGCGGTGCTCAGCGCCCGCTTGGATGCAGACAGGCTCCCTGCAAAGCTTCATCCTGGGAATGAGCGTGCGCAAAAAATCGTCGCCGAATCGATGCGGGCGCGCGCCGCATGTTTTTGGGCGACAGATTGCGGGCGGGGGTGCTCCATCAAGGCTAATTATCAGTCGACCACGGTGCATTTGCCTCCGGCGCTTGCGACTGGAAATCTGGACATTCTTACGAGTGTCATGGCGCGGGAGGTGAGTGTGAATAAGCAAGGGAAAGCAACGGGGGTCTTGTTCATCGACAAGGAGACAGGAAAGGAGGGTCGTGCCAAGGGGCGCGTTGTAGTGCTGGCCGCGAGTTCGGGAGAAACAGTCCGTATTCTGCTAAACTCGCGCTCTTCAAGCTTCCCCAATGGCCTTGCGAATCGGACTGGTCTGGTGGGCAAGTACATCATGGACACCGTGGGTGCAAATCTTGGTGGTCGCGTTCCTGCGCTGGAAAATGTGCCCATCCACAACGAGGATGGAGCCGGAGGGCATGTATACGTGCCTTGGTGGCTCTATGGCGATCAACTCGCAGGCAGGCTCGGGTTCGCCCGCGGCTATCACATCGAATTTCAATCCGGTCGCAAAATGCCGCGCATGGGCGTCGGTGCTGCGAATCAAGGCTACGGCAAGCGTTACAAGGACGCCGTTCGCGCCGAGTATGGAAGCCAGCTGAGTTTCAGCGGACGAGGTGAGATGATCCCAAACGAAGATTCGTTTTGTGAGCTGGATCCTAATTTGAAGGATAAGTGGGGTATCCCGGTGTTGCGCTTCCACTGGAAATGGTCTGAGCACGAGGTCAGGCAGGCTGCTCACATGCAGCAGACTTTCACCGCGATCATCGAGGCGATGGGTGGAAAGGCTGCGCCAGCAAAGGCAGCGGAGGAGGCCATCCATCCAGGCGGACAGATCATCCATGAAGTCGGTGGAACAATTATGGGAGAAAAAGCTGCTCACTCTGTTTGCAACCGGTGGAATCAAACCTGGGAGTGCGCAAATCTTTTCATCAACGATGGCGGCGTATTTGCAAGCAACGCCGACAAGAATCCAACGCTCACCATCATGGCTCTGGCGTGGCGCTCAAGCGACTACATGCTCGAGGAAATGCGCAAAGGAAACCTCTAAACAACACATGAACACCACAATCTCACCCGATCTCCAGTCGCCGGCTGTAGTCGACCGGCGCAAGGCCGTTCAATGGATGCTCAGTGCTATCGCGGCTGCGGGCGGTGTTTCTCGCGTTGCAAGCGCTGCCACATGGAAGGCGGCCGGCGAAGTCGTCCAGCACACAGGTATCTCGAAGGGATACGGCACAGACCCGGATCTCTCAAAGCTGTACAAGCCTGGCGATCTTTGGAATTTGATGCTGAGCAAATCTGAGAGGGAAAGCCTGTCGGTTCTATGCGACCTGCTTTTTCCCGCAGACGATGTTTCACCAAGCGCCACGGCGTTGAACGTTCCTGATTTCGTTGATGAATGGATCAGCGCGCCCTATCCAGAGACTGGGAGCGACCGTGAACCAGTTCTGAGTTGCATCGCGTGGTTTGAATCTGAATCGCTCCAGCGTTTTCAAGAGCCTCTCGCAAAGCTTGCCCAGGAGAAGCTTCACTTGATTGCCGATGATGTTGCTTACGGCGCCAAGTCCAGCGTGTTTAAAAAGCCAGCGCAGGATTTCGCCCGTCTCAAGTATGTGGTTGCCGGTGGCTTTTACACTACCCCTGAGGGAATGAAGGACATCGGTTATGTTGGAAATGTTCCTACCGTAAATTTCGACGGTCCTACGCCGGAAGCGCTCAAGCACGTCGGGTTGCTGTAACTGTTCGCCTGCTCACCGCATGCAAGCGCTGGCGATGGAGCGAATCGCTGCAGAGATGAATTGCTCGGCGGCGTCACCGTTTGCCACTGCCGCCCGCGCCTTCGCTTTTTTTAGGCAGCTTTGCCAGCGCATCCAAGAGCATCTGCGGTCTTAAGATTTCAGGAAAGGTGATGGGTGCTTCCGCATCGGGCTTGTGCAAGAGATAGAACGGTACGCCAACGCTTCCATGTCGGTTCAGTTCCTCGGTAATCGATGCGTCACCCCTAGTCCAATCGGCCTTAAGCATGACTACTCCCTTGTCTCGGAAGGCGGCGAGTACCTCAGGATTTGACAGGGTCACTTTTTCATTCACCTTGCAATTCAAACACCAGTCGGCGGTGAAATCTACGAACACCGGTTGCTTTGCCGCGAGTGAGCTCGCCAATTTTTCCTTGGAGTATGGCAGCCAGCCGGCCGCATCGGATGCTTCGAGCTGAGAGTTTGCGGAAGGGGGTGGCGTGCTCAGGGGCGCATGCAGGAAAAAAAGGTAGCCGATCGCTGCAAGCAACGCAGCAAGCGCAAGCGACAAGAGTCGCGCGCGCCAAACTCCAATCATCCAACAACCGATTCCCAAGCATAACAGAAACGCGCATGCGCCTGAAATCGCAGCAACGCCGCTCGCTGTGCCTAGAATGTTCAGAAGCCATACTGCGACTCCCAGAATGACAAACCCCATAGCTTGTTTCAGGCGTTCCATCCATGCGCCGGGCTTTGGCAGCAATCGCAGCAGGCGGGGGTTGGAAGTCAAAAGCAGATACGGGAGGCTCATTCCCGCAGCGATCGTTAGAAAAATCGCGATCACAATTCCCGGGGGCTGGCTCACTGCGAAGCCAAGCGTAACGCCAAGATAGGGCGCCGTGCAGGATGTTCCCAGCAGCGTCGTGAACATTCCGTGAAGGAATGCGCCCCAGTGTCCTTCTTTGGACGCAAGCTGGCTGAGTGTCTGATTCGTTTCGCTTGAAAGAGTGATCTCAAACACCCCTAGCAAGTTCAGCCCGAACACGAATAGCGCGCTTATCAGGCCCACAAGAATCCAGGGATTTTGAAATTGAAACCCCCAGTTCAAAGTCTGGCCCGCTTGTTGCAGCACGATTACGGCTGCGGCCAGTCCCATAAAAAACACGACAACACCCGCGCAAAACGACAAGCCCAGGCGGAACACTTTT
>JBILUQ010000255.1:0-5690 GCA_044370935.1 Chthoniobacteraceae bacterium
ACCTCACGGCAGCTGCAAACACAGACTCCTTCTACGGCAGCGCCGGCACATGCGAAATCAACGGCTCGATCAAGCAGTTTGTCATCAGGGACCTGAAGGGAAACGTCACCTGGCGGCACACGCCGGAGAAATCAGACATGTATCAGGTCGAACACGACGAATTCTTCGCCTCGATTCGAGCGGGAAATCCAATCAACGACGGCGACCGCATGGCGACCAGCACCCTGCTCTCGATCATGGGAAGGATGGCGGCTTACACGGGCCAGGAAGTCACCTGGGAGATGGCTATGAATTCGAATGAGAAACTTGTTCCCGAACATTTCGACTGGGACATGAAGCTTCCCGTGCCACCGGTCGCCCTGCCCGGCATCACACCATTCGCCTAGCAGGATCGCAACCTCCGCGCTCACTCCCATTGACCAACCTCATCCGACGGGAAAAGTTCTCGCCGCTTAGCGCTATCACGCAGACATCGCAATCTTTTGACTGCGTTGATCGAGATAAAGCAGCATCGAGCGGCAGAGCAAAGGAGTCTTTCCCTGCAATCTGCGGTTTATGAGCCGTAACGCGGCGTTCAGACCTCCGCAGGTATCAATCCAATTTGCCGGGTCAGGTTGTCGGCCTTGATCAGACCGACAACCCACGCCCGCTTGTGCGACTTGAATTAGCTCATCCGAAAATTCACGGGCTCCCCGCGTCGCATTGCATCGTGCTGTTCATTTGAGCACGGCGCGTTGAGTGGCACGTCTGTTGAGTTGCCGCTCTCCGAAACCAGTCCTTGCTCCAGCATGTATCGCTCCACTTCCTCGCCGGAAATGTCAGCAAGCATGATGCCGTTCACCTCCACACAAGGGCTCAAGGGCTGGCCGCTGCGCTGCTCCATCTCCCAGCGGAACGCCGGATTTTTGATGATGTCTTTCTCCGTGTAAGCGATGGCGTATTTTTGCATCACGGCTCGTACGCCGTTGCTCCAGCCGCACTGTGTTTTTAGCCAAGCGGTTACTTGTGGTTTTTCCATGGTATTATTGGGGTTTGTCTGTTTCTGGTTGAGGAAAATCTACTGCTCAAGAAAAAGCAAAGGCCGGCGGTTTTTCCGCCGGCCCAAACTTATAGCACATCTGGATTGAAATGGCTTCCACCACTTCAAAACCAACGTTGACTACTTTCTAGCGGCGGCGGGTTTCGCCGGGCCGGTATTCCTCGGCGGCGGCGAACGCCTGCTCGAGACCCACCATGTCCTCGCCCGGACGCAGCGAATCAAACGCAGCTGCCTCGCGCTTGATCTCTTCTTCGTCGTAGGCGGCGGCCTTGATGGAAAGACCGATGCGGCGCTCGGCCTTGTCGACCTTGATGACGCGCGCCTCGATCTCCTGACCGATCTTAAGATGGTCCTTAATCTTGTCCACGCGGTCTTCGCTGATCTGTGAGATGTGAACCAGACCGTCGATGTCGCCGTCGAGCTGCACAAATGCACCAAACGTTGCGATCTTGCTGATCTTACCCTTCACCAAATCACCGATCTTGTAACGTGCCTCGATCGTCTTCCATGGATCCTCCTCGAGCTGTTTGATGCCGAGGCTGATTCGCTGTGAATTCTTATCGATATCGATGACCACGGCTTCGAGTTCATCGCCCTTCTTGATGACTTCGGTCGGATGATTGACCTTGCGCGTCCAGCTCATGTCGGACACGTGAATCATCCCGTCGATGCCTTCTTCGAGCTCCACAAACGCGCCATACGCGGTCATGTTGCGAACGATGCCCTTCACCTGTTTGCCAATCGGATAACGGTGTTCGATTTCCTCCCAAGGATTCGCTTCCAGCTGGCGCACGCCGAGGCTGATTTTCTGCTCTTCCTTGTTGATGCCAAGCACGACCGCTTCGATCTCCTGACCGAGTGTGAGCACATCGCTCGGACGAGTGATCCGCTTCGTCCAAGAAAGCTCGGAGACGTGGATGAGACCTTCCACGCCTTCTTCGATTTCGACGAATGCGCCGTAAGGAACCAGATTCGTGATCTTGCCCTTGACCTTTGTTCCGACTGGGAAACGACCTTCGGTCTCTTCCCACGGGTTTTTCTGGGTCTGCTTGAGACCGAGGGAAACGCGTTCCTTCTCGCGGTTGATTTCGAGAACAACGACTTCGACTTCCTGTCCGACCTTGAGCAACTCGCTCGGGTGGGTCAACCGGCCCCACGTCATGTCCGTGATGTGAAGCAGTCCGTCCATGCCATCGAGGTCGATGAATGCACCGAAATCCGTAAGGTTCTTAACTGCACCGCGCACGACATCGCCAGGCTTGGTGGAATCAAGGAAGCGAGCACGCTTGTCTGCGCGTTCCTGTTCGATCAATTCGCGGCGCGACAGAACAACGTTCTTACGATCGTCGTTAATTTTGACGATGCGGAATTCGTAGGTGTTGCCCACGAACTGTTGCAAATCTTTCGGGGGAATAATATCAATCTGGGAGCCGGGCAGGAATGCCTCGACGCCGATATTGACCGTGAGTCCGCCTTTGACGACGGAGCGTACTTTTCCTTTGATAATTCCGCTGTCATGGAAGACTTTGACAATCTTCTCCCAATTCTGACGGTAGGCGGCCCGTTCTTTGGAAAGAAGCACCATGCCTTCGTCATTTTCGAGGCGGCAAAGCAAGACTTCCACTTCATCGCCCACCTGGAGGTCTTCCATGTCCTCAAACTCGGAGATTGGAATGACACCTTCACTCTTGTAGCCAATGTCAATGAGCACCTCGCGTGGCCTGACTTCGAGCACGTGGCCCTTGACGATGCTGCCCTCCTTGAATTCGCGAAGCTGATGCGTCGCGAGCAATTCCTTCATGTCGATCATTTGTTCAATAAAACTACCCACGGTTTCCCTTGTTTTCTCCGCTGCGGGCGCTGGAAACATCCAAAGCCTAGAACGCCGCGGGCCGGAGAGAATACGGCAGGAACGTCCACGCGCAAACCGGAAAACTCTGAATTTACAACAAAACAGGAAACGCCGCTTGCACGCCGAGGCAGGTTTTGTAAGCTGACGGTTTGGCAAGTGAAAGGCTAGGTAGCTCAGTTGGCAGAGCAGAGGACTGAAAATCCTCGTGTCGCCGGTTCGATTCCGGCCCTAGCCACCTTCCTTTGATTATCAGAGGGTTCCGGAAACAAAGCAGGCAAACAAGGGCTGTCTCCTGACAATTTCCCTAACAGGTAACCCTAGGTTTTTAATGTTTCTCGACTTCACTGCTAGATTCAAATGGGGGGGAAGCAAATTGCTCCGGCGCAACCCAAAAGGGGACCTCGAGAAAGGTTTTGGGAGGGTGCTGCAGGTGAAATGTGAAGGTAGTTGTTGATCCGGGGGATGAAGCGTTGAGCCGCAGGAAGCGATCAACCCTTGGGAGATTAAGCCCGATCTCAGAAGTTGAAAAGGCATCGTTCTGCGGGTGAGGGTTCGGTTAAAGAGAGTTAGCACACAAAAATAACCTCAACCTCTGCACAGAACGATGCCCGCCTCTGTTCACCCTACTTTGGCCAAAAAGCCAGTCCTTTTGCGTAGTACTGCCAGAGCTGTCACGCCCTTTGGTGACTTGGTAAGCCTTTTAGAGTTTGCTTCTTCGCGGGTTTTAACGGGGTTTAGAGGGGTTTAAATCGAGTTTTCCGCAGTGGAAGAGGATGCGTGTGCGGTAGTTGGCGAATGAACGGAATCCTCTTGCGGCGGATTTGATCGACTGAATGCGGCTGTTAAGTCCTTCGCTCACCGCATTGGTGATGCGGTGCTTGATATAGTTGAGGATTTCTTGCCAGTGCCCGTCAATGAGCCGAGCTACTTTCTTTAGTGGCTCCAGTCGGCTGCTCATGACCGCTCTGCGCCAGCCTTTGTAGAAGCGCTCCGCCGCACCGGCATACAGGTAATTCCAGAAGTGCCGAAAGTCCTCTTTGTAGTGCCACGCTCGGCTCGTTTTCAAATCAAGTTCGTGCAGTTTTCGAAAGCTCACCGCCTCGCCACTGCGCTTATCGGGATACGTACGCATCCACTGGTATTTGCTGCCCTTGAGAGTCTCGTCGCCCATTCTCATGAGCTGCTTGTGCTCGTCTTTGCGCACCCGATCCACTGCGGCGTTAAGATGAGCGCTGATGTGATAGCGGTCGTGTACAATATCGGCCTGCGGTAAGACTTCTCTCACTGCTTTGAGATAGGCGTCCCACATATCCATGGCCACAGCTTTGAGCCGGCTGCGATGAGCTTCAGGAACTTGATTCAATAGCTTAAGAGCGTCCTCGTGTTTGCGTCCGTGTACTACTTCGATCACTCGGGCAGCTCCCTTGCTCAGATCGTTGAGCGTGGTGATATAGTCGTGGCCGCTCCCGAAGCTTTTCTCGTCCATCCCGGCGTACTCGAATCCATCAAGGCTACGCCGAGCCAACCCACGTTCAACCGCTCGCTCCATGATCCGATGCGCGCCTTGCCAACCGATGCGCAGCAGGGTGCATGCCTCACTCGTGCTTGCTGCGCTTTGCATTACCGCCACGGCAAACGCTTCAAACATCCACGTAAAGGGCGAATGCTTACCGGCCCATGGCACCTCTATGGTCTTCACCCCGCACCGATCGCACTGGCAGCGTGGCACACGCCCTCGTAACTCCGTCTCAAATTGCATAGTGTCCAGGTGGCGCCACTTCCTCTCGGGGGCATGATCGAAGATGCTGCATGGGTTTTGACATTCCGGACAGAGAACCTTCGAGCTACCCCTGTGTCGCAATTTGATATGTACGGATCTTAACTCAAGACTCAGATTCACCTCCTGCACCTCCCAGTCTTTGTCCAGTCCGAGAAGCAAGTGATAGTGCTGGTAAAGGCTTTGATCAGCGCGCATTCACCCTTTTACACCACTTCGTCACCCATCAAAACCCGGGAAGAACCGAGAGTTTTTTCACAAAATAGGTCTCGGCCCAAAGCTCACAGAGACCATGCCGTTTTCGCATACGTCGCCGAATTCCATCCCTCCCGCTCACACCTTCATGGCGTTTCTGTGTTCGGTGGTCGCGGGCGCTAGTCGCTTTGCTCACTCCGAGTGGTTGCGCTCTGACAAAGCTCTTCACTCCATGCTGGGGATTGGTAGGTTTCCAGGCTGGGTTCCCTTCAAGGTAACCGTCCGCGCAACCTTTCAATTACCCATAAGTGTTTACAGCTAAGTTCCAGCCTAGCTGAATATCGATAAGGCGTGACATACCACTCCATATCAGTGCGTTGCCCGGGGGGAGATCCCGCGCGCGTGCAAGGTAACCTCCAAGGCGCGCAATCTTTTTTAAATATTCGCCGATAACGCGCCGAGCAGGTGCCTCCCGTGCTTTGGGCTTCATCAACTTATCAAGGATGAGGATTTCAGTTTTCGTGAGCGCTACTTCTGGGGGAGCCTCGGGCTCCGTTCGGTTGAGCATTGTGAGCCAAAAATCCGCCAACTCACGATGCAATAGACCGAGATGACGTTCGCAAGCCGCTCGCAGGTCCGCAGTTTAGATTCTTCTGCCCCGTTGACTCAAAAGTAAATGACACCGGAGAGAGTCCGGAGCGGTGGAGTCGTTGACTCAGAAGTCATGACACCGGATCAGGGGTGTTTTTGCCTGCATCGAGTGCGCAATGCAAGGAGTCCGTAGGACGACTGGAATGAAGCGCTCGATGCAGGATCGCACGCAACCC
>JBILUQ010000039.1:0-19986 GCA_044370935.1 Chthoniobacteraceae bacterium
CTTGGAACTTCATGATCCACGGACTTGATACAAGCTTCCTCGTCCAAGCCGAACTACGCGAAGTCCCGGGGCACGAAGCCGCTCGAGCTTGGTTAAACGAGGCCCTGGGCAATCATCCGCAACCGCTTGCCTTGGCGCCACAGGTCCTCACTGAGTTTGTCCACGTGGTCACGGATCCACGCCGCTTTGCCTCTCCGCTGAGCATGGATGAGGCGCTCGAAAAGGCAAATGGCTGGTGGGAAGCGAGCGAAGTGAAACCTATTTATCCCTCGCTAGACTCGACCCGCCTGGGGTTGCTTTGGCTGCGACAGCATCGCCTTGGGCGCAAGCGTTTGCTCGACACTCAACTGGCAGCAACCTACTACGCGGCTGGGATCACCCGTCTGCTAACTTTGAACATGGGAGACTTCGAAATATTCGGCGTCTTCCTACCTGCGAGGACCATTTGAGGGGCGCTGGCATGGCAACGATTTCAAGGTGACAATGGAACGGCCTCTCTCGCTAACTTCCGATCCCATCAACCAGCTCACCTGGCGCATTGCACTGCCGGCGAGTATCGGGATGTTTTTTAATACAATGTTCCACTTCGTGGACACGTATTGCGCTGGACTCTTGAGCACGGACGCCCTCGCGGCACTGTTGCTGTCCTTCCCGGTTTTTTTCTGCCGCTTGCCATAGTAAGCGGTCTCAGTCAGGGCGCCACCACACTCATCGCAAACGCCCTCCAGTCGAAGAAATCGACTCAAGCGCGTCTGATTTTTGCACAATCCCTGACGTTCACCTTTTTCTCAGGGCTCGCTGTCTCGGGTGTCGGGCGGATGGCTGCACCTGCGCTTTTTCGCCAACTCGGCGCCGAAGGCGACTAGTCGGGCTGGAGTCGACACAAGCGATCACTCTCGATGGTGAAAACTGCCGGATACTCCTGCGCAGGCTGTTTTTCAAAACTGATGCCCCATCACTCTGAACCGAACGGGTCCTCTGCCTGAACAAGGCCCTGTGCTTGGGGACGCAGCGGGTTGCTCGAAATTCTATAAAGCACCACGCGGATTTTTGCTTTCTTGAATGAATTTGAACTCGCGGCCCGCTGGGCAGGCGGTTCCGCAACCGAATCTTGAGGGACATTTCGCCCGAATGTCGCGCGAAAGCATCCAAACCACCTGCCTTGACATCGGGGCGTCATTGGTATGACCTCTGGCGTCGACCAATTCCCCCATTTAAACCGCCGCCCCAGCCGATTGCGCTGTACCGCGGGCCGCTCAACCGGTGCGTTTGATTTACTGAAGCCATGAACTTCACCCCGCCCACCCCCCGTCGGTTGGCCGCTGCCGGCTCCTGCTGCGCGGTCGTCTTTCAGCTCATCGCCACCTGCGTAGCCGAGCAAAACCCTGATCCCAATCGGTTCGAAAAAGAGGTGCTCGTACCGGCAGCGCGTGACGCGATCCAAATGGAAGTACTGCCTGGCGGGGATGTAGTGTTCGCCGAATTCTGGGGCGCGGTGAAACGGCTCGACTCAAAATCCGGCGGCGTCAGCACCCTTGGCACGATTCCAACGCACGCGAAGGGCGAAGTCGGGCTGCTCGGGATCGCCGTGGCGCGCGACTTTGAAAAAAGCGGCCACTTGTATGCATTGTTTTGCCCGTCTGAAAAACAGGGAACCATGCGAGTGAGCCGATTCACGGTCACAGATGGAGCAATGCCCGCTTCCTCAGAACAAGAGTTGTTGTCTTGGACGTATGACACCGAACACGTCTTTCACATGGGAGGCGCCCTGTGGATGGACGCGAAAGGCGACCTCTACATCGGAAACGGCGACAATTGCCACTGGAATCCCGGCCTGCCCCAGGACACCCGGCCGGATCGGAAAAATTGGGACGCATTTCGCTCCGCCGCAAACTCGCAGGATTTGCGCGGCAAAATACTGCGCATTCACCCCAACCCGAAAAGCGGTTACTCAATCCCGAAAGACAACCTGTTCCCGGACGGCAAGGATGGCAGGCCCGAGATCTTTGCGATGGGCGTGCGCAATCCGTTCCGCTTATCCGTGGACGACAAAACGGGAACGCTCTACTTCGGCGACGTCGGCCCCAACGTGCTCCCCGAGCTTGGCGTCACTCCGGCCGGCTACGAAGAGATCAATGCGACCAAAATCGCCGGCAACTTCGGCTGGCCTCTGTTTGTCGGCCCTAACGAGGCGCTGCCACTATACGATTTCAACACAAACAAAGAGATCAAACGCTACGACCCGCAATCACCTGAAAATCTCTCGCCACGCAACACCGGCATCAAAAAACTGCCCCCTGCAAAACCTGCGCTGATCTGGTACTCAAACCTGCAGTCGAAAGAATTTTCAACGCTTGGAAGTGGCGGACGCAGCATCATGGCGGGCCCTGTCTATCACTTTGACGCGGCAAATCCATCGGCCGTCAAACTGCCAGAGGCCCTCGACGGCCGTCTCTTCATCTACGAATGGATGCGCAACTGGATCCAAACCGTCAAACTCGACACTCCGGGGCCGGAAATCGAACCGTTCATTCCAGCGTTTAATCTGCGCCGCCCCGTCGACATGAAAATCGGCCCGGACGGCGCGCTTTACATGATCGAATACGGCGACCAGTGGTGGGAGAACAACGACAGCCGCATTGTTCGGATTGTTTACCGCCGCGGCAACCAGCCTCCGTCCGCAACGCTGGCTGCAAGCGAGACTGCTGGCACGGCACCTCTCACCCTCAGCTTTGACGCTTCCGCGTCCCGCGATCCCGACGGCGATCCGCTAAAATTCTTTTGGACCGTCTCAGGCTCAGAACAAAAGACGACACGCGGCGAAAAATTCACGCATCAATTCAAACAGCCCGGCAGCTACGAGGTGGCGGTCACCGTCACCGACCCAAGCGGAGCCAAAGCCACCAGCAAACAAACCGTCCACGTAGGAAACGGAAGGCCCACAATCCGGTTCGAGTCTCCTGCGCAGGGTTCGTTTTTTGAATGGGACACTCCGATTTCGTACAAGCTCGCGATCGAAGAAACCGATGGCGACGAAGTGAAGGCCGAACACGCCGCCGTGCAGGGCGAATTTCGCGGACGCCGCTTCTCAATCGATGGCGACGCCGCATTGGTCGATGCCGGGCTTGCCATGATGCGCTCGAGCACCTGCTTTGCATGCCATATGGCGGATACCCCTTCCGCCGGTCCCGCCTACAAAAACGTCGCCCTGAAATATAAAGACGACGCGGAAGCCGCAGAACGTTTGGCTCAAAAAATTCTCGCAGGAGGCGCTGGCGTTTGGGGCCAGATTCCGATGCCGCCGCACCCACAGCACACCCTCGATCAAATCCGCCAAATGGTGTCCTGGGTTCTCGCGCTCAAGAATGACCCAGCCAGCCCTCCAAAGTCAGGTTCGATGGGATCATTCACCGCGCCGCGCAAACCTTCCAAGGGCGCGCGCGTGGACGAAGGTGTCCTGATTCTCAACGCTTCCTACACCGACGACGGCCGAAAGGGGACCATGGCGCGGCTGCGCGGGGAAGCCTCGGTGGTGCTCCATTCCCGAAGAAAAAAAGCAGCTTTCTATGACAAAAATCACGGGATGACCTACGTTGAGTCCGTTGAGGGCGAGCAAGGCATTTTGGGTCATTTCAAAGATGGATCGCACATTCTCTGGCAGGAGTTGAATCTCGCGGATATCAGACACATCAAGGCGAGGGCCGGATGCTTCGGCGGGAGAGGAGGTATGTTCGAGCTGCGCAGCGGTTCGCCCGCCGGTCCGCTGCTTGCAACCCTCGAGGTCACTCCCACCGGTGAGGGGCAGTTTTTGGAACTGCCCGCCACTCTCGCGAATGCCACAGGGCTCACCGACGTCTGCGTTGTCGCGCACTGCACGGATCCGAACACCGTGCTTGGGTTGAACTGGATTGAGTTCCAACCGTGACCTGCCTCACAAGCAACCGCTACAAACGAGTCTCCCATTGAATTCATCCGCCCCATCCAAGACTCGCAGCGTCGTGCTGCTTTTTGCCATCACGCTGGCCGTGATCACCTATGTCGACAGAAGTGAAAGCTGTGTCTGGCACTCAAGTCACGCTGGAGACGAATGCCTCGCTGCGGCCTACACTGAACAACGCTCGCCCGGGTGATCGTCTGCGATTCATACATCGCAAGACCGGCGCGTTTCTCGGCGAATCGAGACTCGTTGCGATTGATGAGTTTCAACTCACGCTCGATCAAGACGCCACGCCATTTGCAGAAGCGCAGGCTGAATGGCTCGATCACGAATGCGCAGGCTGGCTGGTGCGAAACTGCCGATGGGAGGACAACTTCCAGCGCCTGCTCATCATGTCTGGCCCCGGCACAGTGCGCGGCTGCACCTTCACTCGCATGGGCAGCAATATAAGCCTCAACACTGGCATGGGCCTCGTGGGCGGAATCCCAAGCGACATCACGATCGCCGGCAACACCTTTGTCGATGTCAGCCCACGCCCCCACAGCCCCGCCATCGATGCCCGTGCCCACAACGCCCAAGGCAAAGACGGCAACCCGCCAAGCGAGCGCCTCAGCATTACGGACAACGCCTTCACCCGTAGCGGCGGACCCGCAATGAACCTGATAGGCATCCGAGACTCGAGCATTGAAAACAACTTCATCGACTCACCTATCTGCGCCACAGTCATCGCCAGACCGAATGACAACGCCGACCGCCAAGCCATATTGCTCCGCCATAGTGCTCGAGTGCAATTGAGAGGAAATACGTTGCACGATCCAGCGCATCACACCAAGTCCGATGCCACCAGCGGTAGCCCTTTGGTCGGACTGGAAGCTGCCCAAGACATCACGCTCGATGGGACAAAGCTAAACGATACATCCGAGCGAAATTTGAAAACCAAATAAGGCCAATTCTGCTTTAGTGCGCCCCCCGGGATTGTCGCGCGCGCGAACTGCAGAAATCCGGTCAAAAGCGCGATTGCTTCCACTCAGCCGCTCACTAGGGGAACACCAGCAACCAAACAGCGCAGCGCAACGCGCAAAAAGCGTAAACACGCCTTTCGAGGATATTGGTCTCGGCGGATAGATTCCGAACATTGGATCGTCTACAAAGCAGTGGGGGGAAGCATTCCCATTGCTCAGCTCAGATATCATTACGACGTCTAGTATTCGCAAGCATTTGCTTTTTGCTCCGCTTCCGCAACTCGCTGGTGCGCTATCGTCGCTGGGCGCGCTAAAATGGATTGAGGCGGCGTTTGTGTAAGCGGCGTTCAAGGGATGGCCGTATGACACGCTCAAGGAATCCAGCAACCGCGACGGAAGGCAGCGCGACATTACAGCCTGCTGCGTCCCGCTATTCTGTAGGTCGTCGCAAATTTCCTGAACTGCCGCACTTTGGAACGCGGTTTCGCACGCATCCGTTGTGAGAATAGCGGCTTCAACGTGCATCACGGCGAAAGCATTCCGCCCGAAAACAAGGCCGTTCTTGAACAACCTGCCCATTATATTCTGCGCGACCTGTTATCGGTCGCCAAAATGACGCTTCATTCCGGAGGCGAGAAGGTCATCTACCGCTTCAAATTGAATCCGAAGCTCCACCGCAACTTCGAGATTCTTACCAGAGCGGACTTTCTGGCAACGATCAAACAGCACATTCCGGACAATGGCACGCGGATGACCGGTTTCCACGGCTGGTACTCCAACAAAATGCGCGGTCAACGGCATCGCGTCCAAAACGGGGGTGTTCCGGCGGATCCGCTGCGTCCGCCGTGCACGCTGCCGCCTGCGAAGCTGCCTTCCCAAAAATGGCAGGATTTCATTCTCAAATTCTGGCGCCCCGCCCCGCTGATTTTCCCGCATTGCCAGCACCGGATGCGAGTGCTTGAGGTGATTGATTAGATGAAGTTGATCGAAAAAATCCCGCGTCATGTCAACTTGTGGAGTCGATTGCCGGTTTTTATCCCCTCGAGGGGACTGCCCCCAGCTATTCCCAAGCACTGGGAGGCAGACGATCCTCAATCCCCGGATCCGTTTCCCGACTACGAAAACGTGTTTACCGACTGATCTTTTGCGCAGACCCTTGTTTGTTTTCGGGTCTGACAAGGGAAGAAAGCAACGCGCCCAAATTTCCGGGTGAGCGCGCACCTTTGCCAAGATCTGCCAACACAGATGCTTAATGGATTACGGAAAAAAACGTATCGCTGGTGACAAGTTGCTAAGTTTTCAATCGGAACGAGGTCGAACACGGGGAAATCCGCTCCATGTTCCGGACTCTCAAAAGCAATTCTCCATTTAGCGCGCCCCTCGCTGATAGACACCGCGCGCGCGAGTTGCCGCTTTCTACCGTACCCGCTCACATGATTCCCGCCATGCACTCTCGTTTCGCCGCGCGTTATGCGCTCTTCGCGCTGTTCGCAATTTCCGCTTCGGTGTCACAGGCCGAGGTGGCGTTGCCGCCGTTCTTCAGCGACCACATGGTGTTGCAGCGCGAGTCCAAAGCGCCGATCTGGGGCACCGCCGCGCCGGGCGAAGAGGTAACGGTGCAATTCCGCGATCAGACCTTGAAGACCACTGCCGACGCTGCGGGCAAGTGGCGCGTCGAACTGAAAGGTCTTGAGGCCGGCGGACCTGATGAGCTGACGATCGCAGGTAAGAACGCGATCAAGCTGACGGACGTGCTCGTCGGCGAAGTGTGGGTCGGCTCGGGCCAATCGAACATGGCTGGCTTGGTGCGGATGTACGTCGGCAACGATCCGATACTAGCGCAAATTGCGGCCACGGCCTACCCGACGATTCGCGGCTGCACGGCGAAAACCGGTTGGACCGTGTCGTCGCCGGCAGCGAATGCGAACTTCTCCGCGATCTTGTTCGCCTTCGCTGTGCGGCTTCAGGAAGGTATCAATGTGCCGGTCGGCATGATGCTCGGAGCGGTCGGCGGTACGCCGTCGGGCGCATGGATCAGTAATGAGAGGTTCAATGAAGACGCAGCTTGTCAGGCGCTTGTCGTCGAGTATGCGAAGACGTTCGACAAGCAAGTGGCCGACTTCCACGAGCGCGTGTTGCCTGTGTGGAAGAAGGGGGCCGAGGCCGCCAAAGCCGCAGGCAATCAAGTCGGCCGCACGCCGCTCCCTCCCGCGCCTCCGGGCACGATCAACGGCAAAGACCCCGGGTATTTGTACAAGGTTCATATTCGTCCGCTGGTCGGCTACGGCATGCGCGGGGTGTTGTGGGACCAAGGGGAAAGCGGCACGGCCATCGGCGGCGTTGATCAATACAGAATGATGGGCGCGCTCATTCGCGGTTGGCGGGCCGATTGGCAAGCTGGCGAGTTTGCGTTTCTCTACGTGCAAAAGCCTAGCGGCGGCGGCTGTGCTTGGGACTTGAACAATCCGGTGACCAACAAGGGAGAGAAGTTCCAACTCCTCACGGAAGCTCAGCTCTCCAAGACGGTCGACGGCCCGACGCTCGACGGTTCCACGGTCGAAACTCACGTGCGCATCATGACCTACCCGAACACCGGCATGGTGATCAGCTCCGACCTCGGCGGCATGACGCATCCGGTGAACAAGTCAGGCTACGGCGCCCGCGCCGCGGCGCTCGCGCGCGGCATGACTTACCGCGAGCCGGTCGAGTATTACGGGCCGATCTACAAGTCGCACGCCGTTGAAGGCGACAAAGTGCGCATCCAGTTCACGCATGTCGGCAAGGGTCTCGCGGCCGGGCACAGCGACAAGCTGCAAGGTTTCATCATCGCTGCTGCCGACAAGACGTTCTATTGGGCCGACGCGGTGATCGACGGCGACTCGGTCGTGGTGAGCAGCCCGAAGGTTGCGAAGCCGGCAGCGGTGCGCTACGGCTGGTCCGTCCGGCGCCCTTGGGTCAACCTCTTTAATCAAGACGGCCTGCCGGCGACCTCATTCCGCACGGATCCGTGCTAGCGCACGATTCTGATTAGAGCGTACTGTTGCCAATGTTCTTATAGCCTCCACACCAGTGCTTATGATTTCGGGTGCCTTGCGATCATGCCGCGCGCGCGAGTTTCGCAGATGGGGCGAAAAGCATTTTCCTGCTATGAGGTTAGTCACACTTGAGCTTGAAATTTCCCGCTAGGGAGATTACGAAAAAGCAATGCGTAAGGTTGGTAAGCGGGATAATGCCAATTAAGGAAAACGGCCAAAGGCGCCCTCTGGTGCGTCAGTCGTCGTAATACCAATGATGCTCATGATGCGCAGTGGAAGCTGCGCTGGTTTTTGCTGAATGACGATAGAACTACCCACACTCAGGGCCGATTGTGCAAAAACTTTCAGCTGCTTGCTGTTGTTTCCGCTCAAATAAGAGCATTGGTTGGATGGGTTTCGTCTGAGTGGCTCAATTCAAGGTTGAGTCGAATAGGCTATTGCAACGTCGGATGTTCGGAGTTGTGCTGCTGCGCAGCAAATCAGTTACCCTGATTTTTCCCATTAATGAGCTGTCACATTTAATTTCGATCTTTTTTCGGCAGGGTTAGTCCAGTCCGGTAGTAAAGGTTACGACAACGTGATGCCTGAACCTGTCCCCATCCCCGAAAGCGACTTTCTGCGGCTCTTTGTGAAGCATGAGCAGGCGCTGCGTGCGTTTGCTCGGGTGATGCTGCCGACCTGGGAATCTGTGGATGAAGTGATACAAGAAAGCAGTGTGGTGATGTGGAAGAAGCTCTCACAGCTGGATTCGGCGGACCACTTTTTGCCTTGGGCCAAGATGATTGTTCGTTTCGAATCGCTACGGGTGCGGCGTGATCATGCGCGGGACCGGCACGTGTTTGGAGATGTGCTCATCGAACTGCTGGCCAGTGAGGCGGCCGAGTTGGATGAGGATGTCTGGGAGCAGGAGCGCGAGGCTTTGAGCGTTTGTTTAGCGCAGCTGGCGGCGCATCATCGCGAGTTGGTTCTCGCTCCGTATGCGGGAGAGGGACGGGTGACGCGGCTCGCAGAGGAAGCCGGATGCAGCATCAACAGTCTCTACAAGTTGCTCGGACGTCTGCGTGAAAAGCTCGCGCAGTGCGTGCAAAACAAAATTTCCAACTCCATCCTGTCATGAGTGAGCCATCCTCCAACACACCGAACCGGGCCCGCTGGCGCGAGTTGATCAATTTGCATTTGCTGGGCACAATTTCCAAGGAAGAAGCCATCGAGCTGGAGGCTGCTTTGCAATACAGTGGTGAAGCGCGTCAAGACTATCGGCAACGCTGCAATCTGGATTCGGCGCTCCGACAGGAGGCAACGGAACAAGCGATGGCGAGTCGAGTTGGCTCGCCAAAGCCCGCCCGCTGGCTTAGCTGGCGTCCGCTCACTGCTGCGGCCGCGGGGATTGTGTTTGGCATGCTCTGTACCTCAGTAGTGTTTGGATTCGTGGTGCAGCGTGGTTTTGAAAACAAGACGCCGCTGGCAGTGGTGGAGCCGAGTTTTGAAGATCCGCAGATAGCGCTCGCAAAGGGATTCCCTGACGCCACTGCGCATTGGGGTGGTGATGAGGCACGGGTGGTGACGACGGAGAATGAAGTCCAGGCGAAACAGGGCAAGTTCATGCTCCGGCTTGAACCATCAGCCAAAGGTTCGCCGCGCATCGTCTATCAGGTGCTGGATCTCACATCGCTGCCGTCGAGTGCGAGTGGCGAGATGCGAGAGATCGAAATCACGGCCTCGTTCGCTGCAGCTCATGCCGGGGCTGAGGTGCGATACATGCTCCGCGCCTTTGCGGCCGCGGAGGCGCGTGAGAATCTGGATGCTGCGTGGTTTGATCACCGGGATGAGGCGATTGCTTCGGCCTCGCGAGGGCTGGATGTTATGGGAGGCGGCAATCGCTGGCAGACTCTTCGCTTGAAGATCCAAGTGCCGCGCGTGGCCCGCAGCCTCGTGCTTTTTTTCGGCGTGAGGACGCCAGACAAAACCTCGCCGAAGGCAGCGCACTATCTTGATGACGTGCAGGTGTCGCTCATCGAGCTGCAGCCGCTTCCTTGATCCTTCTGTTCACAAATCCGAATCGAGCCAACCATGAGACCCATCCTAACACTCCTCGCAGTCTTGTTGTCTGCGCCGACGGCGCTACTGCATGCGCAACCGGCGAAACTTAACGTGCTATTCATTGAGGTGGATGACCTGAACGACTGGGTCGGAGTCTTCGGTGGACATCCCCAGGCGAAGACTCCGAACATGGACCGGCTGGCCAATCAGGCGGGCGGTACGGTGTTCATGCAGGCGTATTGTCCCGGTTCGGTGTGCTGTGCGTCGCGCTCGGCCATGCTCACGGGGCTGCGTCCTTCCACTACTGGGGTCTATGGCAACAGCAACAACCTGAAAGCATCGCCCATTGCGGCGAAGGCGATCACCTTGCCGCAGTATTTCTCGCAGCACGGTTACCACTCGCTATCGAGCGGAAAGATCTTCCACAAGCATCCTAGCTGGATCGGCATGGATGAAGGCCAGTGGGCTTTCGATGAGTGGGAGCGGAACTCCGGCGGCGATGGCTTGGATAAAGCGAATCTACCGCTCAACAAGCTGCCCATGCTCGATGGCCAAAAGCCCAATGCAGAGTCGAGAGAGTTTGATTGGGGGCCGACGGTTACTGCGACAAAGCAAACGAGTGACTACCTAACCTGCGCGTGGGCGGCGAAGCAGCTCGATCGCGACTTCAGTGACAAGCCTTTCTTCATGGCCGTGGGCATCTCGAAGCCGCATCTGCCGTTTCATGTGCCGCAGGAGTTCTTTGACATGCACCCGCTCGATCAAGTGCAGGTGCCCGAGATCGTGCCCGATGATCTGGATGATATCCTCACTCCGCGCGGGAAAAAGAAATTCGGGCCGACGGAGGACTTTCTCCGAGTGCAGAAGGCGAATCAGTTCAAGCAGGTGACGCAGGGTTATCTCGCTGCATGTTCGTATGCCGATCACTGCATCGGCGTCGTGCTCGATAAGCTGGCGAAGAGTCGTTACGCGGAGAACACTATCGTGATCGTCTGCGGTGATCATGGTTGGTTCTTGGGCGAGAAGCTCCGCTATCGCAAAACCGAACTCTGGCAGGAGTCCACCCGTGTGCCGCTGATTATTCGCGTGCCAGGCCTTTCGGAACAGGGATTGAAGTCAAACCGTATCGCCAACCTCCTCGATCTCTACCCGACTCTGGTGGAGCTGTGCGGATTGCCGCCAAAGGAGGGCCTGGATGGTCGCAGCTTCGCCGGATGGCAAACAGCCCCTTCCGAGCCTGGTTTTCCAACCCTCACCACGATGGGCTACCGAAATCACTCCGTGCGCTCGGCCACGCATCGCTACACGCGCTATGCGGATGGCACTGAGGAACTCTACGATCATCAAGCCGATCCGATGGAGCATCGCAATCTGATCACCGATGCCGAACTGAAACCCGTCGTGGACGAACTTCGTGCGTACCTGCCGAAGCAGGACGAGCCCGAGGCTATCGAGAACGAGATCGACAAGAAGCGTCTCCGCAAGACCATGGCTCAGATCAGGCAGATGGGAAAAGAATACAGCGAGAAGGCCGAACGTGGCCAGATCGATCCCGAGTTGATCAGAAAGGTTTATGACAGCCTAAAATAGGCATGAAGCTCACGCGTCGATTCTTGATGAAGCTGTTTGCGCTGCTCGCGTGCCGTGGCTTCGAATTGCTTGCGGCCGAAGCCGGTCCGAGGCAGCTTTTTCTCAGAAAAGGAACCATGTCCGGAGAAGTCACCAGCGCGAGCGCCTTGCTGCAAACACGATTGACGCAGGCAATAAAACTCAACGCCTCGGTCACGCCGCAAGGCGGCTTCCTGCAAATCACCGCCGGTTTTGAACTTGGTTTCGAGTGGTTCGACTCGCACGGACCGCCATTGTACTGCGTGGTCCGGTAGTTGCGAAACGCAGCCTTCGCATCAAAACCTTCACCTATTTATGAGAAGCTTCATCGTCGCACTCACTCTCGCCGTGCTGCCATCCGTCCACGCTGAAAAGCTAATCTTTGAAGACAAGTTCGACCGGAGCGAGTCGCAGGAAGCCCATGAGGAGATCGGCGGTGGCTGGAGCACGAACAGCGTGAATCGTGCAGGAGGCCACAAACAAGCCGATCTTAAAGACGGTGCCTTGCACATAACGATGCACGCCACTGCGGATCACGCGGTCACGCTCGGTCATGACGCCGAGTTTTGCGACGGCACGGTGGCGATGCGTTTCATGCTCGAGGATGAAAAGGATGTGCTCGGATTGGATATCGCTGATCCAGAGTGCAAGGAAGTCCATTCCGGTCACTTGTTCAAAATCGATGTTGGCACTGCCAAGGTCGTGGTGGATGACAAGAAATCAGGGATGATGAATATGAAGTTCCACGAGGCGTGGAAAGCCAAGACGCTAACGCCTGAGCAGAAAGCGTTCATCGCATCGCAAAAGAAGACGTTCTCAAACACTCTGGAGACAGGCAAATGGCATGAACTACTCGTGAAAATCACCGGCAGCATGGTCTCTGTCTCCATTGAAGGAAAGCTGGTGGCATCCGTCACTTCCGAAGGAGTGGCGCATCCGACCAAGCGAATGGTCCGCCTCTCCGTACCAAGACAAGTTTGGGTGGATGATGTGAAAGTCATTGCGGCAGAAACCTCGACAGAAAAGTAATCTGAACATGAAACTCACCTTTGCTCTCTTTGCCGCTACATGGCTCGCCTCCCTCGCCGCGGGGTCTGCTTCTGAAAGGCCCAACATTATCTTTATTCTCGCCGATGACGCGGGGATTGGTGATTTTTCGGCCTACGGCTGTAAGTATGGCAGCACGCCGAACATTGACCGCCTCGCCACTGAAGGGATGAAATTCATGCGTGCGTATAGCGGCAGCGCGGTGTGTGCGCCATCGCGGTGCGTGCTGATGACAGGCCAGCACACGGGCCATGCGTTGCGCCGCGCCAATCAGAGCAAGACGGGCCTGCTCTCTCTTCCGCCCGATCAAATGACGGTGGCGCGTTTGTTGCACGATACCGGTTATGCTACCGGCGGCTTCGGTAAATGGGGACTTGGCAACCCAGGCACGACCGGTGTGCCCGAGAAGCAGGGCTTTGATGTGTTCTTTGGCTACTACGACCAGAAACATGCGCACGATTATTACACCGACCATTTGGTGCGGAACAGCGACGACGTGCCTTACCAAGAATCCGGAAGGCACCTATGGGAAGACTATTCCCACACGCGCATCGCCGGTGAGACGCTCAAGTTCATCGAGCAAAACAAGGATCGCCCGTTCTTTTGCTATGCCGCGTGGACTCCGCCGCATGGGGATTTTGTCATTCCCGAGAATCCCGTCTTCGGACAAAAACCGTGGACGGAAGATGTCAGAAATTACGCTGCGATGGTGGCTCTCGTGGACAGGGATGTCGGTCGCGTGATGCAGAAACTGAAAGACCTCGGCATTGATGAGAAGACGCTGGTGATTTTCAGTTCCGATAACGGCGCCAACCTTGAGTTCGTCGAGTCGCTTGGCAGCACCGGAGGGCTGCGCGGCTACAAACGGCTGCTTTACGAAGGCGGCACCCGCACACCGTTCATCGCGCGCTGGCCCGGGAGGATTCAACCAGGCACGACCAGCGAAGTGCTGACCTCGTTCGTCGATTTTTTGCCCACAGCGGCAGACCTCGTCGGAGTTCCCGCACCGAAGGGCCTCGATGGTCATTCCCTCGTGCCGACATTGCACGGGAGGGGTCAGCAAGAGCTGCGTGAGTCGCTCTACTTCGAAATCTACGAGCCTTACTTCCAGCAGGCCGTCCGCTTGGGCTATTGGAAAGGCTACAGGCTCGGCACCAAGGCCCTGCTCGAGCTGTACGATCTCAAAGCCGATCCCGCAGAGCAGCAAAACATCGCCGCGGTTCATCCCGACATCGTTCACAAGATCGAAGACGTCATGGCGAAGGAACACACGCCCTCACCGCACTACGACGCGCCGGAGCAAGGCAAGCCACGCGGGAAGTTGAAGCCGGAATAAGCGACGCACCGGCGAACGCCACAAAACCTGATGAAAACACTATCTCACATCGTCGCCACGCTCTTGCTGGCACCGCTTAGCAACGCAATCGGCCAAGCAACTCCAACGAGCGTCCCTGCGGATCATCTTAAGGTGCCCGACGACCTGGAAGTCACTCTGTGGGCCACATCGCCAATGCTTTTCAATCCCACCAACATAGACACCGATGCCAGAGGGCGCATCTGGGTGGCGGAGGGGGTGAACTATCGCAAGCATGTCACGCGGCGTGCCGAGGGCGATCGCATCATGGTGCTCGAAGACACCGATGGTGATGGCAAGGCGGATAAGTCGCATTGTTTTGTGCAGGACAAGGCGCTCGTCTCGCCGCTGGGCGTGAGCGTATTTGACAACAAAATCGTCGTCGCACAGCCGCCAAGCATCTTTGTTTACACGGATGTCAATCGTGACCTCATCTTCGATCCCACCGTGGACAAGCGTGAGGAAATTCTGACGGGATTCAATGCACGAAATCACGATCACAGCCTTCATGCCGTCATCGCCGGACCGGATGGAAAATGGTATTTCAATCAAGGCAACACGGGTGCGCTGATCACGGATAAGGGCGGCAAAACGTTTCGACTCGGCGGCCCCTACTACAATAGCGGCGGCGGCACCCCTCAGTGGTTCAACAACCCTGAGGAGTATGCCGGCAAAGCCAGCGACGACGGCCATGTCTGGGTCGGTGGAGCCCTCGGGCGCTTTAATCCAGATGGATCGGGCGTCCAGATTGTTGGTCACGGATTCCGGAACAGCTATGAGGCATGTCTCTCGTCGTTTGGCGACGTATTTCAAAATGACAACGACGACCCGCCTGCATGCCGTGTCACCTGGCTCATGGAAGGCGGCTTCATGGGTTACTTCTCCCGAAACGGGCAACGAAACTGGCAGGCCGACAAACGCCCGGGACAAACAGTTCCCACCGCCCACTGGCGGCAGGAGGATCCAGGCTCACTTCCTGCGGGTGACGTCTATGGCAATGGTTCACCGACGGGGATCGTGGTCTATGAAAACGGTGCGCTGCCGGAGAGATATGCTGGAACGTTGCTAAGTGCCGAGGCGCGTCAGCGTGTAATTCTGAGCTATCGGCCAAAGCTCGGCCATGGGGCCGCGATGGAGCTTGGTAAGCGTTCCGAGATTCTCGCCTCGCCCGAGAATGCGCTCTTCCGGCCATCCGATGTTGTGGTGGGCGCGGATGGCGCGCTCTATGTGGCGGACTGGTTCGACAGCGGCGTGGGCGGGCACAATGACAACGATGAGACGACTTCTGGCAGCGTATATCGCATCGCGCCGAAGGGATTCAAATCCGCAATCGCCAAGCTCACCGGCGACACGATCACGGACGCCATCACGCTACTCAAAAGCCCCTCGGTGCATGTGCGTCACTCTGGTTTCAATCAGTTGAAAGCAGCGGGAGATAAGGCACTGCCCGCTGTGGAGGCTTTGCTCGCTGAAAAGAATCGCTGGATCAGTGCTCGCGCGGTGTGGCTGTTGCCGTTGCTGGGTGAAAAAGGCAACGCGCTCTGTCGCGAGCGTCTGAAGCACGCCGATGCAGAACAACGTTTGCTCGCCTTTCGCGCTCTGCGCAATGCGGGTGCCGATGTGCTGCCGGTCATCCGCGAACTCATAGCCGATACAAGCGCCGCCGTGCGTCGCGAGTTAGCGATTGTGCTGCATGACATCAAAAGCTCGGATAAGCGCGATCTGGTGCTTCAGCTGTTCGCGAAGTTCACCGACGACTCGGATAGACACTATCTGGAAGCCTGCGGCATGGCTGCGGATGGCATTGAGTCCGACGTGTGGGCCGAACTGGCGAAGACTCAACCGGCAGCGCTGCAATGGACGCCAACTTTTGCCCGCATCACCTGGCGGCTGCTTGCTCCCGCTGCTGTGCCAGGATTAATGGAGCGCGCGAAGTCCAGCGCACAGAGACCGCAGGATCGTCAACTCGCTTTCGACACGCTCGCTTTCATTGGCAACAAAGAGGCGGTGATGACCATCGTGGACATCGCAGGCGGAACGGATACCGCGCTGGCCACACAAGCCAAATGGTGGCTGTTCAATCGTGGTATGGATCAGTGGAAAAACCTCGGTACGAGGGAGCTTTTGAAAACCCGCGGCATCTATGATCCGGAGAAGATCGTGCTCCAAAACGTCATCGCACCTGCCGTGATGAAGGGATCCAAGCTGCCCGCTCCTGCTGAACTTGCCAAATTGGCTGGTGACGGCTCGCGTGGCAAAGCAGCGTCAGCCCGCTGTATCATGTGTCATCAACTCGAAGGTGTCGGCGTGTCGTTTGGTCCTGACCTCGCGGGTTGGGTGAAGGATCAGGGGGTGGAGGCCTTTGCGGTGGCTGTGACCGATCCGTCGCAAGGTATCGCGCACGGCTATGAGTTTACACATGTGGAGTTGAAAGATGGGGGGCAGATCGATGGCATCGCCCGCAGCATCGGTGATCCTGTCATGCTCGATTCCATGGGCGGCATCACCCAGCTCATCCCGCGCGACCGCATCAGGTCGATAAAGGTGGCCAAAAACAGGTCGCTCATGCTTTCCGCTGACCAGCTCGGCCTTACCGCCCAAGATGTGGCCGATCTCGCCGCCTATCTGCTGAAGCTGTGACCGAAACGCATACATACGCACTCTCATGAACCTTACCCGCCGGTTTCTCCTGAAGCTCACGCCATTTCTGCTTTGGCGCGGTTCAACATTGTCATTCGCAGCGGCTGAGGCCGCGCTACCGTATGGCGAAGCGTATCCGCAATTGGACTCACTCGCCGTCGGCGAATGGTGGAATGCCAAGGTGCCCTCGGCGAGGAAAGCCGCGCTGCCTCCGGCGATGAATGTGCCGCGTGATGAGGTCGCCGCTTTTGCGCTCTACACGCATGAAAATGGCGTGCTGAAGCTGACCGCGCAGTTTTTTCCGCTGAAACCCGATGAGGCGCGACAGGCGAGGCTGGAGTTTAAACGCGACGGTGCATGGGTGGAAGTAGCCACGGCAGCGATCCTTTATCCCGGCTGGAGCGCGCATTTCCGGATCGGGAAATGGGATGCCACGCAGGACGTGGCCTACCGCGTGCGCCACGGCGAGAAGGCGATGTTTGAGGGGCTGATTCGGCGTGATCCGATCGACAAAAATGAGATCGTGATCGCCAACATGTCCTGCAACTCCAGCCGCACTGGCGGACTGCGAGCGGAGATCGTCGAGCATCTGCGGGCACAAGATCCGGACCTGTTGTTCTTCGCAGGCGATCAGACCTATCGTCACACCGAACACACCGCGGGGTGGATCGAGTTTGGACTTCAGTTCCGCGATGTGATGCGTGACCGTCCGACAATTTGCATCCCCGATGATCACGATGTCGGCCAGCCGAATCTCTGGGGTGAAAATGGCAGGCAATGTCTCCGCGAAGACGGCAGCGATGGCGGCTTTCTCTATCCACCGGAGTATGTGAACCAGGTGCAGCGCCAGCAGGCGTGGAATCTCCCTGACCCGGTTGATCCTGCGCCCGTAGAGCGTGGGATCACGGTCTATTTCACGCGCTTGCGCGTTGGTGGCGTGGACTTCGCCATTCTCGAGGATCGAAAATTTAAATCCGGTCCGTTCGGCAAAATCCCCGTGATGGGCCCGCGCCCGGACCATATCAATGACCCCACTTACGATCCGAAGACCGTGGACCTTCCTGGCCTGCAGTTGCTCGGCGAGCGCCAGGAGAAATTCCTCCGCGATTGGGGGCAGGATTGGAGCGGGTGCGAGATGAAAGCCGTGCTCTCCGCGACTTCTTTTTGCGGTGCCGTGCACATGCATGGCAAAAAGGACGAGCGCCTGCTGGCCGATCTTGACTGCAATGGCTGGCCGCAAACTCCGCGCAACCGCGCACTCGAGGAAATGCGACGCGCCTGGGCCGTGCATCTATGCGGTGATCAGCACCTCGCCGTCGTGACGAAGCAAGGCATCCGCGAGCACGGTGATGGACCCTATTCCTTCACTAGTCCCGCCTTGGTGAACACGACCTACGGCCGCTGGTGGCATCCGCTCGACGAGAAGTCCGGCCCGAATCCCGTGCCTGACAGCCCGCTGCCCTGGACCGGCGATTTTAAAGACGGTCTCGGCAACAAACTCTCGATGATGGCTTACGCCAACCCGGCCGACATCAACAACGAACGCCAGCGGGCTGATGGTTACGGCATCGCTCGCTTCGACAAAAAGACGCGCCAGATCACCTTCGAATGCTGGCCGCGCTTTTTCGATGCAAAAGCCGCCGAGAAAGCCCAGTTCCCGGGATGGCCGATTACTGTCTCGATGGAAAAAAACGATGGCCGCGAAGTGCTCGGCTGGTTGCCGGAACTCGTCTTTGAAAATGGGGCCAACCCCGTCGTGCAAGTCTTAGAGGATGCCACCGGTGACATCCTCTACACTGTCCGTGCTCAAGGCGGCCGCTTTCACCCGCGTGTCTATTCCTTAGTCAAACACGCCATTAAAATCGGCGCGGACAAACCGGACGCACAAACCCTCGCGGCTTTCGATCCAAAGCCTAAAGCCGATTCGGGACAGCGAATCGTGAAGCTTTGAGGTTTAAAGCCAGCAGCCCTCATTGAGCGACGCTCCCATCAAATCATGAAAACCTCTTCCTTACTTGTCAGGGACCGTCGTGACTTCGTTGGTGAGCTTAGCTCTTCATTGCGCAGCGAACACGAGAACTCCTTTATGTCCGAAGCCGGCCTTAATCAACAGACCCCAAACAGGTAACCATATAAACTGAAATGAAAGAATCAGACACATCACAAACCGCCTCCGCATTACGCGTAGCCTTGGCAATCTGCGCGCTTGCCTCCCTTCCCCTGAATGCCACTCCACCCGTAAATTCCTATGGGGTGTGGGATCGAAGCGACTCCTTTAATCCCAAAGACTATCCTTTCCTGAAAGGATTGGCGTTTAACCAGGCTTGGAAAGACATCGAAAAGACGCCCGGCGCTTTTGACTGGAGTTCTTTAGACCATGCATTGGAAACAGCCCTTCAGCGAAACCAATACCTCTATCTTTCCCTGAGCGTTGGACCTGATGCGCCAAAATGGATCTACACCAATGGCGTGCCCTCCGTAAAGACCGTCAATCAACCTCACGACAGTTGGCCTGTTTATCCATATTATCCCTCGCCAGAATACAAATCGTTCTTCGAGCGTTTGATCTCGGAATTCGCGAAACACATCCGCAGTTATTCGAAGGAAAAACAAGAACGCATTGCCTTCATTCAAGTCAAAACCGGATGTACAGGCGATGAATGCGCTTACAAAGGGGACTCGATTGAAAAAAAATACGACTTGTCCACGAAGTCTACCGACTGGATGCAATTCCGACTGTGGTCCTTTGAAAAGTTTGTAAAAGCCTTTCAATCAGATGCACGATACTCACCGATCAGCTTGTTATTTAACAACGTGACCCCCGACGAGGAGGATGAGAAAAACCGCGGTTTTTCCAAGGAATGGAATTGGGTCATGGCCAACGCCAAAGGCGGCGTCGGAATCAAGATTGCTGGCAGCGGACGCGGCCACCACCTGAGTGGAGAGAAGTCCAAGATTGAAACGTGGAAAGACCGTCTGATCGCGACCAAAGACACGCCTTTGTTTGCTCGCTCCGAAATGGATCAAACGTGGACTCATGCAATGTATCACGTAAATCTACCACTCAACTTTTACTGGGGAGCCCTTACAGGCCTGCAGAACGGCCAAAGCGTTTGGGACGTCACTAAATCCGCAGTCGATGGAGAAGGCGGTGAAAAATATCTGCTGTGCAGAAGTCAGGCGCGGAGTGAAAACGAGAAAGCGATGTTAGAGCGGCAGATGAACCGACTCACCGAATGTTTTGCTCCAGACGGAAATGGAAAAGTGGCTGAGATGAGTTAAAGAGTGGGCTCACCATGGAGCCCGAAATGGAAAGAACCCGACGTAACTTCTCCCCGGAACAAAAAGTGAACATCCTTCGAG
>JBILUQ010000357.1:0-3572 GCA_044370935.1 Chthoniobacteraceae bacterium
TAAGGGATGAGTCTATCACTAAGGCAATAATTGCAATGCCCGGCGCCTCTCCTCAGATAATCAAGGAGACCGTCCAGATGCTCAACGAGCTGGGAGTGGAGCATGACATTCTGCCGTCTGTCACCCAGCTTTTGCGCCGTAACGTGACTGTGAGCCATTTGCGGCATGTGGATCCCGAGGATTTGCTAGGCCGCGCTCCAGAGGTGTTAGATAATGTTGAAATTCAAAAACTTATAGAAGAGCAGGTGGTGATGGTGACGGGGGCTGGGGGGAGTATCGGCAGCGAGTTGTGCCGCCAATTGGCGGCGCGGCGTCCGGCGAAGCTACTGCTTGTTGAAAGGAGCGAGCCGGCGCTTTATGCAATTGAGCAGGAATTGCTCCGTGATTTCGACGTTGGCGTTCTGGAGCCTCTAGCAGTGAGTGTGACGGATGAACCTGGGTTAAATCGGATTTTTGAGATTCATAAACCCTCTTTGGTTTTGCACGCGGCGGCGCATAAACATGTGCCGATGATGGAACGGCAACCGGCCGAGGCAATACAGAATAATGTGATTGGGAGTCTGCTGGTCTCTCAATGCGCCCAGCGTCACGGGGTGCATCGCTGTATCCTTGTATCAACCGATAAGGCGGTCAATCCTACCAACGTCATGGGCGCAACCAAGCGGGTGGCGGAGTTGATCTGGGGGGCATGTCAGCAGATGGAATCGGAACGAGGGGATCGGGGAACTCTCTTCGCGGCAGTAAGGTTTGGAAATGTCCTAGGGTCGTCCGGAAGTGTCATTCCGACCTTCAGGGCTCAGATTGCAAATGGCGGGCCGGTGACAGTGACGCATCCTGAGATAAACCGCTTTTTCATGAGCATCCCCGAGGCGGCCGGTCTCATTTTACAGAGCGCTCTGCTTTCGAGGGGAGGAGAGGTGTTCGTACTCGATATGGGTGAGCCTATCCGGATTCAAGATCTGGCAAGGCAGATGATTGAGTTGTGCGGATTCAGGCCTGATGAAGATATTAAGATTGATTTCACTGGTTTGCGGCCGGGTGAAAAACTCTATGAGGAGCCGGTGCATCAATCTGAGAACATCCAGGTCACAAAGCATCCAAAGGTACGACTGCTCATGAATGGTGCGCGCTGTGATGGCGGTGGGGTTTTATCAAGCGTGGAGGGACTGAAATCGAGGCTCAATGAGATGAGTAAACCGGAGCTCATTGAATGGTTGTCTCTGACTGTTCCCGAATACGAAGCGGATGTCGCATCAGAGAGACGCCGGTAAAACCCGGACATGCTACAGAGTAAAAATTGGCGCGAGTGCCTGTAGTGGAGAAGACCCCCTTGTTGGGAAAATCAACAGCGCGGAACATGGTGCCATGTTTCTGCGCAAGAACCGCAAAAAGTCCAACGGCGAGGTCTATGAATACTGGACCTTGTGCGAGACCATACGCACCGAGTTTGGCCCTCGCCAACGCGTGGTCGCCACGCTGGGCAAGCTCTCAGAGGAAGACCTTGCCGCAGGATGGGAGGACATTGAACTTGAACTCCGAAATTAGAAAAGGCATTGTCTCGTGCGAAATACTGTGGCTGAAAAGAGTTGCAACACAAAATGCAACCTCAGCTCCCGCACAAAACACTGCTCTCAAAAGTTCTCTCCCTTTTCGGCTCTCGCCAAGTTCATTTTCGCGGCACTTTAAAGCCCATCACCCCATTCGGCGGCCTCATCAGCTTGGTGGAATTCTTCGGCAAATTGCGTCTGACCGACGCGATTCAAGAATTCATGCCGTTCAAACTAAACAGCCCTAACGCCATTCCTCCCGCCCACACCCTGACGGCGTTTTTCTTCTCGGTAATCGTCGGCGCCAGTCGCTTTGCCCACTCCGACTGGCTACGTGCAGACAAAGCCCTGCATGCCATGCTGGGCATTGACCGGTTTCCGGGCACCGACACGATTCGCAACTTCTTTTCACGCTTTTCCCAAGCCGCCGTCGAGTCGTTCTGGCGTCCCCTTTGGCGCTGGCTTTTACCTCACTTTGCTCCGCCTCAGGAGGGCTTCAGCCTCGATCTTGATTCCACCATTTTCCAGCGCAGTGGCCGCCAGCAAGGTGCGGCAAAAGGCTACAACCCGCAGCGCCCCGGTCGTAAAAGCCATCACCCCCTGCTGGCCGTTTTGGGCGAGGCTCAGTGCGTTCTTCATGCCTGGCTGCGGGCAGGCAACACCAGCGCCAGTCGAGGAGTCTCCCATTTTCTGAGGGAAGCCCTCGCCCTACTGCCAGCAGGGTGGAACCTGCGCACAGTGCGGGCTGATTCGGGGTTTTTCTCAGAAGAGCTTCTCGAATTTCTCGAGGAGCGCAACCTTACCTACATTGTAGTCGCGCGCCTGACGCGCAATATCATACGCAAGGCGGCAGCGCTCCGTCAGTGGGTCCAGATTGACGAAAACTACGCGGTGAGCGAGTTCGAAACCCAGCTCTTTGGATGGAATAAGCCAAGGCGTTTTGTTGTGGTGCGCGAACTGGTGCGCGACACAAAGCAAGCGCTGGGACGCAAGCTGCTCGATGTGCCCGGCTACACATTCCGTATCTTGGCAACCAATCGTTCGGAGGACGCCCAGGTGTTGTGGCGCGACTACAACCAGCGTGCCATCATCGAGCAACGCATCGAAGAGCTGAAAGCCGAGCTCAACGCGGACGGGTTCTGTATGAAGCAGTTTTTTGCGACCGAAGCGGCGTTTCTGTCGGTGCTCTTTGTCTTCAACCTTCTAAGCCTCTACCAAAAAGCGCTGAATCCAGCTGCGCCTTACCGGCAACCGGCAACGCTCCGAAGTGCAGTGTTTCTTGGAGGCGCCGCTCTGGGGCGGGTCGGACGCAAGGCAGTGCTGCACATTTCATCGGCCTGGGGCGGTTTTGAGAAACACTATCCTCTGGTGGAAGCCGTCTTAAAGTGGGTAATTCCAACTTCGCCGAAGTTGCCCACTGACGAAGACCTTGGAGAGGGGGTGTGTACGATATAGATGCTTTTTTCGCCCAAAAACCATCCGCGCCCGAGTCACCAGGGCTGGCTCACCGGAGACCGGATCGCTGAAATCAAAAACTCGAACGTTCGAAAGCCGAGCGAGCGCGAAATCGCGTCTTCAACTTCGGAGTTAAGGTGTGCGCTGGAGAAGCTGGCGTCCACGCGGGTGAAAGTCCCGCCGGTCGAATTAGACGGTTCACGACCGAAAGCGATGTCCGGAATGAAGCCGCGAGGCCGAAGCCGCAAGCGGGACATCGACTGAACTGGCAGGCCATAACGAAAGTAAACCCCATCTAATGAGCATCGAAAACGAACGTAAGCGGTACGCCAAGCACCCCTAGCCGTGGGCGAGAAAATGTCAGACACGTGTGGGCATGACATTTGTTGATTCTACGGGCAAAGATTTTTCGAGAGGCGCAACAGGGAAACGGGCTTGGGTTGCGGGCGGGCGAAAGGCGCGACTCCTTCAGGAATTTGCGGTAAGCGGCCTGTGTGCTGCTCGTTTCGCAAAGCTGGCGGGAGTGAAGCCCGTCACTTTCTATGCATGGCTTCGCAAGCAAAAGGCAGC
>JBILUQ010000040.1:0-19938 GCA_044370935.1 Chthoniobacteraceae bacterium
CTGGATTCCTGAGGATGCGCGCGTTCTTTTGGACGACTGCGTTCCGGCGCCGCATGGCGTGCTGCAGTCTATCGAACTCGCAGGGCCGCGCCGGGAGATCTATTTCGCGCCCGCTCAATGCAAGTTCGCCGTGGTGACCTGCGGCGGGCTATGTCCGGGAATCAACGATGTGATCCGCAGCCTAGTGATGCATGCGCATTACTGTTACGGCGTTTCAAATTTTATCGGCATTCCCTACGGTTACGCCGGCCTGAATCCGAGTCTTGGTCACGCTCCGATCCCCCTCACTCCCGAGGGGGTCAGCAAGATACAGCATCTGGGCGGATCGGTTCTCGGTTCCTCTCGCGGCCAGCAAGATGTCGGGGTGATGGTCGACTGGCTCCAAGAGCTTGGTGTGAACGCCTTGTTTGTCGTGGGTGGCGACGGTTCGCAGCGCGGCGCGCGCGAGATTTATTTGGAGTCAAACCGGCGCGGCTTGGATTTGTCGGTGGTTGGGATTCCAAAAACCATCGATAATGATTTGCGCTACATGGACCGCAGCTTTGGGTATCTTACCGCCTTTAGTGAGGCGTTTCGTGCGGTGTCCGTCGCGCACGCCGAGGCGCGAGGGGTTCGAAATGGAATCGGCTTGGTTCGGTTGATGGGGCGCGACTCGGGGTTTATCGCGTGCTCAGCTGCAATCGCGAGCGCTGAGGCGAATTTTGTGCTAATTCCGGAAGCCCCGTTTCAACTGGAGGGCGAAAAGGGGCTGCTGGCCTGCCTGGAAAGGCGACTTGCAGCACGAACCCACGCTTTGATCGTCGTGGCGGAGGGGGCTGGCCAGGATCTGATGGCCGACGTGGATCGGGAGCAGGACGCATCCGGTAACGTGAAGCACGGGGATATCGGGAGATTTTTGCAGGCCGAAATCTTCCGTCATTTTTCGCAGAAACAGATTCCGGTTAATATCCGATACATGGATCCCGCGTATCTAGTGCGCGGTGTGGTGGCGACGCCTGAGGACCGTGTTTTCTGCCTTCAACTGGCGAGGCACGCAGTGCACGCAGCCATGTGTGGTAAAACTGGTTTGGTGGTGGCAAGCTGGCATAACAGGTTTGTGCACCTGCCCGTTGAACTCGTTGCCCAAGGCTGCAACCGCGTTGATCCTGCCGGGGAGCTCTGGCGCACCGTGTTGGAGTCCACGGGTCAACCGGCAATGATGATGTGACTCTCACCAATGCGCTCCCGTTCGAGCAAGCCGCATCGGGGGATGTTCCGCTGGTGCGCGCCCCCGAATTTTGAGGCATGATTCCGATTGGCCAGCCGCAGATCCTTGTGTCATAAGTCGAACCATGAGCGCTCCTACCCCCCACCAACTCACTGCAATCTGTTTCATCAATGCGTGTCTTCTGGCTTCTATGAGCGCGCTCGATCCAGCGAAGCAGCCGCCGCTTCCGGAGAAGCCGATTGCAGTGAAAAAAGAGCTGCTCTTCTCCGATGATTTCAAGGGAGCCGATCGTGACAAGCGCTGGCATCGCGTCGTTGATACTTTCACTTTCGAAAACGGCGCACTCAAGGGAACGCAGACACGCGACCAAAACATCCCTGCGGCCGACGGAAAGCCGGAGGTGAAGGCTCACGCTGCGGTGTACGGACTAGAGCTTCCCACCAAGGACAGCGTCATTGAAGCAAAGATCCGCTTCGACGGTGCGACAATGATCGACGTGGAGTTTGATGATCGCAAGTTCACAGGTTCGCATTACGGGCACATCGCCAGGGCGCAGGCGAAGCTGAACGGTGTGACGATTCTCGACGAGCGTGAAGGCACGCAGAGCGGCCGTGTCGTGGAACTCAAAAAAGACATGGCTGCGAACAAAGGCGAAATCGACAAGATTGTCGCCGCGCACAGCATCACTTATCCTGCGCAACTTGAGGCTGGTAAGACTTACTTGTTCTGCGTGGAAACAGTCGGAGACGAAATGCGCGTTTCCATTGATGGCAAAGTAGCCGCCTTTCTGAAGTCCGACGGCATTGGGCACCCCACGAAGTCCAAGATAGAGCTTGGGGTGGCGGGGAAGAGCGGATGGTTCGAGGACATCAAAGTCTGGAACGCCGAAAGATCTCGCTAAGCAACGAGCGACAAGCGCTGAAGGCTGGAGGCTTCAGCAGGGGCGTGGACGCCCCATTCCAAAGTGATGGACGAGTTGATTCCCGCGAGAACGTTGTGAGGGGGGCTCAGCGCTTTAGTGCGTCCCTGCGTCCAGCGGCGTACGCATCAAACACGCGCTTGATTTCGTCCCGCACCCTGCGAAACACCTGAGCCTGTTCTGCATGCGTCCCCGTCGCATGCGCTGGATCGTCGAAGCCCCAGTGGTGGCGGTTTAGTTGCCCCGGAAACATCGGGCAAGCCTGGTCGGCGTTGCCGCAAACAGTGACAACCGTCTCTACTTCGCGGGAGAGAAAGTCGTTCATGTGTTTGCTCTGGTGCGCGCTGATGTCTATGCCGATTTCGCTCATCACCTCGATTGCGATCGGGTGAACGTAACCCGCAGGACGCGAACCTGCGCTGGCTATCTCCAGAATATCGCCTGCTGCAGCGCGTAACAACCCCTCAGCAAGATGGCTTCGGCAGGAGTTGCCCGTGCAGAGAATTAGAACAAGTGGTTTCATGATATTTTAGCAGCAGCCGGATTTTGGGTCGCAGCAGGAAGACCCTTTGGTTTGCACTGATGGAGCCGGAGTTGGAGCGGGAGCGCATTCGCCGGGCAGGCAGATTCCGCGTGCGAGACAATCGGTGTGCTTGGATCCAAGTTGGAAGACCAAGCTTCCATTCAGAGGTAGGCCACTTTCGACCGTGAATTGTGCGACGGAATTCTGCTCGTGCTCGATTTCAACCGGCAGATCCGAGTCTGGCAGAAGATCTCCCGCATGGGCAAAAATTTCAGCAAGCTTGCCCGCGTGCAGCCTGTGTTCGATGTCGTCATGCACCCAGGTCTGCAGCAGGCAGGATTCCTGCGTGCGACGCGTCCCGCCACAGTCGATGAAGCGCTTCACGACGTGCCCAACTTCTGTGATGTGAAAGTGTCCGGGAACAGCCTTTCCGTCTGGGAGGATAAAGGCGATAGGCAAAGGCGCGTTGCGGGTGAGGTGTGAGAGGAATTCTTGGATGTTCATTGGCAGCAGGATTTTTTCTTGGAACGAGTGGAAAGTGGGGACGCGCAAACCGAATCAACGCATTTTAAAAACGCACTAAAACAGTCGCATTCAAGGCTGTAGAAGACGTTGAGGCCGCGCTTCTGTGACTTAACAATGCCGGCCTTTCGAAGGACGGAGAGGTGCTTTGATACGGTTGAAAGATCGTCGCCTATAAGCTCCCTGAGTTCACACACGCAAAGCTCTCCATCCATGAGTGCCTCCGTAATAAGCAGCCTTGATGGATGCGCCAGGCCTCGCAGTACATCGACACGTTTTTTTGAAATGGGATCAAGTACGGTGGACATGTTCTCCTGATAATTCTGAGTCGTTAACTGTGTGGTTTGGATTGGTGTTGATATCCAGAATAAGGACGCAACCTCCTCAAATTTAACGGCACAAATCTGCGTCCTTTTGACTGCTTGGCTCCAACAGACTGCTCAGAAATAAGCCGATCGCCATTCCGCACAACTGGGACGCAACAAACGCGGGCACGGAGCCGGGGGCTATCCCTGCGAATGTGTCTGAAAATATCCGCGCAACTGCCGCAGCTGGATTGGCAAAGGAAGTCGAGGCAGTGAACCAGTACGCCGCTCCGATGTAGGCGGCAACTGCGGCGGAGGCTTTCCCGGTCGGGGCTCGGCGAATGACCAGCAGAAGACCAGCGGTTGCCACAACTTCAGCAATCCACTGCCCCGGCCCGGTCCGCAGCTTTGAGCTGATTTGAAACACTGGCAAGCCGAACATCAGATGCGCGAGCCACGCTCCTGAAACACCCCCGAGCAGCTGTGTGCAAACGTAAGGAATCAGGTGGATGCGGGGAAGATCCCCGCGAATTGATAGTGCGAGGGATACCGCAGGATTGAAGTGGGCGCCGCTCGATGGACCGAACACTTCAATTAAAAAATAAAGCCCGCAGACAGTCGCTACCGTGTTTCCCATCAGCGCAATTGCTGCATTCCCAGCTGAAAGCGAGTCCGCCATGATTCCGGAACCGATCACCGTGCAGAGCAAGAGCGCGGTGCCGAGAAATTCAGAGATGAGTTTTTGGGAGAGAGAAGGCATTGAGGACGGCGCAGTTTATGGGCGCAGCTTTGACCTGTATCATCTACTTGGCAAAATCGCCAAGTAAATTCGCTCAGAGTGCATTGTTGTGCATCGCTGGGGCGGGGGGGTCAAGTTCCGGCACGCGGCGTTTTTCAATCAAAACCGTTTTTGATTTCGACCAAAACAGGCTTTCGCTTTTCATTTGATCCGTGAATCTCACCGACCTCTCCTGGCAGCGGATTGCTGCACTCGCGCCTCATACCCCGATTGTGTTTCCTGTCGCGGCGATCGAGCAGCATGGACTTCATCTGCCAGTCGCAACCGACAGCATGCTCCTCGCCGAGGTTGTCCGGCGCACAAGCGGTCTTTTGCCCATTGAAAGCGTGTTGTTCGCCCCGCTTCAGTGGCTTGGAAATTCCGATCATCACCTGCACTTCGCTGGAACACTTTCCGCCGATCCACGCGGGTACATCGATCTGCTCAACCGGATGATCGATAACGCGGTCCAGCACGGATTCCGGCGTATTGTGTTCTTAAACGGACATGGCGGCAACGATGTCCCCGGAAGGCAGGCGGTGTTTGAGGCAAGGCAGCGGTATCGTTCTCGAAAGGACTTGCTGTTGCTTTTTACGACTTATTGGGATCATGCGAAACCATGGTTTACGCGCGATGATTTCGTGCAGCGTTACATGGGGCATGCATGTGAATGGGAGACGTCAATGATCCAGTCGATCCGTCCCGAATTGGTGGGCGACGTCGATAGCCTTGAGGATGTGTCAGCGGGATTCGGGTTCGAGCCTGCGTACAGGGGATGGATTACAGACGATCGAACGGTTGCAGGCCACATTGGCTGTCCGCGCCATGCGAGCGCGGAAAAGGGCGAGCATTTGTTCACCGTGTATGCAGAAAGCGTGGCGGAATTTCTGAGGCGGGTCTGCTCTTGGGACGGAGAGTCGTTCGACCTGTGAAATTCGCGGTCAGCCCCGCAGGAGGCGCGCACTCGCGGCTGTTTATGAGCCGCACCGTCAGATTAGATGGCGGCGCGCACTTCCATTCGCCGGAGGACTTGATCCGATCCCGGGTGATTTTGGCCTCGCAGTCTTTCCTGTCTCGAAAAGTGGCGCGCTTCACGCAAAAAAGTGCCTCCGTGCTAGATGCCCGCGAGGGTCTCTGCTTAAGTCAGCGGTTCCACCCGTCTTATCCATGAGCACCGAGCGCAGAAAGCCCTACCCCTTCGACCAAATTGAGGCCAAATGGCAGCAGTTTTGGGACGAGCATCAGACCTTCCATGTAACCAATCCCGGGGAGCCCGGATTTGATGCTTCACGGCCCAAGTACTACGTGCTCGACATGTTCCCGTATCCGAGCGGCGCTGGACTCCACGTCGGGCACCCGGAGGGATACACCGCCACAGATATCATCGGTCGCTACAAACGCATGTGCGGTTTCAACGTGCTTCATCCTATGGGCTGGGATGCGTTTGGGCTTCCCGCCGAGCAGTACGCCATTCGCACCGGACAACATCCGGCGGTCACCACCGCGGCGAACATCAATAATTTCCGCAGCCAGCTCAAGAGGATCGGCTTTGGATACGATTGGCAGCGTGAGGTCAACACCACCGACCCGGGCTACTTTAAATGGACGCAGTGGATTTTCCTGCAGCTTTATCACTCTTGGTACAATCCTACGACCCGGAAGGCGGAGCCAATCAACACGTACGCGGGGCAAGATCCCGATTCGGTGCGTCTGGCTTATGTGGCGGAGGTTCCAGTGAACTGGTGCGACGCACTCGGCACCGTGCTCGCGAACGAGGAGGTTGTGGATGGAAAGAGCGAGGTGGGCGGGCACCCTGTTGTGCGGCGCCCGATGCGGCAGTGGATGCTGCGGATCACTGCGTTCGCAGACCGGCTGATTACCGAGTTGGACGGGCTCGACTGGCCTGAATCCATCAAATTGCTCCAGAGGAATTGGATTGGCCGTTCCGAAGGCGCGGAGGTTGAATTCACCATCGCCGATGGAGGGCAGAAGGTGCGCGTTTTCACCACACGCCCCGACACTCTCTTCGGCGCCACGTATCTGGTGCTGGCGCCCGAACATGCGCTCGTGGACGAAATCAGCTCGGGCTCGCAGCGCGCTGCGGTTGCTGAGTACCAGAATGTCTGCCGCTCAAAAAGCGATCTCGAGCGCACGGACCTTGCGAAGGACAAGTCGGGTGTGTTCACCGGTGCATTCGCAATCAATCCGGTCAATGGCGAGCGCGTTCCGGTCTGGATCGCAGACTATGTTTTAACGGGCTACGGCACGGGCGCGATCATGGCGGTGCCCGCCCATGATTCGAGGGACTTTGAGTTTGCACAGAAGTTCCAGCTGCCGGTGCTTCAGGTGGTGCAACCGCCCGAGGCAGTTGAATGGGCCGGATTCACTGGAGAGGGAATCGCGGTAAATTCTGGATTCCTAAACGGGCTTGCAACCATCGACGCAAAAGCCCGGATGAGCGCTTGGCTTGAGGAGAATGGCTGCGGAAAAGGCACCGTGCAGTACAAACTACGGGACTGGCTGTTTTCCAGACAGCGGTACTGGGGCGAGCCGTTCCCTGTGATTTGGGAAAATGGAAGACATCGCGCGATTCCAGAGTCAGAGCTGCCGCTCACGCCGCCCGATATGGACGACTTCAAGCCGACCGGCACGCCTGAGCCGCCGCTTTCGAAGGCGAAGGAATGGGTGCGTTATAGCGACACCGCGATCCGCGAGACAAACACGATGCCGCAGTGGGCCGGCTCTTGCTGGTATTATTTGCGGTACTGCGACACATCGAATGCGGACCGTTTTGTGGGGTTGGACGCTGAGCGTTACTGGATGGGCGGTGGGAAGCCCGATTCGAAACCGGGCGGCGTCGACCTGTATGTGGGTGGCACCGAGCACGCGGTGCTGCACTTGCTCTACGCCCGATTCTGGCACAAGGTGCTGTTTGATCTCGGTCATGTTTCCACGCCCGAGCCATTCCAGCGTCTCGTCAACCAGGGCCTGATCCTTGGCGAGGACGGACAAAAGATGTCCAAGAGCCGTGGCAATGTGGTTAATCCTGACGACGTGATCGGCGCGTACGGTGCGGATGCGTTCCGTTGCTACGAAATGTTTATGGGGCCGCTCGAGCAGATGAAGCCGTGGAGCACGGCTGGGGTGGAGGGTGTATCGCGTTTCCTCGCACGCGTCTGGCGGTTGATCATGGAGGAAAACCAGGCCGGTGAATGGGAACTGTCATCCACCCTCAAAGACAGCGAGCCAGATAAGGCCCAGAAAAAGGTGATCCATGCCACCATCAAAAAGGTGGGCGAAGATATCGAGGCGCTTTCCTTTAATACAGCGATCGCGCAGATGATGATTTTTGTGAACGCTTTCACTGGCTTGCCGGAAAAACCGACCTCCGCCCTGCGGACCTTGCTGCAATTGCTCAATCCTTTCGCTCCGCACGTGACTGAAGAACTGTGGAAACGCATCGGATGCGGCGGACTCCTCGCAGACCAGCCGTGGCCCGATTTCGATCCGCAGGCGCTGGTCGAAGACGAACTCGAGCTCGTTGTTCAAATCAACGGAAAACTTCGGGACAAACTGGTCGTGCCAAGAACAGCCTCCTCGGCCGAGATCGAGGCGGCGGCGCTCGCAAGTCCGCGCGCGCAGGAATGGACGGCTGGGAAAACGATCCGCAAGATTATCGTGGTGCCGGGCAAGCTGGTGAACATCGTTGTGTGATGTTTCACGCGGTGGTCTGCTGCCGCGTTTCAAACCGCGGTGGTTGACGGCACTCATTGGCGGAGCGCCCGCGTCTTTCATGTGGCGCAGGCGCTCCGACAGAAGAGGTCGGCTGTGTGTAACGCACTTGCCGTAACGAGGTGGGACGGTAAGGAAGCGCTATGCAACCGATTAAACAATTCCATAGCGCGAACCGTGCCAACGCTTGCCCGAGGTTTCATCTGGCACGGTTTTTGTCGTAATTCATGGCTTTGCGGGCTAATGTAACCCCTCATGACACTGACGTTTGACTGGCTCACGCATCCGTTTGCCCTGGGATTTTACGTGGGGTTGGTTCCGGTAATTTTTTACCGGGTTCAATTATACCTAGCGCGCCGTGACCTCCGCGGCCGTGAATCCGCGCAGCTTCTTCAAGTTGCCGCTCTCACCGAAGTGGTTCAAAAAATGCAGCAGGATGCGAAAGCCGGTGGCACGGAGATGGAGAATCTCCGCGTGAAGGTTCAGTCCCTGATGCAGAAGCCGGAGCAGCAAAAGCTCCGTCAGTTGGACGTGATGATTCGAGCCGAACAGCGGCTCACTGTGACCGCCCCCGGTTTCGCTCCGGCGTGGCAAACGGCAAAAAACGAGGCTCTCTCCCAGCTTGAAGAGGAGGAGCGCGGAAAGAGCGCACCGCGGCAAATGTTTGCGCAGATTGTGAGTGGCGGCGCAGCGATGCTGGACCGGTTGCGCAGCGCGGGCCCTGCGGAAAAAGGCGCCGATGATTCAAAAAGCGACGGGTCGCAGAACTAGCCGGCGACGGAGGGCATTGGGGTGCGAGCGAGGGTGCGAGCGAGGGTGCGAGCGAGGGTGCGTGCGAGGGTGCGTGCGAGGGTGCGAGCGAGGGTGCGAGCGAGGGTGCGTGCGAGGGTGCGTGCGAGGGTGCGTGCGAGGGTGCGTGCGAGGGTGCGTGCGAGGGTGCGTGCGAATGCGGTTGTCCGTAATACTGCAATCACCATCCGCCTGAGACTTGCCACTCCTCAAGCAGCGCGGGCTGGATTTCCTGGAGGAAAGAGGACACGCGTTGGAAGGTGTCCTCTGACCCGAGATTGCGCCGGATGAGCGGCCAGCTCAGGTAGAGGTCATCCTCGGCGCGGGTGAGGGCTACATAGAAGAGACGGCGCTCCTCCTCGAGTGCATCCGCGTTTCCCATCGAGCGCTGCGATGGAAACATTCCTTCGGTGAGCCATATCAGAAACACGTTTTTCCACTCGAGTCCCTTGGCCTGATGGATGCTTGAAAGAGTCACCGCGTCTTCACCGAAACCGTCTGCGGGCGCGTTTTGATCGGCATTCGTCATGAGCGCCATTTGATCGAGAAACTCGTCGGTGCTGGAGTACTGGGAGGCAAACTGTGAGAGCGTATTTAGGTCTTCGCGGCGTGCGTCGTAGTCAGGAAACTGCGTGCGCGCGTAGTCGTCGTATACAGCTTCGCGAACACTTTGAATCATCCTCGACGGGCTCGTTGGTTTTCCATGCGGAGCGATTTCCTCGAGGGTGTGCCCGAGTTGCTTCCATGCGTTCATTGAGCGTGACGGAACTTTCAGGGTGGAAAACGACGCGCTGAACGAAAAGCTCTCGAGCGGATTGGCGCGCGCGTCGAGCGCCTGCTGGCCGATTGCGGCCACGGACTTCCAAAGACTGTCTGCGGAACGCGTTCCGATGCCCGGGAGAAGCTTCACCATCCGCTTGAAAGCAATTTCGTCGCGCGGGTTGACTATGAATTTCAGAAAAGCGCCGACGTCTTTCACATGCGCCTGTTCGAAGAAGCGCAGTCCGCTTGTGATCTTGAATGGAATCCCGGCACGCGTCATCTCCATCTGGATTTCCATCGAGTGGTAGTGCGCCCGGTAAAGGACCGCCATTTGCTTCCAGAGCGAGCCCTCGTCGTACAACTCCTGCATGCGTGATACGATGAACTTTGCCTGCTGAATGCCGGTTTGAACCGGGATGACTTTCGGAAGCTCACCGCTTTTGCGCGCTGCAACGAGTTCCTTGCGATAGGCGTTTTTCAATCCCGTCAAGGTAGCGTTCGCGAGTTCTAGAATCTCAGGGGTCGAGCGGTAGTTGGTTTCGACCTTGTAAACATTCGCGCCCGGATAACGCTCCGGAAAACTCAGGATGTTGCGATGGTCTGCGCCCCGCCACGAGTAAATCGCCTGGGCATCATCGCCGACCACCATCAGGTTTTTATGGTAAGCGCTGAACAGATCAATGAGACGGGACTGCAGCGGATTGGTGTCCTGATACTCGTCCACCAGGACGAACTGGAATTGCTTCTGATACTTCTGTGCAATCGACGGGTGGTTGGTGAGAAGGTCGACAGTCTTTGAAAGCAGATCATCAAAGTCCGCGGCGTTGGTCTCGATCTTGCGCGTCGCATAGCGCTTCGCAGCGCCTTCCATGAGCTCGTCCCACTCGTCGATATGTGCGAAACGCTCGGGCAAAATCTCCTTGATCGGCCTGCAAACATTGACAGCGTAACTGATCACTTCGCCGACCACCGAAGGCTTCACCGGGAGCTCCGATATCTTGCCGCCCTGCATCTCCAAAAGCGCGGCCTGCAGCAGTTCATCAGCGTCCTCTCGGTCCAAGACCGTGAATCCGTCACTGAAACCTGCCTCGCTCGGATGCCGACGCAGTATTCTGTTACCCACGGAATGAAAGGTGCCGCCCCAGAGTTCCGACAAGTCCGAGGAAACAAGCGCGCTGACGCGCTCGAGCATCTCGCGTGCGGCCTTGTTGGTGAAGGTCAGCAGCAGGATCTGAGAGGGGTGGACCCCGTTTTCCAGAAGGTACGCCACACGGTACGTCAGAGTACGCGTCTTCCCTGAGCCCGCTCCCGCGAGAATCAGTGACGGTCCCGGTGGCGCGGTGACCGCCGAATATTGCTGTGGGTTCAGCTCCGCTGCGTAATCAATTCGCGGTCCCGCGGGCTGCGAGGGTCGGATGGTGTATTCGCGCGGCATTAAGAAGGCGCAGACTGGGCTTAGGGCTGTAGTTTGCGCAAGCGGATATTGCGAAATGCAGCCGTGGTGCGGAAGGTCGCGATACCGAGTGGAGTCGAGAGGTCGATTTCACCGGGACGCAGATCAAGATCTTTGCCCGTCGTATCCACGTTCGCGATTTGCTCGGCGTCGATCCAAGCTTGGATCCTCGAGGGCTCGACCTTGAGGCGGATTTTGTACCACTGGTTGTCTTTGAAGTGGCGTGTGAGCGTGGTTTCGTTCTGCGACGCATCCTCGCGATCGATGCTCGAAATTCCGACGGTCGAGCCGCCCCATCCGCCGACAACCAGAGTCAGGTGCCTTTGGTTGACCGGGAAAGTAAGTCCGCAGAAGAAGTCCAGCCCGGTGCGCCTCTGCGCCTCCAGTTCGAGCTCGTAGTTCATCGTTGGCGGCTTCCCCTTGTAGGTCACGCCGGCGAGCTCCTCGCCTCTTTCGATTAGTAAGACGCCCTCCTCGATGGAAGGGTCGCTGCCGCCGCCGAAGTCGGTGCGCTTCCAGTTGCCGAGGTTTTTGCCGTCAAAAAGCGTTTCCCAAACGGGCTCGGCGGCTGTGAGCGGAATCGCGGTAGCTGCGATCCACGATATCTGCGCGATGAACTGGCGGCGTGAGGGGAGTTGCATAACTCCTCCTCACACCGGATGGGGGGGGAGCGCCAGCCAAAAGAAGCGGGATTCGAAAAAAACTGGCTGTTCTCTAGTCTAGCTTCAGGAAGCGAACGCAGACGGAGCCGCCCACCGAGATTTTCTTGCCGGTGAACGCCAGCTTCCCGTTGGACTGGTCGACGCTCAGGAGCGCGGCGCTGTTGCTATCCTGATGTGCGATAATCATCCACTTTCCGCTCGGATCGAGGCAGAAGTTGCGCGGGATCTTTCCCTCCGCCGAGGCGTTTTGGATGAGTGAAAGTTTGCCCGTGGCGGCATCGCAGTTGAACACGGCAATCGTGTCGTGCGTGCGGTTGGAGACGTAGACGAACTTGCCATTCGGATGCACAACGGTCTCAGCGGTGCTGAAGCCTGCCTTGCCCCGATCCTCCGCCGGCAGCGTCGACACTGTTTCAACCGGCGTCAATGCGCCCTTGTTCGCGTCGTATGCAAAGGACGTCACCGTCATGAGCATCTCGTTATTCACAAACGCGAACTTACCATTCGGATGAAACGCGAAATGGCGCGGGCCGGAGCCTGGAGGAACGCTTGCATGGCCGTGGGCCGTCATTTTGCCTGAAGCAGGGTCGAGCTTGTATATGAGCACCTTGTCCAGCCCGAGGTCGCAAGCGAATGCATACTTGTTGTCAGGGCTCGGGTTGATGCTGTGCCCGTGCGGCCCCGCCTGCCGCTTTGGATCCACGCTCGTCCCCTCGTGTTGAACGAAGGTTGCCGCCTCGCAAAGACTGCCTGTCGGCCCGATCTGGTAGGACGCCACGCTGCCGCTTCCGTAGTTTGCGATCATTGCCATCATGCCGTTTTTGTCGAGAGACACGTGGCACGGGCCCGCGCCCACGGAGGAGACTTGGTTCAGGAGTTTTAGCTTCCCGTCGGGCAAGCTGATGGAAAACGCACTCAGGCCACCTCCTTTTTGCCCCGGAACCGACATCTCGCCAACAGCGTACAGAAACCGTTTGGAAGGATGGATTGCGAGGAAGCTTGGGCTGGAGGTTTCCACTGCAAGCTCGGGCTCGGAGAGTTCGCCCTTTGCGCTATCGAATTTCGAAACGTAGATGCCTTTGCTGCCGGACTTGGCGTTTGTGTAGCAGCCGAAATAGACCAGATGCTGCTCGCCGGCGCTGGCTGCAGTGATGGTTGCGACGGCAAGGCCGAGAGTGGTGAGTGTGATTTTCATGGGGGATTGGGGGTTTGGAGAAGTGGAGTGATGTGGGACGTGCCGCGTGGTGGTGAACGCCAGACAGGTTTTGATAGGGCTAAACTACTTGATCGGGCCGTTCGGGCCCTGGCCCGGTTGCCATTTGAGGGAGCCGCCATCCACCCCGTCCTTCGGGAGTTCATTCGCGAACTGGTCGTCGTCTTTGAGCTCGCGTCGGAGCCGGGCAAGTTCGCTTTTCAGACTCGCCAGAACGAGGGCTGATTCGGGCTTATCGTAGATATTGTTTTGTTCGGTGGGATCTTTCGCGAGATCAAACATCTCCCACGCATCCTTCTTCCAATAATGGATGAGCTTATGCGTCGCGGTGCGGACGCCGTAGTGGGCTCGTGTGTTGTGGTGGCCGGGATCGTGATAGTAGCGGTAATACATCGATTGACGCCAGTCTGAGGGCTTTTCGCCGCGAAGAAGTGGCACGATGGAACGGCCCTGCATATCGCTTGGAACTGGCACTCCTGCAATATCCAAAAAGGTGGGCGCGTAGTCTGCGTTGAGTGCAAAAAAATCGGTTGTGGAATTTGGTTTGCAAACTCCGGGCCACGAAACAAGAAGGGGAATGCGTAGCGATGGCTCGTACATGAATCGCTTGTCGTACATCCCGTTGTCCCCGAGAAAAAATCCGTTGTCGGTAGTGTAAATCACAACGGTGTTCTTCGCCAGTCCCTCGGCTGCAAGCCAATCGCGGATGCGGCCCACCTGATCGTCGACGCCCTGAACGCATGCGAGATAGTCCTGCATGTACTTTTGGTATTTCCAGGCCACCAGTTCGTCGCCGGTGAGCACTTTCTTAACGCCGTTCTGTTCCAATGCGACTTCCATCGGCTTTTCAGCAAGCCACTTGTTAGTCGCCTGCTGATTCAGTCCCACAGGGGCGGTGAGCTTCAGGTCGCGCCGGGTGAGGTCCCTCGCGACAGTTTGCGCATTCTCGGGAAGCGCCGCCGGACGCGTCGCATAATCGTCCCGAAATGTTCGGGGTTCGGGGATTTTCGCATTTGCGAATTTTGCCGCGTTCACGGGATCGGGCTGCCATTCGCGATGCGGCGCCTTGTGATGCAGCATCATGAAAAACGGCTTGTCCTTCGGGCGGTTTTTGAGCGCCTCGATGCCGAGGTCCGTGAGGACCTGTGTGGCGTAGCCGGGGTAGACTCGCGCGCCTTCCTGCGTGAACAGGATCGGGTCGAAGTAACGCCCCTGGCCTGGTAGAATGTTCCAGTGGTCGAATCCCGTCGGAGCCGAGCCCAGATGCCATTTTCCAAGCATCACCGTGTGGTATCCGGCGGCCTGGAGGAGCTTCGGCGCGGTTTGCTGGGTTCCGTCGAAAATGTTGAAGACGGGCGTGCCGTTCATGTGTGAGTATTTTCCCGTCAACACCGTGGCCCGGCTCGGGGTGCAAATCGAATTGCACACAAATGCGTTGTTAAAGCGGATGCCGTCGCTACCGAGCTTGTCGAGATTCGGTGTTGAGTTGATTTTTGATCCGTAAGCGGAGATGGCGTGCGAGGCGTGGTCATCTGTCATGATGAACAGGATGTTCGGGCGCTCAGAAGCGGGCTTGGGAGCGGCGGCCAGTAGTTGGCATGCGGGCGCGATCAACAGGGTGGCCGCATGTCTTGCAATTCGAGCGATGCGAAAATGGATGTTCATAGTTCTTCAGGAGACAATTGGGGGGGATTCCGGCTGATGCACGGGCTAATGGAGCCCGCGCTACAGTCGCGCAGGGCGACCGCTGCCAAAGATTCCCAGTCGGAACCAATTATGGAAGGTTTTTCGCAGTGCTTCCTTGAGTCCTAGGGGCTGGCAATGGAGCGCCGGCGTTTGCTTGAGCGAAGCAAGAATGGAGGGGGTGCTTAGTTCGGCTGACTCGAAGGCTGTGTGCGAGCGGCCGATCGCGGCATGGTGATGCGCGTCGCTGCCCGCAGTCATCGGCAGTCTCCTGTTTTGGGCGTAACGGCGAGCGCTTTCGTTGTGTTTTTCCAGCAGCGTGGCGGCGTTGAACACCTCCAGTCCGTCCACATCGAGGCGCTCAAGCGCCGCCTCCCGGATGCCCGCGCGCATCCGGTCATACGGGTGCGCTGGAATCGCGACCCCTCCCTGTGCCCGCACCATTTTGATCACCTCGGCCGCCGGCGTGCCCTTGAGCCCGTTTGGAAGCCAAACGCCGAGGCAGAGCAGATGCCCTTCCGCGGTCGAAATCTCCGCCCCGGGGATCACCAGAAAACCGTCCACCGCCGCGCCGTCCTCGCGCAGCAAACCGCGCTCCAGCAGGTAACGGCAGCCGTCGCAAGTGTCGTGGTCGGTAAGTGCAAAACCGTGCAGGCCGCGCTTGCGGGCGGCAGCGATCAGGCTTTCCGGACTGCTGACTCCGTCCCGGGAGAAGAAGGAGTGTACATGCGGATCGATGCGGAAAGCCATGGCACCATTGTGAGCAATGCCCGTGCGGAGGGAAAGTCCCGAGGTGTTACCGTTGCCAGTCTTCTTTGCACTGCGTAGTGTGAGGTTTGGAAAGCAAACCGCCCTATGCCCCTCCAGTCGCCCCCTTGTCAGGAATTGCCGCCAATTGAACAGCTGCGCGCCGTGGTCGCAGGACTTCGTTCGTCCGATGGATGCCCATGGGACAAGGAACAAACCCATGCGTCCCTCCGCGCCGGCCTGCTTGAGGAGGCGTATGAAGTGGTTGCCGCGATCGACTCCGGCGACGATGCCAACTTGTGCGAGGAGCTCGGTGATTTGTTGCTGCAAGTTGTGTTCCATGCGCAGATCGCCGCGGAAGAAAATCGGTTCGATTTCGAAAGCGTGGCGCGGTCAATTTCCGAAAAACTTGTGCGCCGGCATCCCCATGTGTTCGGCGAGGAAAGCGCGGAGAACTCTGATGCGGTTCTGGTGCGTTGGGAGGAGATCAAGCGCTTGGAGAAAGGCGCGGGCGAACAACAATCGGTTTTCGACGGGGTATGCGATGGCCTGCCAGCCCTGCAGCATGCTGCGAAGATTCAAAAAAAGGCCGCAACGGTCGGGTTTGACTGGAGTGATGCGGAGCCGGTGTTGGCGAAGGTAAGTGAGGAGCTTCAGGAGGTGCGCGAGGAGATGGTGGGTGGCGGCGCTCGATTGGAGGAGGAGATCGGAGACCTGCTTTTTGCTGCTGTGAATTTATCGAGAAAACTTAAGGTGGATCCCGAGGTTGCCTTGAGCCGGGCAACCCGCAAATTTGTGAGGCGGTTTCAATCGGTCGAGGCGCTTGCAAAGGAGCAAGGTGCGCCCTTGCAAGGCCAGTCGCTTGAAGCGCTGGATTTGCTTTGGGAAGAAGTGAAGCGCAGGGAGTGAGTTGGCGTGCCAGACGCAAGCCGCATTGACGCAGCAGTAAAAAAGTGAGCGATGAAACTGCTTTTTCTAACACCCGGAACTGGGAGCTACTACTGCGGTGTATGCATGCGGGATAACGCACTTGCGAAGGAGCTTTGCCGCATGGGTCATGATGCGGTGTTGCTGCCTCTGTATCTTCCCCTAACATTGGACGAGGCGGCTGCGTCACCCGATTCACCCGTGTTTTTCGGCGGCCTCAACGTGTATCTGCAGCAGCGGTTCCGGTGGTTCCGTCATGCTCCGCGCTGGATGGACCGGCTTTTAGATCATCCCAGAGTATTGAAGTTTCTCGGGCGATTTTCCGGCATGACGCGCGGTGCCGAGATCGGTGCATTGACGCTTTCCATGTTGCGCGGCGAAGAGGGTTCCCAGCGTCGCGAGTTGGACAAGCTCGTGGAGTGGTTGCGGGATGTCGAGAAGCCCGATGCAGTCTGGCTTTCAACGGCGTTGATGGTCGGTGTTGCACGGCGAATCCGCGAGGAGCTGCGGATTCCTGTATTTTGTTCGCTGCAGGGCGAGGATAGCTTTCTGGACGGCTTGCCGGAGCCGTGGCGAAGCAAGTGCTGGGGTGAAATGGGAGCCCGCGTTTCGGAACTGGATGGAACGGTTGCGCCGAGCGCCTTCTTTGGCGGGCTGATGTCCTCGCGCCTCGGCCTTGGGCAGCACGCCGTGCACGTGATTCCAAACGGGATCGGGTTGGAGGGTTATGAAGCCTCGCCTTGCCGGTCTACAAAACCTGTTGTGGGTTACCTCGCGCGGCTTACACCCGGCAAGGGCTTGTGCAGTGTGGTCGATGCATTCTTGGAACTGCATCGTCGGGGCCGCGTTCGCGAGGCGCGATTAGTCTGCGTTGGAACCATGATCGAGTCGGATGCAGCCTGCGTGGAGGAGCAAAAACGCAAACTGCGCGGGGCGGGTCTTGAGCGGTACGCTGAATTTGAAGCTAATGTGAGCCGCGAACTTAAGATAGAACTGCTGCGTGGATTCAGCCTGCTTTCCGTTCCGGCTTTATACGGCGAGGCTTTCGGTCTTTACCTACTCGAGGCGATGGCCTGCGGAGTGCCTGTGGTTCAGCCTCGCACGGCGGCATTCACCGAAATCGTCAGTGAAACGGGCGGGGGAATTTTGGTTGAAGACGCGTCCCCGGAGGCGCTCGCTAATGCATGGGAGGCTCTTTTGCTGGACCCCGCACGTGCCGACGCCTTGGGCCAAGCGGGTCGTCAAGCGGTACATCGTGACTACTCGATGCGAGCGATGGCTGAACGGTTCGTCGCATTCGCCAGGGAGCGCATGACAACCCGCAGCTAGGGTGTCGAGTTAAGCATCGCTTCGATGTTTTCGCATTCGCGCGCGATGGATGCGTCGTCGTTGATCTCGCCCACTTGGGTTAGCGTCGCAAACGTCACCTTGACGCGCGAAAACGGCTTTGGAATTCGGAACTTGTCCCAGCTCCGGAGCTCCCAGAATTTTTGGTAATCGACATGTACGATCATGATCGGGAGGCGTGTTTTTGATGCCAGAAACACAAGCCCCGGACTGAGCTTATAGGCGGGGCCGCGCGGACCGTCCGGGGTGATGATCACGTCCGTATGGCTTTCGAGCTCCGCTTGAAGTTCGCGCAACGCTGTGATGCCGCGGCGCGAGGACGAACCGCGCACTGCGCCGATTCCAAACTGCGCGACTAGCGACTCGAGAAGCGCGCCATCGCGACTCGGACTCGTGAGCACCGTCAGAGGCCTTCGCGAGCGGCACATCCACATGTAACAAAGGGGCAGTGCGAAAATTCGGTTGTGCCACGCTGCAACCAGAATGGGCTTGTCCAGCGGGCGCGTCAGGTAGCCGGCCCGGTCGTCCAACTCCCATTTGAGCGTGCCGCCCAAGAGCTTCATGAGACGGGATCCGACCCAGCCAAACCACGGGGAGCCGTCTAGCTTCACTCCCGGCTCTCCTTCCACCGAAACGCATCTGGGCTTGGGAGTCCGAGTTGATCGAGAATCCGGTCTACCACCGTGTCCGCCAGCGCCTCCACGGTCGATGCTCCGCCGTAAAAAGAGGGGGATGCTGGAATCACCGTTGCACCTGCCTCCATCACGGTGACGACGTTGCGCGCGTGGATCAGATTCCAAGGCATCTCGCGCGGCACAAGAATCAGCTTGCGACGTTCTTTTAGAAAAACGTCTGCTGCCCGCAGTATAGTTGAATCGCTTGTTCCTGCGGCAACCCGTCCGAGCGTTCCCATCGAGCAGGGAACGATCACCATTGCATCGAACCGTGCGGATCCGCTCACGAAAGGGACGTTCATCGTCTTGTCCCCGTGCTGGTGGACTGAGTCGGGAACCTCTAATTGGCCGAGTTCCTCGTGCACGACTTGCTTCGCGTACGTGCTGAAAACCAAATGCACTTCATTCGCAGCGGAATCAACGCGCGCAAGCAGCCTCTGCAGATAGACTGCGCCGCTTGCGCCTGTGGCCGCGAAGACAAGTTTCATGTGATGAATCGGAGCTTTGTTTTTGGTTTCGAGCGCTTGCATCACCGCCCTAGGCGGGTCGTGCGTAAGCGCAATCTGGCCCGATGCTTAGTATCGTGAATCGGAATCCTTGTACAGTCGTGCACGGCAATTCAGCTTTTCGGGCGCCGCTCCCATCTTCCCCAGAGTGACAGTGGAAGAGGACGCTCCATTTTCGACTGGCCAAGGGCGAGCTCACCAATCGTGATTGCTCCGCCGAGGCCACGTGTGACTTCGCTCAAAAGATTGTGACAAAGAATGGAGGACGCATCGATGGTGTAAATCGTTAGCAGCAGCAGGCACGCCTGTTCGCTGAGAACCTCGCGGCATGCCTCCAAGAGTGGCATAAGATCGCGTTCCACCTTCCAAAACTCACCGTTCGGCCCGCGCCCGAAAGCGGGCGGGTCAAGCAGTATGGCGTCGTAACGGTTTCCTCGCTTGGCTTCGCGCTTCACGAAGGTCATGGCGTCCTCGAGAATCCAGCGGATCGGGAGATCAGCCATGTTCGAGAGCTGCTGGTTGCGCTTGCCCCAGGCAATCGCGGGCTTGGACGCGTCAACGTGAGTCACAAGCCAGCCTGCATTTGCCGCAACGAGTGAGGCGGCCCCCGTGTAGCCAAAGAGGTTCAGCAGCCTGGAGTGCCCAGGCGCGGGCGGCACGGAGCGGGAAAGCCACTCCCAATGGGGGGATTGCTCGGGGAATACTCCTATCTGCTTGGAATTATCCAGGAAGCGCAGGTGTAGCCGCACCTTTTCAAAGCGCGCCTCCCACTCCTTTGGCGCAGCGCCGCTCAGCCGCCAGCGGCCGTCCCGCCCTGACTCCTCGTGGGTGGCAACCGCCGCCGCCCACTCGCGCGGGGGCAAGCTTTTGTGCCACCATGCTTTAGGCTCGCTTCGGATGATGCGGACACCGGCGAACTCCTCCAATTTGAGGCCGTCGCCGGAATCCAGAAGGCGGTGCTCCTTCCAGGAGCTCGTAAGGACATGAATTTCCACGGGATGACGACCGTAAGGCGCCCCCGCCGGAAATCCAGTTCGGTTTTGGGTGCGGTTATCTACAGCGCCATACTGTCGCACTTTTGACCCATGTCTGACCTTGATGTGTGCCATCGCACTTGGTCTGTCTCAGGTTAAGTTTCTCGTAAATGTCATGTAGAACATTGAGGTGCAATGGGTAACCGCGATAAACG
>JBILUQ010000307.1:0-4381 GCA_044370935.1 Chthoniobacteraceae bacterium
TTTTTCAGATCTAAAAGTGACAGGCCGCCACTCTGATTTTTGGAAAGGCAAGCGAGGCCGTTATCTGCATTTTCAACAAAGCAAAAGCTGTGGATTACCCCGATCGGTGGTTTAGGGGCTAGCTCCAGACGTTTAACAGAGTCAACTGGCTGGATATTCCAAATCTTCAGGTATTTGTCACTTATGACAATTAGATGCTTGGACTGGGGATGCGTTAGGACTCTCAAATCCCTCATGGTGTTTGGAGTCGAAAACCCGTGTGAAATCAGCTTCTTTCCGTCCAGAGCACTGTGGACTTCAAGAATACCGTCGCGATCTCCTTTCCGGTAGACGGAGAAAAGAAGTTTATTCGCCCAATCAGCTTCCACGCGCTTGAGAACAATTCTTCCTGCTGGCTGCTGAATACTGAATCTCGTTCTTCCTGTCATTGTGTCCAGAAGATCGAAGCCCGCTTTGGATGGCTGTAAGTTAAAATCGCCGGACGGCGATCGACTCAACACATGAGCGTACCCCCTAATCGGCGCTGGATAAGGAATCGGCGTGGGTTGATTCCGATCCTCTCCTGTCTTTGCGTCAAGTTGCAGCACGCCTTGTCTCTCGGTGTAAAGATTGATGGTGTCTCCGTCTGCAGAAAAGGAAGCGGAAACATATCCAAGATGCTGCTTCTCCCAGAGCACAGCACCAGTGTCTGAGCTACACACGAAGAACCCTCCTCCCCGAAGGCTGCTGTATCTGCAAAAAAGACTTCCAGTATTATCGAATACCAAAAAATCAAACGCATGCTGGATAGGGGTGGAAAATTTGAGCTTTTTGTCGGCCATGGTGTACGCCTCGAGAACCGGCTGTAGCGGGGTTCTCGGCTTATGTATCATCCTTGAAACCACCACGATGGATGCGTCTCTAGAAATACCGATGATGGTTCCAAGACCCGTTTGATTGAGCTTCAGGAGGTCCTGAATTTTTCCCGTATTCAAATCAACCGAGCAAATGAGGCCACTTTTATCGAGCGCGACTAAGGAGGACGGCTGGTCTCTGACGGCTGCCGCTCCCAACCACGGGGTGTCCGTCTTTGATACAAGATGTAACGCCCCTCCATTTAAACGATCATCCAGGTAGTTCCACTCCTGATCCCGGAGTTCTTCCGTCACGGCTTGTAGGGAGCGTCTTGATTCAGATGACCTGCCCTCCCGCTCTGCACTCTCCGCTACTGCCATCTGAGCTTCGGCCGCTGAGCGGCGCGCCGCTTTCTTTTCAGCTAGAGCCTCTGCGGCATTTTTATGAGCTTCGATCGCACGTAGGCGCGAGAGCTTTTCACTCTGAGCCAAGCGAACCGTGAAGCCGATTGCGACCACAATGAGGATTGCGACCAAAGAAGATGCCAGGCGGTTTCGCTTAATGATCAACTCGAGTTGGCGAAGGAGCCCCGCCTGTTCAGCCTTCGTCGCAAAACCTCGCTGATAAGCTTCGATATCTGCGATGAGCTCCATCACATTCGGGTAACGCTTGGCGCGATCTGTTGCCATCGCCTTCGAGGTCACTGCGCGCAGGGCATCAGGAATCACAATCTCAGATGTCCCAGATGGCCCTTTTACCACCCGTGTCATTGGCATCGGGGCAATGTGACCAGTTCGGACCCGATCCAGCACTTCCTGCAAGGACGTTCCCGAAACAGGGGAGTTCGTTGTCAGAATCGCATACAAAACACCCCCAAGCGAGTATACGTCGGAGCGCGCGTCCAATTCGTTCACCATGCCCTCGACTTGCTCTGGAGACATGTATTGCGGGGTTCCTTGCAAACAAATGGTTCCCTCGGCCTGTTCAGCAACCGCTTCGGAGGGCTTGGCACGCGGACCGAACTCCAAAGCCAATCCCCAATCCATGACGAGCACTTCGCCAAATTCACCGACCATGATGTTCTCGGGCTTGAGATCCCGGTGCAGGTAGCCTTTGACATGAGCGAAAGCGACGGCATCACACACTTTTCGGAAAACCTCAAGCAGTCGTTGTGAAGTGAATATGCATGTGGTTTCGGGGTCTCCTGCGGCCAATTGTTTAAGAACCCGCTGAAGCGTTTGCCCGCGGATAAGCTTCATGGAGTAAAAGGCGCGCCCGTGATCATCCTTGCCGCGGCTGTAAATCGGCGGGATGCTGGGATGCGCGAGATTCGCAAGCACTTCGGCCTCTCTCAGAAAGAGTGGATCCGAGCCGCAGGTGTTCGCCGTACTCACTTTAACCGCAACCAAGCGGTTGAGAGGTGGATCCTCCGCAGCGAAGATTTTAGCCATGCCACCGCGGCCCACCTCCTCCCGCACTGAATAGGTCACGGATGCCGGAAAATCGTTATCGTCCGGCATCTCAGATGACACGGAATCGAAAGCGATCGTGGTTTCAGGCAAGAGGTCACCTGGTTTAAAGCTGTCGAACGAGACAGTCAGGTCGCCGATTTCCTGATCGCTCGGTCTACCGCTTTTAGAGTCGGGGGTTGAACTCATGGAGGCAGGGACTGAATTTAAGCCGGCATGAAATACCGGCGAGCGTGAGCTTTCGCAGTTTTTGAAAACAATGACAATCAGCAATTTGCTCGATGGGCGTCACTATCCCCAGCGAGAAGTCACAAAGAGCAAGGCCGGTATGGAGGTCCCCTTCCTCAAAGGACGCCCACGTGTTAGACTCTTCACAAGGCTGCAGCAACCATCACAACCCCGGACCTGTCAATTTCGCCTGATAAAGCAGAAACGCATTGCTAGGACACGTTCGTCCGTGAAATGGCCCGGGCCGAAACGGGGCAGATTCATCTCGGAGAAAACACGCAGTTGGAGCGGCAAGTTGCGGTGAGAGTGAGCAGCAGTCTGACGCCAATATTCCTGGGAATTCCTACGAGGACTTCAGCGAGGCTTCGGCGTTTGGATGATGATGTTCTGCGTTAGCTCTGGGATGTACTGCTCACCTTCACCGCGCAATTCTGACAGACATGACTCGACCAGAAGAATGGCCTCCGGCCTGCCCATCACCTGGCTTTTGTCCAAAAGCTCCAACCGTTTTGTATACGCCCTGAAACTAAATCTCACCTTCCCAGTGGTCAGCAACTGTACGAAGACCGCAAGCGTGTGCGAACTGGTGTGCCCCAAGCGATCTGCGTTTTCGCGAATTGTCTGATCAAGAGAGAGCCGCATGGGCTTAAAATCCAGGCTGTCTGGGAGCGGATTGACTAGGCCAACCCTACACCAATGGTCTGGCTGCCCAAACCAGAATGCGTGTTCCTGCGCACTTTCTGCGCTCCATACTCTGATTAAACGGTAAATTTCAGCCTTTTGGGCCCCCATTTCTGGCATCAAAAAAACAACTTTATCATCCTATTACTGTATAACTTATATCTGCTTTTTATCCAGATTACCCCCAGAGCCAAAGCCTTAATTTAGTCGATGATGGGTGAATCAATCCGCGCTACTAAAATATTAGCAGCATAAATATTTAAGCTCCTCTTGCGCCTGGAGTCTGAGGAACTCTAACAGCCGCTGGGCGGGGATGGATGAGGCTTGGACAAACCAGTTTCTTTCGCGCGCCCCGCGACGATACCCCGCGCGAGCTGCGGCAACGGAGCGAAAAGCAATTTCATCTATCACTTCGAGTTGCTCCGAGAACAGCCAAAGTGTCTGTCACCTGTTCGGTCCCCTGTCCCCTCTTGGCCCACTGGACTCACACTCCCCGGCCTCCGCAGCGTGACTATCCTATTGGGCAAAACGCCCGGCCCATCGCTCGTGGCCTCGGCGATAGCCTCGCCGCTGGGCCCGGGCTGAGAGTCTCGTCCGGAGTTTCGCTGGCCAACTCCGCGCGCCCAAACTAATGCTTAAGCCCCCACCCCAAAACCCGATGACCATCGGATCTTCTAAGAACACCCGCACCCTTCTAAGTGGGCTAACCATGTTGTTCGCCGCCTGCAATGCAGATGCAGCAGTCGAAAAACCCAGGGCTATCATTGGGAAAGCAGGCCACGCTTTACTTCAAACCCACTGTGAACGCTGTCATGGAGTGGAAAAACAAAAGGGGAACTTCCGGATCGACGACCTTTCGACGGACATAGCCGACCTGCCCACCGCAGAACGCTGGCAAAAAATTCTAAACGCCCTCAACTCAGGTGAGATGCCGCCCGAGGAGGAAAAACAACCCTCCAAGGAATTGAAGGCGGATTTGCTCGACGAACTGTCCAACGCGATGGTGACCGCACGGCGGCTACTCGCTGATCAAAATGGCACAATCACAATGCGCCGCCTCAACCGGCGAGAGTATCGAAACACGCTCCGTGAGTTGCTGGGTGTCACGGTCGATGTAAGCGAACTGCCAAGCGATACGGGCGGCAAACTATTCGATACCGTCGGTGCGA
>JBILUQ010000256.1:0-5661 GCA_044370935.1 Chthoniobacteraceae bacterium
TTCGGGCATCGAGGGCGGGGGCTTTCCGGTTTCGGGCGAGGGGGCGCCTTTGCTTGCTGCCTAGCCAGAGCTGCATCTTCTCCGCTTTTGACGGGCATTCCCCATGGAGGGTGCGCCTGCCTCACGAAGTACAGCACCTGAAAAGGGAGGTTGCGGCTTGTGCGGGGTGGGAAGTTTGAACACAAACATTGGATGCACCCCTTTTTTCAGGAACTCGGCCGCCATGTGTTGGCCAGATGGAAACCGCGGAATTTCTCACTGACGGCGTTCCCCTCCATCGCCCGCGAAGCCTTGCTGGAACGCAATCCGTCCGAGGCGCTCGACATATCCGAGTTGCTCCGTGACTTTCTCTTAAACGACGAGCAACCGCACCAAAGCCATTCCGGTTTTGGTGAGCCCGAGCTCATTGTTTTTGACCACCCCGCTTTTTATATCCAAATCCTGTGCTGGCTGGACGGAACGACGGACATTCATCAGCACAAATTCTCCGGTGCCTTCCATGTCTTGGCGGGATCCAGCCTTCACTCTCAATTTGAGTTTCAGGACGCGGAGTCCATCACGGCACACATGCGTGTTGGGAACGTCGTTTTGCAAGAGACAAACTTGCTGGAGTCCGGAGCCACCGTTGAAATCACATCAGGGAGGGACTTTATCCATGCACTTTTCCATCTGGATACGCCCTCGATGACTGTCGTCGTGCGCACGCACTCCGATCCTGGCACCGGTCCACAGTTCACCTATCTGCCGCCGCATCTCGCGATCGACCCGTTCCACACCGACGCTCTCACGCTCAGGCGCAAGCAAATCCTGGATATGTTGGAGCGAACAGACGATCCGGGCTACCCACAGCTCGTTGTGGAGATGATTGAAGATCTTGATTTCGAGCGTGGTTTTTTAGTGCTCCAAAACGGTGTCGGGCACCTTCGCAATATGGGTTTTTGGGATGAAGCTTGGCAGGTTTTCGCTGCCCGCCACGGAAGGCTGGCGGAGTTTGTGTTGCCTTCGCTCGATGAGATCATCCGGCGCGACGCGCTCAGCGCCCTACGTCGAGTGGTGGTTGATCCGGACCACCGATTTTTCTTGGCGCTTGTGCTGAACATTTCGGAACCCGCTCGGCTGCGTGCAATGCTTGCGCTTCGATACCCGAAGACCGCCCCTGCGAAATTGATTCGGAAGTTTCTTCAGGAGATATCCGACCTGGATGAAGAGGCGGCGATGCTCATGAACGGCGTACAGCTTGATTTATAGCTGACTAGCTCATTGGTAAAACGCGCCCGATTAAGCTCAGCGACTTTTTTTCGACACTCCCAAAAATCTAACGAACAATTCTTATGGACATGAATCTTGAAGGAAAAACGGTCGCTGTTTTCGGGGCTTCGCGCGGGATTGGCGCTGCGATTGCCTCCGAATTCACGCGCGAGCGGGCCATTGTTCACGGGTTCGACCGCTCCGCGGATTCGCGGAACCCGTTTCCAGGGGCATTCCTAGCGCTTGGCGACGTGACCGAATTCTCGCAGGTATGCAAGTTCGCGGACTCCATCGATGAAGCCGAGCACGTGGTGTTTTGCGTGGGTGTCGGTTCCGGAAAATTCGGATTCCCGTTTTGGAATTTGGCTCCGGGCGATTGGGCTCGAGTGCTGGAGATTAATCTGATCGGCGCGGTCAACGTCGCCCATGCCTTTGCGCCGCGAATGGCGGAGCGCAAGCGCGGCACCATGCTTTTTTTAGTCTCCGTCGCCGGCCAGATTGGCTCGCCCACAGACCCGCCATACAGCGCGGCCAAGGCCGGGTTGATAAACTTTGTGCAATGTGCGGCGAAGGATCTCGCGCCGTTTGGCGTCCGAGTCAACGCGCTCTCGCCCGGAATGGTCAAAACGGACTTAAACCAGTCAGTGTGGCGCGCCGGCCAGGAGCGATTAAGTGAATCCGAGCGGCAGTCCTACGACGAGTGGGGCGGTGCAAAAATCTCGAAACTCGCGCCGCTGGCGCGTTGGCAGACGCCGCCCGAATTCGGTGCGATGGCCGTTTACCTCGCATCGGAGCACGCGCGCAACATCACTGGCCAGACCATCAACATCGACGGCGGGCAGGTGATGCATTCCTGATCGCGCCGCGGCGCCTTGTTCGAAATTATTCGTAGAGCTTGAATAGGCCCGAATGGTCCAGATCGCCGTGTCCCTTCTCGTGCACAAAGCGCTCCCACTGGTTCCGGCAGTTTTCGAGAGTCGGAGAATTTAATCCCACTGATTCCGCGAGTTCGCAGATGAGGCGCACATCTTTGAGCTGCAACTCCGCGCGTCCTCCTGGCGCAAAGTCCCTCTGGACCATACGCTGCCCGTGTAAATTCAGGATGCGGCTCTCTGCGAAGCCGCCGAGCAGCGCGTCCCGCACGAGCGAAGGAGCGACGCCCGCGAGTTCCGACAACCTGATGGCCTGAGCGACGGCGTCGATAGTTTGCGCTACGATCAGCTGGTTGGCGAGTTTTGTGACCTGGCCTGCGCCCGATTCGCCCATATGCGTGACCCTTGCGCCGACCGTGCGCAGGACGGGCAGGGCCCGCTCAAACGCCTGGGAGGAGCCGCCCGCCATGATGCTCAGGTTCGCCGATTCCGCGCCGAGTTGCCCGCCGGAAACCGGGGCGTCCACCCACTGCAGTTTGCCGGCGAACTCTTTGGTTTCAGCAACGCCTGTCGTTCCGAAGTCGATGACCAGCGCATCGGGATGGATGTTCGATGCAAGCGCTCCGGGTCCGAACACAATCTCACGCACAACCGCGGTGGTGGTGAGGTTGAGGCAGATGATGCCGTCGTGAACCTCGCGCGCCAGTTCCGCCAAATCGTGTGCGCGTCGCAAGCCCAACTTTTTAGCCTCCATCGCGGGCTGAGGACTGCGGTTCCAAACCCACACGCTCGCTCCGGCGTTGTGCAGGTGCCGCGCCATCGGGGCTCCCATGTTTCCTAGGCCGATAAATCCAATCTTGTGCGTTGCGAGGGGTGTGTTCATTTTCAGTGTTTCCGTCGGTTTCGGCGGGACCTTAAACAAATCATCCCTCGGAGCGAACATGAATGTGATCATCACTGGCGGCGGCGGGTTCCTTGGATCTCAGCTGTGTCGAAAGCTTCTAACAATCGGCGAACTTACCGGCGCTTCCGGCGGCAAGGAGCCCATCGACGAGGTTGTTTTGTTGGATGCGTGTTTTTCCAAGTCGATCGAAGATCCGCGGGTCCGGATGATTGCCGGCGATATTTCAGACCGAGATGTTGTGCACGCTGCTGTCGGGGCTGCTTCCGGGACCTCTATCTTTCATCTGGCATCGATGGTGAGCGGGGAATGCGAGCTGCGCTTTGATGATGCGATGCGGGTGAATCTAGACGGCGGCCGAAACGTTTTTGAGGCCGCGCGTTCGCTCAAGGGGACCTCGAGGGTCGTTTTTGCGAGCAGCATTGCCTGCTTTGGCGGCGAGGCGATGGAAAATCCGAACACCGACCGCACCAAGCTCACTCCGCAGACCACCTATGGCATGACCAAGGCGATGTGCGAGTTGATGGTGAATGATTATTCGCGAAAGGGATTCTTCGACGGCCGCTCCGTACGTTTGCCAACGGTCATCGTCAGGCCGGGAAAGCCGAATGCCGCCGCCTCCAGCTGGGCAAGCGGGATGTTTCGCGAGCCGTTGAATGGCGAGAAATGCCTCTTGCCAATCCGTCGTTCACAGCGCCATCCGATGACCGGATACCGCACGGTCGTCGAGTCGATGATCGCGCTCCACGAAATCCCGGCCGACCGCTTTTCGGATGACCGCGCCGTCGGGTTGCCTGCGCACAGCGTGACTCCAGCGATTGCTCAGATGGTGATCGCTGAAATCGCCAAGGAAAGGGGAATGGTGCTGGGGCCGATTGAGGACGCTTTCGATGCGCGGATTCAGTCGATCGTGGACAACTGGCCTGTGGCTGTTGACGGTCGGCGCGCCCTTGCGCTTGGGTTGCCGCATCCGCCCAGCGTGAAGCATCTGGTGGAACAATATCTCGAGGATTTCGGGCAGGGTTGAGCAAGGCGGGAACAGCGGCTGGCTTCGGGGTAAAAGTGCTGTAAGGGCGGGTTCATGGGCGCTTTGTGCGTCGCAGTTCGCGGGGGTGTAAGGGGGGGTCTTTGAAATCGGGGTGCGCTGGAATCCTTTCCCTGTCTTGTGGAACCTCTTTGTGTTATCAGAGACGCTATGGATGGTCTCGCCTCTCAAAAGCACTCTCTCTACCTGGAGATGGCAAAGTTCCTTCGTGCTGGGATAAGCATCCAAAAAGCCGTTGAAACGCTGCTTAGAGGCCGCCCGCCCGCCTTTCAAACTGAGGCGCTTGATTCAATTCAGAGCGGGTTCAGCCGAGGAGAGTCTGTCTCAGTAGCGTTTGCGGCGCTGGCTCCCAGGATCTCGAGTCTTGAGTGCACCCTGATTGAGGCTGGTGAAAAAAGTGGAACCCTCGGCGTTGCGATGGAACACCTGGGGGAGTATTTTGGGTTGCTCGCAGGAATGCAGAAACAGTCCTCGCGCGGCCTGATTTATCCCGCAATGCTTTTGCATTTAGCGGTGTTTAGCCAAAGCATTCCCGCGGTGTTTTCCTCAAGTGATCCGTCCGTGGTCTCGAATTTGGCGACGCTGTTGGGGCCACTTCCTCTTTTGTACGCGGCCTGCGCCGTCCTGTTTCTCGCGCTGAAGCGTGTGCTTGCGCTGGCCGCCACCAACGCAGCGATCGACCGGGGGTTGCACATGGTGCCCTGGGTCAGGGCGGCGCGCATGCATGCAGCTATGGCGAGGTTCTGCCGCGTGTACCACGGTTGCGTTATGGCGGGCATGCCCGTCGGGGACACCCTTCGTGCGTCCTTGGATGCAGCGGCCAGCGGTGTGTTGCACGGGGCCTCCGGCGCATTGTTCGATTGTGTTAAAAAAGGCGACTTGCTGGGCCCAGCCTTTCTCTCCGAACCCGCGTTTCCAAGGATGTTTTCGCTCGTTTATTCCTCAGGGGAAAACGCGGGTACGCTCGACACCGATTTGCAGCGCTTGAGCGAACAATTTCAAGCCGAGGCAAAGCAGAGCATGCAGGCTGCAGGAGCGGCTGTGCCAAAGCTGATCACCTTCGCCGTGATGGGGTATGCGATCTACAAAATCGCCTCCTTTTACGGCGGATATTTTTCCGCAATGCGCGCGCTTTCCGAGTGAACGTCGCCGCATCCCCATGCGGTGCCGATGTCAGGTTAGCGATACAAGGTTGCCGCAAGGCTCCGCCACTGGCGGCGCGCGCTAACGCAGGGAGAACTTTTTGAGTTCCTCCAGATCAATGAACTCGAGCGCGGATGCGTGCGTGGCCTCCAAAACAACTTTCGGAGCCTTTCCCGCGGCATGCGCCTCAACCCAGCGGCTCAAGCAAAGGCACCATTGGTCGCCTGCCTTTAGTCCTGGAAAATCATACTGCGGGTAGGGCGTCGAAAGATCGTTGCCCGCCGCGCGCGAGAAGGTCAGGAATTCGTCCGTCATGACAGCACAGATAGTGTGCATGCCGTGATCGTCTCCGTTGGTATCGCACTTGCCATTGCGAAAAAATCCAGTGACCGGATTCATGCAGCAGCACTCAAGCTCAGTGCCAAAAACGTTTTTAGCCATTGAATGGGTGG
>JBILUQ010000257.1:0-5653 GCA_044370935.1 Chthoniobacteraceae bacterium
AACCCAACGAGTGCCGAGGTTGTTATGTAACCAATCTGCCCAGCCTGAATTGCCGCTACTTGGGCGGTCTGCATGGAAGACAACTCATCTTTAGTTAGAGCCCCAACTTGACTGGATAACAAAGCGGCGACACTGCTGGTCGAAAGAGAACTGATGCCATCTGCCATAAATTTTTCGAGCTTGTGACCTTCTAAGGCTGACGAACCTTTCGAGAGTCTGGGGATTACACTTTAAAACGGAACAAATGAAGACTTCTTGCCTTGGGTGAGCATGCTTCAGGAGATACAGACGATTCAGGAGGTGGCGAAATGGTCAGTCCGGTTCTTGAGAGCACTGATCAAAGTGGGGCAGAACATTCGAGAGGTTTCTGGGGGTGAGCTGCCAGCTTTTTCCTTTGTACGCCAATTCCCTGAATTTGCAATGAAGCAAACAAGCATCGAGAAACCCAAAACCCATCACCAAGAGGAGCCTGCAGCGAAGCCCAGCTCGATTTTCAGTCATTCGAAGAATCAGCTGCCGAGATTTCAAAAATTAATGCGCATATTACTCAAAATGCTCCAAGCATAAACCGTAAAAGTTTTTCTCTTATTAACGCGCAGACCGAACCGCCGTTGGCTTCAGTAACCCGCTGGATACCGGAATCAGCCCGCCCCACAAGCATGCGGGTGGCCGGCCGAGCTTCATCCGGCAAACCCCGAGCTTTGATGAATCGATCCCCAAAGGCCGAGGATAAGAACAAGCCGAGGAGGTGACCCCACACACATCATCCCCGTGTGGGCCCCACTCCCCCGGCGTTTTTCGCCCCACCCTGCACCGGCCGTAGCCAGCCGCCCGTTCCGCATGTATGATGCCCGTGAATGCCCATCCAGCTTGTCTCCTTACGGATCCGTAATCTAGCCCTCGTGGAGGACTTGACTTGGTCGCTGACGCCAGGATTCACCGCAATCACCGGTGAGACGGGCTCAGGAAAGTCCATGATCGTCGGGGGCCTGAAGCTTTTGATCGGGGAGCGCGCCGACCGGACCCTGATCCGAACGGGCGCGGACTCCTGCACGGTGGAGGCGATCTTTGAGGCGGTCCCCGCAGAGGAACTCAACCGGGTCCTGAGCGAAATCGGGGTGGAGCCATGCGAGGAGGGGCAATTGCTCTTAAAACGGGTCGTCACCTCGGCAGGAACAAACCGGCAGTTTGTAAATGGGAGTCCGGCCACCCTCGCATCCCTCCAGAGCCTCAGCAAGGGACTGGTGGACCTTCACGGCCCCCATGACCACCAATCCCTGCTTTCGCCCGAACTCCAGCGCGCGCTTCTGGATGCGTTCAGCGGATCCAGCGTGGTGCTCGGGGAATACAAGGCGGCTTTCTCCAAAAGAAACGCCCTGCATAAAGAGCTTGAGGAACTCTGCGGAGACGAAGCCGCATTCGAGCGCGAATGCGCACTTCTGAGCCATCAAAGCTCGGAAATTGAGGCCGCACAGTTGCGCCCGAACGAGGAGGAACAGCTTCACGCGCAGTACGCCGTTGCATCCCAGTCCCGTCGTCTGCTGGAACTTTCGTCGCAGGCCCTGGCGCGCCTTTCGGAATCCGACGACTCGGTCGTCACAAGAGTCAGCGAACTCGCCAGGACGATCCGAGAACTTGAACGCATTGACCCTAGTTGCGCGGACATCAGTGCCGCACATGTCCGTGCGATCACCGAACTCGAAGAACTGTCGTCGTCCCTGCAGCGTTACACGGACTCGCTCGATCTGGACCCGTCACATTTGAGGGAGCTTGAGGACCGCTTGAATTTATTGGAGTCATTGAAGCGGAAGTACGGCGCCGCCATTGAGGAAGTGATCGCCTTTGGTAAAAACGCGGCTCAGCGCCTCCTGAAACTGAGCTCGCGCGCGGACGAGAGATCCCGGATCCAAACAGAGCTGAAAGCGAACGGGGAACAGCTTCTCAAAGTCGGTGGCAAACTGTCTGCGCTGCGTGCGAAGAGCGCGCCTCTGCTTTCAAAACAGGCGGTTGCCGAATTGCGCGGCTTGGGATTCAAAAAGGCGGAGTTCGACATTCAGCTCACACCCACTCCGAAACCGAACCCGAGCGGACTGGAGAACGTTGAATTTCTATTCGCACCAAATCTGGGAGAGCCTTCCAAGCCCCTTCAGTCCATCGCATCCAGCGGCGAAATTTCGCGAGTGATGCTTGCGCTGAAATCCGCGCTTGCGGAGCAGGACATGGTTCCGCTTTTGGTCTTTGACGAAATCGACGCAAACGTTGGGGGTGAAATCGCACACGCCGTTGGCGAGAAGATGCGGGCCCTCGGGAAGCGGCGGCAGGTTTTGTGCATCTCGCACCTGCCTCAGGTTGCATCAAAAGCAGACACACACTTTGTGGTGGCAAAGGAGGAGCATGACGGCCGCACGATTTCAACCCTTGAACAGGTTCAGGACGAGGCGCGCAAAATGGAAATCGCAAGGATGCTGGGCGGAAAAACATCGTCCTCGCTCGCCCTAGCTGAAACCCTCCTCGCCCGCTCTCAGGCTTAAGCAGCCTTAAGCAGTCGTAAGACATCAGCCAAAAACAGAGTCGCTTTGCTGCGTTTCTTGGGCCGCGTTTATTGGGCCGCGTGCAAACGTCAATTATTTCCGGAGAGCAGAATATTTAAGAGGCTTGGGCCCGAGGGGCCGGACTTCGCCAGTCCGCTGAGCTGGGAGGACGCAAACGCAGCGGCCTGCACTTTTGTGAATGCCTCCAGAGAGGCGGCACTCAGGGATTTCAGCTGATCAACTGTGATTGAGGGAATTTGCCGCGTGGAAAACGCCATCAAGCTGGAGGAGCTAAAAGCCCGAAACGAGCTTGTAGACAGTGCCTCGATTCCGCTCGAAGTGAGGCCGCCGACGGCGGCAGCAGAGAGTGCGCGAACTTGAGCCGGACTCAGTGCGCGGATATCGCGAGTTTCCATCGCCGTCAGCTGCCGTGAATTGAACGCTCCGAGGTGCGATGTGGTGAGAGCCTTAACCTGGCTCGTGCTCAGGCTGATCACCTGCGAGCTGCTTAGACTGAAAACTGCGCGGGTGGAAAAAGCACCGATACTTGCAGCGTTGATCGCGGCCACCTGAGCATCGCTGAAACCGGAGACCAGAGCCCCGCTCAAAACGAATAGCTGAGCCGTGGTGAGGGCAGCGATTTCCCTCGCAGCAAATCCTCTGACCTGAGAAGAGTACAGACCGGCCAAGGCCTGAGTCGAAAACGACTTTAACTGGGCTTCCGCGAGGTTTTCAAACTGTGAGGATGCAATCCCACGAATCGCCGAAACCGATATGGCCTTGATTTGAGAAGTGTGAAAACCGATCAACTGAAGGGAGAGTAAACCCATCGATTGCTCGAGGCCCAGAGCAGCAATCTGAGAAGTTCGCATCGCCTTAATTCCCGCCTCGGAAATCGCCCTGATCTGTGAGCTGGAAATTCCCAGCAATGACTCTGGTCTCAGAGCGGCGATTTGGGCGCCCGTGAGCAATCCGAGGTTCGATGCTTGAATGCCTCGTATCTGGGAGGAGACCAATGCGCTGATTTGAACCGCTTTCAATGACTGAATAAGCTCCGGAGACAGCGCCGAAAGTTGTCTGGTTTGGAATCCCCGGATGCTCTGCGTTTCGAGGGCGCGAATCTGAGACGATGAGATTGCCCCGACTTGAGCCGTGGTAAGTGAGGCTAGGTGGACAGATTGCAGGGCAGCGATCTGGGCGGTTTTTAATCCGCCGAAGTACTCCGCGGAAATCGCGGCAATCTGAGCGCTTCGCATTGCAGCCACCGAGGAAGCTTTCAATGCAGCGATCTGGCCAGAGCGCAACGTGACCACCTGCGAGCTTGTCATCGCACCAAACGCCGAGGAGGTCAGCGAGACGAGTTGTCGGTTCGAGAAGGCGGAAATCTGGGTTGTGGTGAGAGCCGGGACCAAAGAGGACCCAAGCGCACCAACTTGCGCGACGCCCAGACCGGCGATACCCGGCACCGAAATGGACGGCATTTGCGCCGTCGACAAGCGCTGGATTCCCGAAGATCCAAGCGCCTGAAACTTATTTCCATCCCAAGCACTGAGAACCGAGGTCTGCACTGCAGAAATCTGGATCGACGAAAGGGCTGAAAATTGAGCGACGTTGATCGCATCGAAAGCAGCACCATTCAGGCTCCTGATTTGCGCTGTCGAAAGAGCTGCCAAGCCACGCGGCCCGAGATAGAGCCAGCGCTTCGTATCCAGGGCCCCCAAACTGGCCGTGCCAAGCCCCTGAATGCCAGTTGAGGTCAAGGAAGCCAGTTGAGACGACTTCAGGGCGAAAAACTGAGATGACTGAAGCGCTAAAGTTTGCTTCGAGCCCAGCGCCGCTATCTGGGCGACTTTCAAGCCTGCAATCGCAGCGGTTCGCAAAGCCACAATTTGGGCACTGCCCCAGGTATTCAGCCCGAGTGGATTCAGCCCCGAAACTGAAGACACAGTCAGAAGGCTGACCTGAGTTGCGCTGATCGCCGAAACCGCCTGGCTGTTCAACGCGGAAAGCTGGCCGTTTGCCATTGCGCTGAACTGATTGTCATTCAAACCCGTGATTTGAGAAGAGTTTAACCGTGAGATCTGAGCATTGGTCAGGTAGGCGGTGAAATTCGCACTCAATGCCCGAAGCTGACCGGTGACAAGAACCGAGATGGCCGCCGATTGAATTGCCCTCAACTGGGAGCTTCCCAAAACCGAAAGCTGCCCCGAATTGAACGCAACAATCTGCGATGCCATGACTGCCGAAATCTGCTGGCTTCGCCACGCTTTAACGCCCTGGGGATTCAGGGCAGAGAATTGCCCGCTTCTGAGCGACTGAATGGACTTGGACCCTAGCGCAGTCATCTGAGATAAACTCAGCACGCCAAGTTGGGCTGTTGAGAGTGCACCCCAAGCTGCCGTCCGGATCGCGTTCAACTGGCTCGCGCTCAAACCCGGTATCAGAGAAGTCTTCCATGCGCTTGCCTGAAGAGAGCCAAACGCGGCGACTTGAGAAACGGAAAAAGCTCCAAGCTCCCTGCCGGTCAGTCCAGCCACCTGAGAGGAACCCAGCGCAGCTACGACCTCGGTGCTGAGTTTACGGATTTGTTTGGTGAGGAGATCCGAAACCTGAAGTTTGTGAATCATATTCAGTGATCTTTTAAGCAAAGCATAAACACTGCCACAATAATGCTTAATTAAGATAAACAATACCTAGGGAAGAAAACTCAGAGGATCTTGGGGGGACTGGGGGATACCGGGCATGTAAAACATTGTGGCACAAAGCAAATCCCAGAGGATCACCTCCCGCTGCGTGATAGCCGAGACCTCCGGCGGTTGCCGTGGCGCATCCACGGACTCAATACGCTCGCAGCGCGGGCTGACATGATCCAGCAACCGCATCTGAAATGGTATTTCGCAGACCATCTGAAAAACATCTAAAATGGACTTGCTATGGATAAGCTTGCAGTGATGGCAAGCTCCTATGAAATCATCGCATTTCAGTCGGCGGCTGATAACACCGTCCGTTAGCTACCGCTCCCACGAAGCACACCTGTGAGTAAATTTGCAAAGACTCATAAAATAACTACCACTGCAAGCGATTCCACCGCATCCTAAGGAGACGAATGTCCACGACTTTAT
>JBILUQ010000259.1:0-5638 GCA_044370935.1 Chthoniobacteraceae bacterium
ACTGCGGTAAAGGCGATCACTCCGATTGCGGTGGTTTTGGCGTCGAGACCGGTGATGCCTTTTGAAGAGGCGGGTGAGAGCAGGGAAGTAAGCGAATCTGATGGGAGGTGGCGCGTGTTGGCGTCGAGAAATTGGCCGCGCAGACGTCTCGCGAGCTGGGCAAGGGATGCGGTGTCCTGTCGCGAAAGGTGTGAATCGATAAACTGGCCTTTTGCAGTATCGCCGATTCCTGCGATGACGACACGATCAACGGAGGGTGGCAGCGCTTCAAGACCTGCATCCGAAACGGTGTCGCCGTCTGAGAGCACCAGCAGCGTGGTGCTGCGTCGTTTGAGTTGGGCGCATTGGGCGGCGGTCTTGTTGAGTGCTTCAAGCAGGTTGGTTTTGCCTGCTTGAAAGGCGATGTGCAGTGGCAGATCCCTTGCCATGTACAGGATCAAGTTTCTGTCGACGCTACCCTGGATGAGTGGCTTTTGTGTTGTGTAAAAAGCCGAAAGGGAAAGTTTCAGATGATCTCCTGGGGCCCGGTTCAGAACGGATTCGAGCACGTCTGCGGCACGCTGTGAGCGCCGTTGGTCGTGCTCTGGTCCGGCGTCCTCGATGAGCATGCTGGGTGAAACGTCCAGAAGCACAAAAAGGTGCCGCTCTCCTTCGGCTTTTTCCTCTGATCGCAATCCATCGAGTGAAATGAGAGTCATTAGTCCCCAGACTGCCCCCGCAATGAGTACTGCTCTGAGCGCGGGCAGTGCCTGTGTCCAGTTTGCGGGATGGAAACCCGGCCCGAACGCAAGAGGAGCGCTCAGTCTCACGCGTTTTGCATGCAGTGTCTCAGCTAATGCTGCCAAAGCTCCGCTCAACAAGGCGCAGCAGGCGATCGTTGTTGTTGAGCCGAAATCTACCATGGGGTGAATCGTAGCCCGAAAAGGTTGAATCCGATCGCGGCGATTGAAGCAAGTCCCGCCAAGCACGCGGGCTCGTACCAGTCGACCCAGTCGTGTGTCACCTGCTTGAAGCGCGCTTTTTGGAGCGAATCAATTTCAGTAAACACGTCGCGCAGAGTCGCCGGGTCATCCGCGCGATATACTTTTCCGCCAGTCCTCGCACTCAAAGAATAAATGCCGTCCTCGGGATCGGTGCCGATGATGATGGAAAACAGACGTATTTTCGCTCCCAACAGTTGCTCGGCGACTTCCCGTTCAGCATTCCCGTCAAAGTCCGCGCTCTCGCCATCGGTGAGTAGGATGATGGCGCGGTCACCGTCCGTGGTTGCATTCATCCGAGGCACGCAGTTTTTGAGCGCGTTCGCGATGAACGTGCCGGCGAATGAGCGGGGGAGTTGTCTGGGTTGGATGAAGTGGAGCGTATTCTTGAGGGCGCTTAGATCTTTGGTTGGGGGGAACCAGTGGAGGAAGTCCATCCCGAAGATGGACAGGCCGAATGCGTCGCCTTCTCGTCGCGAACAAAAAGCTCGTGCAGCTTCCATTGCCGTTTCAAAGCGGGTCTTGCCCCCCGCGACTGGGGTTTCCATCGACAGCGAAACATCGACAAGCAGAATGATGTTGTTGAGGATTCTTTGATCTTTGGGCGGGGCAGGTCGTCTCGGCCCAGCCAGGATCACAATTGCACAAGCGAGCAAAACCGCTGGCAAAGACTCAAAAGCTGACGTGAGTCGACGCAGCCACTCCCCGCGCCCGCCCCGAGTGTAATCAAAGGGCATCAGGAGTGGAATCCCAGCCCTATACCAGTGGGCTGTAATCCAGAAGACCGGAAGCGCGAGTAGGAACAGCAGAAAGGGGCGGTGGAAGCTCATGTCTGCTTTTTGGTTTGTGCATGCCCGCCTCTTTTGAAACCGGCTGTAGAGGAGGCCGCGCTGTCGGATTGGTCCGGCTGCTTTTGCTTTACCTGTGCGACTTCGTCAGACTCGTCTTCGTAGACGTCTGTTTTTGCGTCCGGTTCATGGTCCTCGCTGTCGTCACGGCCTTCATTGCCTTCATTGCCTGCATCGGCGTGAGCGTCGTCGTCCGCATTGGCAGGGTGAGATTCCTCTGGATTGCTCTCGTCGTTGTCTGGGCTCTCGATCAGAGCCGGAATGTCGAAATACGGTGCGAGTACCTTTGAGACTTCCGAAGTGAGGATGTGGGAATAGGGTTGGTAAAGCCAACGCTCGACAGAGCGCAGCAGCGCGCCGCCCTCCTTATCTTCCATAATTGCCTCCCGCTTCTCTGCGGTATCCAGGTCTGAAATCTCGAGCTTTTCACTCCAAAACCGAATGATGGTTTGTTCGAGCAGAACTTTCTCCTCGGTCGTGATTGTTTTCCGAGCCGCCTTAAGTGCGAGAGGTTCGAGGATCGCCCCAAGGCTTGTTACTGGCGGCGGCGGTGGTGGTGGTGCCATTAGTTTCGGGCGTGGCCGATAAAATAGAGCCGCACCGCAACCCAACCATGCGAGAATCAAGGCAGCCAGCGTTGGGCGATAGGGGATGCGAAGCGGAGGCAAGGCAGTCGGCATGTCTGGTAGGGTAGTGGAAGCGTCCTCCGGTAAGAGTGCACGAACCGTTACCGAAATCGCTGGAAGTTTGTCCCGGACCCGCTTGCCCTCTGCGTTTTGAAGATAGTCCGCTAGATTGTACACGCCGCTCTGCAGCCCAATGTAAGCGAAATTGTATTTGTACTGGCCCTCGGGAGTGCGGTGGACCGAGTGCACTCGAAGGATGATGGATGCGTTTTCATTAACTGGCAGCGGTGTGTAATCCGGCTTGTTTAAGATCCGCTCTACAGTGCCCTCGATGCCGACGCTCATCTCGCGTTCTCTAAGAGGCGCGCCTTTCGCAGGTGAATCGGCGAGAGCGGTGAGCAGCGACCACACAGCACTCATCGTCATGAACCATTGCAGGCTCTGCTTCGAATTGAAGCGGTGCTTATGGTTGCTGATTCGGAAGTGCTCAGGCCTTTTCATGCTGCGTTGCGGCGGCCGAGTCTGTGGGATAAAAAATGGCGCAGCGGCGCGACAAATTCAGCTCCGACCAAAACGCGAAGGTAGGAGATGTCAGCGGCCTCTAATTCGGATGGGTCGTATGCAGGGGTGCGCTTAAAATGCCGCGTTGCAGTGAATGAAACGCCGGTCTCCGCCTCGCGGGCCATGAAGATGCCGAGGCGCGGCATTTGTGTTTCGGCTGGATCTTGAATGTGTATCACAGCGCAATCGTGCTGCTGGGCGAGTGTGCGCAAGCTTGCTGTGGCTAGCGGGTCATGGAGATCACTCAGAAGTATCAGGAGCGAGGTTTGCTTGAGTTGAGAGGCCAGAGCGCGCAGTTTGGTGCCGACGCAGGTGGACTCGCCAAAGGACGCGGAGCGCAGCTGGTTGATCCAACCGAGAACGGACTGTTTGGAGTTGCCTGCCGGTGCATGGAGCTCCCGTGATCCCAACGCGAGTAGCCCGACCGGATTGCTTTGGTTCAGGCCGGCCAGCGCGAGGGCTCCAGCGATTTGCAGCGCGATCTGGTACTTGCTATTGGCTTTCACGGAACTCAGAAGCATCGAAGCGGAGGTGTCTACCATCAGGTATACCGGCATCCGGCGCGGCGCCTCGTATTCCTTTACATGCACGCGGCCGGTTTTTCCTGTGACCCGCCAGTCGATGGACTTCACGGGATCGCCTGTCTGGTAGGGGCGCGACTGGGCAAATTCGAGTCCCGATCCGAGGAACGCTGAAGTTTGCTGACCGTATGCGAGCATATCCGCGAGCTTTCGTACGCTTAGCTCAAACTGTCTCGCATCGAGTGTGTCGTCGCGAAGTTGAAAACTGGCTGTCGGCATAAGCGATTGCGGCAGTGGTCGCGTGTTTCTCAAGCCAGCGTTTTCAAAAGATCCTGCAGCACGGAGTACGGGGTTTTTCCTGAGGCCGTCGCCTCGTAGCGGAGGCGGATGCGGTGAAGAATCACGTCTTCAGCGAGCGAAAGCAGATCATCCGGGGTGACGTATTCTCTTTGATGCAAAAATGCGCGAGCCCGCGCCGCTTGAACCAAGGAAAGCGAGGCTCGAGGCGAACATCCAAGTTCAACTGCTGTATGCTCGCGTGATGCACCGATCAGGTTCACGCAGTGTTTCACAAAAACCTCGCTCACATGGATGCGCTGCACGGATTCCATTGCGTTCACCAGATCGCTGGCGGTGCAAACGGCGTCGCCCGAGATTTGGTCGAAAGCTGACTTTGGAACCGCGCCGGTCTTAGTGCGGCGAATGCCCATCGAGAGTTGTCTGCGGATGATCTCCTCTTCCTGCTCCGCCTTCGGGTAGCCCAGTCGGTGGCAGAGCATGAAGCGGTCAAGTTGGGCTTCGGGTAGTTCAAAAGTGCCCGCCTGCTCAACCGGGTTTTGTGTCGCGATGACGAGAAAGGGCGTCGGCAGCGCGTGCGTCGAGTTGCCGATTGTCACCCGCCGTTCCTGCATGGCCTCGAGCAGGGCGCTCTGGACCTTTGGCGCGGCGCGGTTGATTTCGTCCGCTAGGAGCAGGTTTGTGAACACGGGGCCCTTATGAGTGACGAATTTGCCTGAAGTCTGGTCCAGCACCTCCGACCCGAGGATGTCTGAGGGGAGCATGTCGATCGTGAATTGTACGCGGCTAAACTGGAGCTGGATGGAGCTGGAGACTGAATTGACCAGCAGCGTTTTGGCCAGCCCAGGAACCCCCATCAGGAGAAGGTGGCCGCCGGTGAGCAGGGCGATGAGCATCCTTTCGACCACCACATCCTGGCCGACTACCGACTGCGCCACTCGCTCGCGGATTGCTGAAGAGAAGGAGGTGGAGGGCATCTGATCCGGGTGGAATTCTAACCTCGTAAAGGGTAGGACGGATGCTTTTTGTTACAAGTTCAATATCCCCGAATATGCCCTGGACTGGGCCGGGCAACCGGCGTCCGGCTGGTTTTGTTTAAAATATTTTCATGGCGCCTGCATTTGGGCTTCCAAGAAAGCGGTGATTCAAAGATTTAGAAGGTAGCCACCCCCGTTCCGCATGCTAACTGCCCCACCAAGCCGCGTTGTGCTTTCTCTTCAGACGTCCGGCTCCGTCTGCGCTGAGCAGGCACGCATTCGCGGTCTACCAGAATTTTCAGCCACTGAGGTCGTAGGCTGAATGCTGTTGGTGGATCGGCGCTCTTGTTCGGAATTTTAATGCTGGGGATCTGTGAATTTAACGACATGAAAAAATTGACACACTTTTGTGCGATGGCCGCTATCCACCTTGGGGTGAGTGCGACGAGTTGCGTGGCCGCTGACACTGTTTTGTTTGAGCAAAACTTCGAGGCCTCGGCTGCGGGGCCGGTTTCAAAGGAGTTTCTGCCATTGGCTGGGGACTTCGCGGTTGTGGTTGATAACGGCGCGCACTGGCTGGAGTTGCCCGGCACGCCGCTCGACACATTCGGCGCACTGTTCGGTCCGTCCAGTGCTGAGCCTGGCTCTTTGCAGGGGAAGTTTTTCGGAACCAAGACTGGGCGCAAGTATCCTACCTTCGGACTGAGCCTGCGCGGAGCCGGTGGCTACAGGCTCATGGTGAGCCCGGGTAAAGGTCAGCTCGAAATTTACAAGGGGGACGAGCCCTTGGTGGGAGTGCCATTTGCCTGGACGAGCGGAGAATGGGTG
>JBILUQ010000260.1:0-5624 GCA_044370935.1 Chthoniobacteraceae bacterium
TACTTGAACGCGGGAGATTGTGTGGCAGTCCGGGCTCAATAACCTCTCCAGACTCATTCTGCCAATCGCCCCTTGGAAGAATACGAACGGTTCGCTTGTTGTCCGTGTGAATTGAGACGATGCAATGCGCCACCGACTTCTCAAAATTAGACAGCGCAACCTCAGCCTCCGTGATGCTGCGCCGCAACTCTGCAAATTGCGGGGCGGTCGCTCGAAAGTGAGAGGACAGTTTAGCACTATCATCAGCGCTCCTTTTCTGAGATGGAGTTCCTGCTATCTTCAAAATCTCCTCCGGGTACTGCACTCTTGGTGCGCGGATCGGTCCGGGAGCTTGAGTCGCTGAGATTCGAAATTTACCCAATGTCTGGTTATCTCCGGACGCCTGACGCAGGATGAGCGTAACCGTCTTTCCCGCCGGAATCGGATTAGCCATTTCCAAGTAGATAGACGCGTCTTGGCCGCTGAGTCCCACGTTGGACCAGCCATTGCGCTCGTCGTTCTTTTCATCAATGGCTTGCTTTGCAGGATTTGTTTTCGACTCGTAGGAGGCGGAAGCCTCAGAAACTTTAAGTGCACGATCGCCGTCCTTGATGGTGATTTCATTGATGATAAACGCCCCTTTTGATGAGCGTCCCGGGCCCTTGTTCGGTAAAGATTCGGAACTCAAAGCTTCTAATTTAAACCCAGTCGTCACGCCCGGCGGTGTCTTGACTGTGACAAAATAAGAGTCGGATGCAGCGCTGTTAGTAGCGGGCACATCGATAATCCCATCCCCGCTGTGGCTCAACTTGGACCCTCGATCGGCATGCAGCTTGTCCGGGGTGAGAATTGCCCAACCCACGTCAATAGGCCCATTCGCGAGACTGGCTTCCCACTCGAGCTGTTGAATTCTGCGCTCCTCCGAGTCGGCGCGAAGTTCACCTTTAAGGCGTGCAATTTGGGCATTGAGCTCCGAAATCTTTTCCTCTTCCGATGCCGTCGGAACGAGAATTCCCTCTTCTCGCTTCCCTATGACACCCTCGCTAATGTCAGCAAAAAACGATCCTAGGGCATAGAAGTCACGCGTTGAGATTGGGTCAAACTTATGGTCGTGGCATTGAGCACAGCCGATGGTCTGTGCGAGCCATACCGTGCCCACGGCTCTCACCCGATCAGTGAGCATTCGAGCCTCGTAATCCTTCGCCTGCGCGCCGCCCTCTTCAGTGGTCAAAAGCAAACGGTTAAATGCAGATGCAACTTTCTGCTCAAGCGTGCCGTTCGGCAAAAGGTCGCCAGCGAGTTGCTCTATGGTGAACTGATCAAATCGTTTGTTTTGGTTGAAAGCGTTAATGACGTAGTCCCGATAAGGCCAAACGTTGCGCGGGTTATCAGAATGGTAGCCAATCGTGTCCGCAAATCGAACGACATCCAACCAAGGAACGGCCATGCGCTCGCCATAGTGGGGAGAAGCAACCAGGGCATCAACCAGTCTGTTGAATGCATCGGGAGATTCGTTATTTTCAAACTTCCGAATATCATCAGGACCCGGCGGGATGCCCGTCAGATCCATGTAGGCCCTCCGGGCCAGTGCGCGTTTGTCTGCCTCTGGGGAAAGTTTCAGCCCAACTTTGGAAAGCCGTGCCTCAATGAAATGATCGATCGGATGAATATTTGCCGGCGCAGCTTTTCTCGTTGGGGGCGTGTATGACCAATGCGGTTCGTATGGCGCGCCCTGCCGAATCCATTCGTCCAGAATCGCGCGCTGCTCCTCGGTGAGGTATTTCCCATTTTTCGCGGGAGGCATCACCTCATCCGGGTCGGTTGAATGGATGCGACGGTGTAGCTCGCTGGCTTCAATTTTGCCTGGAACGACTGCTTTGACCCCGTCTTTTTCTTTAAGTGCACCCTCCCTGATGTCTAGACGCCTATCGGCCTTCCGGTTCTTCGAATCGAATCCATGGCACTGGAAGCAATTATCCGAAAGGATGGGTCGAATGTCGCGGTTGAAATGAATTTCTTGTTTGTTCTCGAGTTGCGCATGCGAAGCAAGCGAAGTCGAAAAAAAGGCAAGAACGATTGGGAGAAATACGGTGCGCTGATTCATAGGGTGGGGATTACTGGTTTACACAGCCGCAAAACGGAGCGGTCTCACCACAGGTGATCGTAATTTCAAAATTGATTTGCAGCTTTGATTCGCAGCTAAAATACAAGCTGTCTAAAACCCTCAGAAACCGACAGTCGTTGAATCCATCATCTGAACTGTTCAGCAGCACCGGCTCCTGTCTCACGCTGGGCAAGCCGCATAGCTCACGCCATCTTAGCGCGAAAAAAAACAACAACATTTCCTACCTGTTGGATTAAAGCGCTTGAAGTGGATTCCGCGAGTTGAACCGCAAGTGTCTTGCGTTCTCTCTTAAAATCCGCGAAACGAAGTTTCACGAGTTCGTGCTGAGTCAAAGCTGCGTCGAGGCTTTTGAGCACCGCATCCGTGACGCCACTCTGCCCAACTCGAACGACGGCTTCTAGAAGCTGGGCGCGTGACTTGAGAGCCCGCTTCTGTGCTCCGGTAAGATTCGAAGGTTGATCGTTCATTTTGTTGGAGTCTGTTCAATCAACCCTTTCTGCAGCAATTTCTGCAGTTTTGGGCTAATGACCATCGCGCAGTAACCGTTTTTAGATGCGTTGAGGTTGTAGTAGTTCTGATGATACTCCTCCGCCTTGTAATACACCTTAAGAGGCGAGATCTCCGTAACTATCGGATCCGTAAAGTCCTTCTGTGCCTCCGTCTTGGATTTTTCCGCAGCACGCTTCTGGTCCTCGTTCTCGTAGAAAATCACCGAACGATACTGGGTCCCCCGATCTGCACCTTGCCGGTTGAGCGTGGTGGGGTCATGCGCTGCCCAAAAAAGTTCAAGTAACTTCGAGAGGGTCACACGCGCCGGGTCGAACTCAATTTGAACTACCTCGGCATGCCCAGTATCCCCGGCACAAACCTGCTTGTATGTGGGATTTTCTACCGCACCTCCAGCATACCCACTGCTGACGCCTGTGACTCCGTTAATCCGCTGGAAAACAGCCTCGATGCACCAAAAACACCCCCCCCCGAAGGTGACCCTTGCTTTGTTAACCGACTGGCTTTGATCTGCAGCGAAAGAAGTCATGGCGATAAACAACAAGGTCAAGGAGTGGAAGAACGCTTTCATGTACAACTTAACCCTTAGCGAACAGCGAGCCTTAGGAAAAGAAATCTCGCCCCCGAGACCTCGGGTCTAAACCTGGACCACCATACGGGCTCCTCTCTTTCATGGCCATTCGAGACTTCCCATTCTGTGGAAATGCAATGTCTAGGGCCCTTCGGGCGGGCCAGAACCGACGGTTTCGAGAAACCCAGAAAGGGAGATGCCGTCAACCAGAGGACTGAACAAACTGTCTCTCAGCACAAACAGTCCCGGATTCACAGCTTCCATCCATGCTTTGGTGGCAGCAGCTGTGCTCCAGCCTGTATTTCTCACGTCGTGTCATTTGGCGGGCTTTCCAACCCAGGTTTGCTCGTTTATCGGTAAGGCATGTTGAACCCACCTGAACTTCTAGCGCCGGCCGGCAACTGGGACTGCGTGCGAGCAGCCGTTGCGAACGGAGCGGACGCCGTGTATTTCGGGCTGCCGCGCTTTAACGCACGGATTCGGGCGGACAACTTTTCCGAGGAGGACCTTCCGAAGGTTGTAGAGTTCTGCCACCGATACGGGGTGAAAGCCTACGTTGCACTCAACACCCTCGTATTTACACATGAGCTCGACGACGCCACTCAAACTCTCTTGCTGCTAAGTCGCTCAGGTGTGGACGCACTCATTGTTCAGGATGTTGGTCTCATCAAGCTTGCCCGCAGGATTGTTCCGGATCTGCCAATTCACGCTTCAACGCAGATGACCCTGACATCACCAGAGGGTGTGGAGTTCGCGCGTGAACTTGGTGTCGAAAGAGTAGTGTTAGGCCGAGAGGTTTCGCTGCGCGAGCTTGCCCAATTCAGGACGACCACCCCGGGCTCGATGCCATTAGAGGTTTTTGTCCATGGGGCCCTCTGCGTTGCCTACTCCGGCCAATGCCTCACGAGCGAGTCCCTCGGCCAACGCAGCGCAAACCGTGGGGAATGCGCTCAGGCCTGCAGAATGCCCTATGAACTGATCGTCGATGGCAAGCAGGAGCCGTTGGGAGATCGGCGATATTTACTTTCACCTCAGGATCTGGCCGCTGTTGAACAGATCCCGCAGCTCATCGAGCTCGGTGTGTGTTCCTTCAAGATCGAAGGCCGCCTCAAATCACCGGAATATGTCGCGGCGGTTTGCCAAGTTTACCGAAAATCTATTGATGCGGCCTTCGCAGGAAAGCAGATCCGCGACGAAAAAGCCGATCGCTATCAGTTGGAGATGTCGTTTTCACGCGGTCTCTTCAGCGGATGGATGGAGGGCGTCAACCATCAGAAACTTGTGCCTGCTCGATTCGGCAAAAAACGGGGCCCGTTCGCAGGCTTTGTCTCAAAGGTTGGTAGAGACTACATTGAGCTTCAGGAGGCAACGCCTCTTTCACTCGGCGATGGCGTGGTTTTTGATACCGGCGGCGATACCAACAGCGAACAAGGTGGGCGTATTTACGAAATCAGAGGTGGCCGTCTTTTTTTTCAGCATGGACTCATCGATTTTGGACGCATCAAACAAGGACACCGCGTGTGGAAGACACATGATCCAATTTTAGAGCGGCGCCTTAAACAATCCTTTGCCGGAGCGATTGCACCGAGGAAACGGATCCAGATATTCATCCATGCGGAGGGATCATTCGGACATCCTCTCCGCGTTCGGGCTAACACCGGACATCCCGAAGGAGTCACCGCAGATGTCGTCTCTGAATTAAATTTTGAGACTGCGCGCACCGCCCCCCTGAGCGAGCAGCGCCTCGCAGAACATCTGGGTAAGCTCACGGACAGCCGATATCAAATCGCGGGATTCACCTGGAGGCTCGAGGGACCGTTAATTTTGCCGATCTCGGAGCTCAACAGAGTCAGACGTAAACTCGTGGAAGCGCTGGACCGTGCCATCGCGGCAAAGATCCAACGAAAGGAGGTGCATTCCAAATGGCAGGATGCTCTCAACGAGTCGGCACAGGATCGCAACCCAGCTCTACTCACCACACTTTCGGTGCTTTGCAGAGGTGATGAGCAAATTCAATCAGCGTTAGACTGTGGAATTGAGGAGATCCTCCTCGATTTCGAGGACGTTCGCCGTTACCGAGACGCGGTTACGTTGATCAAACAAAAATCAAACGCGAAAGTCTGGCTCGCGACTCCACGCATTCAAAAAGCTGGCGAACAGGGCTTCTTTAAGCTTATTGAAAACGCCTCTTCAGATGGAGTTCTAATCAGAAACCTCGGAGCCGTTGATTTTTTCAAACGGTCCCCCAGCCCGGCGGCGAGTCGTCTCTTGGGTGACTTTTCATTGAACATCGCCAACCCAATTACTGCCTGTGAATTTTTGCAGCGCGGCCTCGAGCGCGTGACCATTTCATACGACCTGACCGCCGAACAGGTAATTGACCTTGTCGTGGCCCTTCCTGAATCAGCGCGCACACGGCTTCAACTCACAATTCACCAGCAC
>JBILUQ010000261.1:0-5615 GCA_044370935.1 Chthoniobacteraceae bacterium
CCAAGGACCATTGGAATTTTTGAATGACGTGATTTTATTTTACCGTAGGCACTCCTCAAACCAATCCCTGCGCGTCAGGGAAAATCGGCGGGTAGTGCGATGGCTTCACAGGAAGACGTTCTTTGCTGATGAGAATTCACCAGAACAGCGCCGGTACTTAATTTCCGGATGGCGGGCGTGGCAGCGGTTTAAGATTCAAGAGAAATGGGGAGCCGCTTGGGGCGGTCTTCAGCGCGGTTCAGTGAGTGAATTTCTCGTGGCATTACGGGATTCTCCTGTGCACTTGGTTCGACATTTGTTGGGTTTCCCAAGCGGGTTTGCCTAAAGCAAATACTTGGATTTCATGGAGGTCTGATCTAATTTCGGACGAGATTTGCTGAAGCGTGCGGCTTCGGAGGGGGGAGTTTATTCCGCGTGAGTAAGGGTCAAAGTAAGGCGTCTCAGGTCCATGACTGATTTGCCCGCAATCCTGCGTGCGCGCAGAGTCAGGGGAGCGTTGCCTTTCTCGAGATGGATTTCTCCAAACTCAAATGTTCGAAATTCCTTCATCTGAGACTCGCCGTGACCGCGCGGTATCGTGTCTTGGTTCGTGTAAAGCGGCGGGTCCCATGCAGGGCCCACTGAAGCTTGAATGGAGTGTTTGTTGAAACTCAACTCGACTAGCGAACCCTCGTCACCTTGGGCGCAAGTGTAATCCAGCGAGACCCGGTAGAGGCCAGAATTAGCGACGCTCACGTACCATTCGATCCGATCTTCAACACTTGTCCAGTTCACGAAGTACGAACAGTTAGGCGCGGAACTGCTTCGCTTGATCCCCCCAAAAGGTTCACCGTCGCGCGCTGGCAGCATTGTGATGGGAAACTCGGTGTAGCCAACGGTGAATGGGCGGGGGTCCACCAGAGGTCCAGTTTTTGTTCGCGCTTCTTTTTGCGGAAACGCGTTTGCGGGCAGCTCCGATTTCCATTTCTGGACCGCGGCCTGCAATTGACGGTGGATCTCTGGAGATGCCGAATCAACGGGCTTGAGCTGGCTGGGATCCTTTTCCATGTCAAAAAGGTGGCCGTCGCTGTCGAGGCGATGGCGCTGGGTTCTTGCGCTGGTTCGCCCTCCCCAAGTAGAAAAGATGATCCGGTCTGGTGTTTCCGCGGAAGTTCCCAGCAGCAAGGGCGAAAGATCACGGCCGTCGAGGGCGTTGCCGCCCTGGATCTGGACGCCCGTCAAACCCGCAAGGGTTGGCAGCAAATCAATCGCACCGCTGATCTGGGGTAGGTTGCGGGACGGCTTGATCTTTGCAGGCCACTGGATGAAGCACGGGGAGCGAACGCCGCCTTCGTCTGTCGATGCCTTTTTTCCCTTCATTCCGCCGTTCCATCGAGCGCTGTTTGGGCCGTTGTCGGAGATGTAGATGATGATCGTATCTTCGCTCAGCTTGAGTTCTTTGAGTTTTGCCAGAATCCGGCCCACGTTCGCATCTTGGTTTTCAACCATAGCGAGCGCGCAGCGCGTTTGATTTGGATCCTCCTGAGCAGGGTCCGTGGCGTGTTGGCTGAGGCTGCGTTCCTTGAAGTGGTCCCAGTTTTCTTTTGGAGCGGCCCATGGCGAATGAGGTGTGGTAAAGGGGACGTAGCAGAGGAAGGGTTTGTCTCGGTTTTTTTCGATAAAGTTCAGGGCATAGTTTGTACAGACATCTGCAATGTAGCCCTTCTCGCGTTGCATCCGGCCCTCGTGTTCGAGCAGGGGATCAAAGTATTCACCCCAATGCCCAGAGGTGTGTCCAACATAGGTGTCGAATCCGCGGGCCATCGGGTGATAGGGCCATTGGCTCCCGTTATGCCACTTGCCAAACGCGCCCGTTGAATATCCCGCGCTTTTAAAGTGATTGCCGATGGTTTTTTCATCAAGGTTTAGGCGTTCCTGCCCGAGGGACACCCCTGTGACTCCGCAGCGCAGGTGATATCGGCCCGTTAGCAGTTCCGCTCGCGTCGGTGAGCACACTGGGCAGACATAAAAACGATCCATGGCAACGCCGTTTCTTGCGATTGAATCAATGTTGGGCGTTCGTATCATCTCATTGCCGTTGAAACTGTAGTCACCCCAGCCCGCGTCATCGGCTTGAATGAGTACCACGTTCGGTGGGCGGGATTCAGCAGCCTCCAATCGGCAGAAGAGCAGTACAGCGAGTGCTAGCGACGCGGCCAGGCCAAGGGGCTTACGGGGGAATTTTAAAGCTGAGACGGATGGGAGGGATCTGTTCATGGGGGATGCGCTAAAGGCTGGCAGTGTGCCTCTGGGCAGGCAAGTGGTATGCTCCCTTCACCCTAGGACGGCCGGCGGTTTCGCTCGGTGGCTGGTCCTCGATACATTTCGTGGAGCGTCAGAGCGAAAGCGCCCATCGCTTATGCCCGGGCTCCTAATTCCTCTGGGATTTTTGTTGCTGGCGGGTTTTGCCTCGGGACGCGCATGGAGTCTAGATCTGCAAAGAGCGAGTCGAGCGACGTAGACAGGCGCGCCCCGATCAGGGACAGGGCTTTCCGGTAGCCGCTGCTGGCGCGGCCACCGACGAGAATGTGAACGTCCGCTGAAAGCATGTGGCGCAGCTTGAGCAGTTCGTCGGACAATTTGGGGTCGTCCCCCGGATACGTCAGGCTGAGCGCTAGGCATTGGGCATTGAATCGCATCACAGCCCCCGCAAGCTCGTGGGCGGGTAGATTGGGGCCAACGAAAGCCACTCGCCAACCGAGGTTTGCGGCGCAAGCCGCCACCATCAGCGCCCCCATATCGTGAAGCTGTCCGTTCGGGGTTCCCACCACGATGCGCGGCGCTGAATCATCCGTGTGGTACTGACGGGTAAGGTTCCAGATGAAGATTTTCGCCACATTGGTAAAAAAATGCTCCTGAGCGGCTGTTAAAACACCCTGGCGCCACTGTTCGCCGATCTGCTCTGCGAGCGGTCCCACGACGAATCTCAAAAGTCCAAAATCGCCGAGCGTGACCTGAGCATCCTGCAACTCCGACTCCAATCTGCGGGTGTCAAAATCCGCAACTGCCTCAAGGCATTTTTGACGGAAGGGTTCGCCGATTTCGTATGGGATATCCCGGGGTTTCCTTACCGATCGGGACCCTGTCGCTTTCTTTTTCTGCGACTGCAAATACGCAGTTTGAGCGCCCGGTTCCAGGACTGAAACGGGAGAAGCGGAAAGAATTTCTAGCAGTTTAATGTTGCTGAGCTTGGCGATTTTTCCAATCCCGTGACCGAGATTTGATACATCTGCAAGCAAACTTAAGCGGCGGATGTCAGCCTCAGAGTAGACTCGGTGTCGGCCGGAGGAGCGGGACGGGGCAATGGCCTGATGGCGCGTCTCCCAAGCCCTGATTGTGTGCGCTGAAAGCCCGGTTCGCGTTGCTGCGGTGTGGATCGAGGCGATCGCTAACATACGGGTGAGGCTACTCCGATAAAGAGTGTGTTCAAGTTTTGTTTAGGTTTCAGTCCATTTGTCAGTGATATGCTTGACGAAACTTCGACGCTGGGTGAATCTCAAGCTCGGCGTGTTTCGCTCGTTTACAGCAGGTGGCAGTCTTTCTCTGGGCGACCAAGGGGTCGGCTTTATTCAAAGACGGGTTAGGGCCTCAAAACTTTTGCTGTGGGCCAGTCTGATTGCCGATTTTATTTTAGGGATTCATTCATTCTCAAACGTCATTTCATGAGTTTCTTTTCTCCAAACATCGGTACGATCGGACGTCTTGTCCGCGGCGCTTGCGGGCTTGGATGCGGCGCTGCCGCTTGGTTTTTTCGTGAAAACGCGGTTGTGGCGGTGGCACTAGCGGCTAGCTGCGTGTTCATGCTCTTTGAGGCACTGAAGGGCTGGTGCGTCGCTCGGGCATGCGGGGTGAAGACCCCGCTCTAAAAAAATTTCATTGCTGGAGAATTCATCAAAATCCGAAACATTCGCATGGCTAAACAAAAGGAAGTCGTCGTAGTAGGTGCCGGCCCCGGAGGGCTTGCCGTTGCGATCCAACTCGCAGTCGCCGGTGCACGGGTCGTCGTTCTCGAGAGGATGGGAACCGTTGGCGGACGTACTTCCTCCATCGAAGAGGATGGATTCCGTTTCGACCTTGGACCGACCTTCTTTCTATACCCGCAGATCCTTGATAAAATCCTGCGCACGGCTGGCACGAGTTTGAGGGAGGAAGTCGAGATGGTCCGGCTCGATCCCCAGTACCGAATTCAATTTTCCGATGGATCGCGAATCGACGCGACCCCGCAAGCGGAACTCATGGAGGCGCAAATCTCCTCCATCTGCCCACGAGATGCTGCCGGATTTAGACGGTTCATTTCGGATAACCGCGAAAAATTCGGGAGCATCCGTTCATGTCTGGAGCGCCCCTTTCTGGGATGGGGGAGCCTGCTGGCGAAGGAAGTGCTTGCATCAGCCCCTCACATTCGCCCTTGGGAATCGGTGGATGGTTACCTGCATCGCTTCTTTTCCGATGAGCGAGTGCGTCTCGCTTTCAGCTTTCAGAGCAAGTACTTGGGCATGTCTCCGTTTCGCTGTCCGAGTCTCTTCAGTATTTTGAGTTATCTCGAGTATGAGTACGGCGTGTGGCATCCCATGGGGGGCTGCGGTGAGGTCAGTCAGGCGATGGCGCGTGTGGCTCAGCGTCTTGGTGTTGAAATCCGGCTCAATGAGCCAGTCACGTCTCTTGATTTTGCCGGACGCCGCGTCGTCGGTGCGCGTACCGCAGTATCTCGGTATGCGGCTGATGCCGTTGTGACCAACGCCGACTTTGCGCACGCAATGCGTTCGCTTGTTCCGAACGAAAAGAGGGAGCGCTGGACGGATGCAAAAATTGATTCGAAGCAGTTCTCCTGCTCCACCTTCATGCTTTATTTGGGAGTGAATGGTGAGTTCGGGGAAATGCCGCATCACACGATACAAATTTCCTCTGATTACCGGCGCAATTTGCGCGAAATCGAGGAACTCAAGGTTTTGCCTGCCGATCCCTCCTTCTACGTTCAGAACGCATGCGTGACCGATCCTGCGCTCGCGCCCAAGGGCCAGAGCGCCGTGTATCTGCTGGCGCCTGTTCCTCACCGCACGGCTAACGTCGACTGGAAGCGGGAGGCTCCTGGGTTCAGAGAGATGCTGCTCAGCAAGGCCGAGGCTGCCGGCTTCAAGGGAATCTCGAAGGCGATTCGTTACGAAAAAATGGTCACCCCCGCTGACTGGGAATCCCAGTACGCCATCCACAACGGGGCAACTTTCAACCTCGCGCATTCACTTACTCAGATGCTTCATTTCCGGCCGAGAAATCGGTTTGAGGACATCGATGGAATGTATTTGGTAGGGGGGGGGACCCATCCCGGAAGCGGCCTGCCCGTGATCTACGAGGGGGCGCGAATCACGGCGCGATTGATGTGTGAGGACTTCGGGTTGGCATTCCCGGGCGAATCTGGCTCGGAGTTTGATGGGCGTTTAGCGCAAATTACTTCTGGGGATGGGATAGAGGAATGGGGGGCGGTTGCCGCCAAAGCTCCATCCCGTCAGTGTGCGGGTGGCGGGTAAAAAACAGCCTAAGTTAAGATAACCCAGCGACTTTACTTTTATTGCTAGATA
>JBILUQ010000451.1:0-3292 GCA_044370935.1 Chthoniobacteraceae bacterium
CGATCGAGAAAGTGGACGCAACCGTTGCGGTTCCCCCAGAAGCAACCGGCGTGTTTGTCACTTTTACAGAATAAATTCCGCCGGTTAAATTTCCAGGCAAGCTCAAGAAACTGCCTGTACCGCCAGTAACGGGCAACGCGTGTGCGACATCCACGTTTCCGAGCGATGGACGGAATCGGAACAATAAGTTTTGCCCGGCACTACCCGAAGAAAAACCACCGGCCGAACCTGCTTCCTTCTTATACCACTGATAGGTGGTGGTGTAATCTTGGCCTGGCACCACAGTCGCTTGCAACGACTCTTCCAACGGGGTCGACTGGGTGGAAATCCACGACTGGGGTTGCCGAGCGATAATCGGCGTGAAGTCCACCCCAACCCGCGCACTCTGTACGCTAAGTTGAAGATACCCGTGCTTCACAATGCCCCCCGCATCAGTAGCCCGGACGTTGATTATCACCGTCTGTGAGGACTGCTCCTCGTCAGGACTCAGTTGCAACGAGGCATTAAGCAAGTCAATCGGCTCAGGGGGCAAAGTTAGCCAGTCAGGCCACGCCACACCGCGAGAATCGATTCTCTCGAGCTGCAAAGTAGCGACTTCAAATTCCGTCAGCTTTTTACTCACCACCTCGGCGAGATCCACCGTCAGCTCAGAACCCGCAAGGACACTGACCGATTCCACAAAATCAATGTTGGCCCCTGAGGGAACAAAGACCTGCGCAGGCAAAGACGAAAATTTGAAGCCTGAAATGGCCTGCGAAGTCACGTCAACAGTGTATACTCCAGAGTCAGAGCTGAGCCCATTGAGGGTCAAAATCCTGCCAGCTTCGCCAGAGATCGGTAATCCATAATCGGACCCGTTCTTCTTCCATTGATAAGTATACTCAGTTAATTCACTGCTGTCCATGTAGCCGGGACTCCCTCGGATCCCCGCCACCGTTGTCACTTCCCCGTCCTTGATTCGCCTGATCACGTTTAGGTAGTCATCGCTAACATAGACGACACCCGATTCGGTAACCGTCACGCCCTTCGGACTCGTGAACTGCGCAGCCAAGGCCGGCCCATCTTGTGAGCCGGATTTGCCGCCTACACCCGCAAAAACCCTCACCAAACCCACCCGCGGATCGGTCGAAGATGGAATAACCTTTCGAATCACACGGTTGTTCACATCCGAGACAAACAACTCCCCGTTTCTATTGATGGCAACTTTCTGCGGGAACCAGAAGCGTGCTTGAGATCCCGTTCCATCCACCAACCCCGAAATGCGGGGAGTCCCAGCATAGGTGAATACCTCGAAGGTCGAGTTCGCCAAAGTGGGCGTGAAAGTGACGGTTTTTTGGATTCCGCTAGTGCTTTGAATGTCTGAAAGCAACGCTGGTTGGCTAAACACCACCCCGCTGGCGCTTACGCTGGCAACGTAAGTAGGATTACTGAATACACCCGCATCCGAAGAAACCACCATGCCAGGCCGAATCCAAAGTGGCTGGGTGGACCCGCTAACCCAACTACCCGCCGATGAACCCTTTTGTAAAACCAAGCGAGATGTCAACGAATCGAATGCAGGCGGCTTTACTTCCACACGACGGATACTTTGATTTCCAGAATCCACCACGTACACAACATGACTCAATCCGCCAGTCTCCGGATGCACAGCCACATCAGTCGGAGAAAAGAACGATGCAGCATTCCCAACACCATCCGCCTCTCCCGATATTCCACCGACACTGCCCAACGGGGAAATTGTCACGGAGGGGTCAAATCGCAGCCTCCGCTGAGCACGTGGGTCAGTCTGCCCAACAACATCCACGATGGTAACAGGTAAAATTGCCAACCGAACCACATGGTTATTTGCGTCAGCAATATAAACGTACACCTCGAATTGGTCCGGCAGAGCTGTCGGCGACACAAACGCACCCACTCCTGAAGGCGCGTTCAATTTTGTCTCCTTCGCCGGTCCATTCACCAACCCGGTTTGCATCGGCAATCCGGAAAGGGTGCGAACGTTTTTAAAGAATGACGCGCTCGCAACGTCAAATTCTTGCCAGACGTACCTGACGGTGTTCGATCCGGAATCCGCAACGAACGTCAAATCAAACTCACCCACCTGCACCACCGCGAGGCCATCTGGCCGTGAAAAACGCGCAAGAGACCCGATCGAGTCAAGCCAGCCACTTTTCCCAGGCACACCAACCATTGTTTCAACAAAGTTCCCCGCGTTCATCTGTCGCACGACGCTGTTGTTACGATCTGCAATCAACAGGTCACCCGCCCCGCTCACAGCAAGACCGCGCGGTGAATCAAACATCACTTTGACCTGAGACTCCATGAGCACCGACAAACTTGTCAGCGCCTTGGGCATTGCCAGCGTCGGAATCGGCTGTGAAATCACTTGAGGAGTCGCGACTGTCGTGACTTGAACAGTAGTTGATTTCACCGAGGCTTTTTCATTCGAAACCTCAACCGAGTACAGTCCCGATGCTGGATTCTGCCTCGAGTCGACAATCACCAGTGTCGGAGAGTTGCCACCTTGGGTAAGCGGCACCCCATTCCGCATCCACTGATACCTGATCGGCCAAATCGAATTGGCCACCACATTCAAAGTTGCCGTTCCGTTGACTGGGACGATAACCGGACTCGGTTGCTGCGTGATCATCGGCGCGTCGGGGCTGACGTAGCCTGCCGTCGATGGACCCACCGTCAACAACGCCTCCATGACCAATGTGTCATTGATCAGCAACCGGGCCAAAACCTGCTGCTGCGCCTCCGATTCAGAAATATTAACTGCTCTAACCAAGTAATCAACCACGCCAGAATGAACAGTGGGGAAAAATGCGTTCCGACGTGTCCCAGTGCCAAGTTGGCCATGGGAGTTATCACCCCAAGCCCAGAGCTGAGAGTACGAATCTATCCCGAGTGCGTGGCCCGCTCCTGCTCGGACCTGGCGGATCAAGGTCTGGTCGATATTCAGCCGAGACGGCAGTAAACGCGCGTTGATGGTCCCATCACCCTGCCGACCGTTCTGATTCGCTCCCCAACTATAAAATGAGCCGTCCGAGGCACGCAGAAAGTTGTAATTCGAGCCACTGGAGAAAGTACCGCTCACTTTTAAGCTCTCCAGTTGCGAAACATTCACCAACACCGGATAGGCCGTGAAGGCGGGCGCGGACGTCAACTGCGCGAGAATTCCAGTGTACAAGATCGAATTTGAAATTTTTACGCTTCCGGAACCGACGGTCGCACCGGGACCCACTTTTGCCGTGATCACAGTCCCCTCCGGAACCCCGTTGCCGGTGAC
>JBILUQ010000041.1:0-19714 GCA_044370935.1 Chthoniobacteraceae bacterium
GAGTTGTGCAGCAGATCAGCATTTTCTTGAAGGCCTTTCAACCTACGCACCTGATCAAGTAACAACTCTGCTTCAACCCGATGCCCTTTATCATGAAGATGCATACCGTCGGAAAGAAGCACATCTACGGAAACTCCAAGCTTCCGCGCCCCCTCAGCAAATGCCTGCTGCATGTCCAGAAATTCCACGCTTTCCGCGCGCGCGACTCGGCGGACTGCGCCTTCTCTCACTCTGAGCTCACCATACATCCCGCGAGCAAGCCCGAAATCCTAGCACCCACTTTTTGGCACGGCATGGCAACGAGAGTTTTTACGAAATTCGGCTACTTTACTATGGAGTTCTCTACTTTCTCTGAACACCCAGCCCCCCCCGATAAAGAGACCCGTCGTCAGAAAATGATTGAGGAGAGTGAAGGTGGTTTTCAGGAAGACCTGCCCGGCCAATTCGCCCATGCCGAAAAGCAACGAGTAGAGGCTTTTCCCGTTTAGGCTGAACGAACCTTACGTCTAACTTAGGGGGTAGTGAGGTCTAAAAATTCGGCTCCAATAGTTGGTGAATTCAGTTGCTGGCTCCAAAATGCGAGAGGCGCGAGCTGTTGACCGCCTCGCTCGGAGCTAAGCGCCCCCCCTGGGAGCGTGATTTGTTCTGCTCCGGTTCCATCGCACCTTCCCTCCTACGGAAACCTGTGGCGTTTCACGTCCAACCATTCCACGCGCGTTCAAGGAAGCCGACAATGCTCACCTCACTGCCTACTCGCCTCAAGCGGTGCAAAACACGAGGTTGCGGATCGAAATCCGCGAAGCAGAGCCAACCAGCAGCAACCTCCGCCTACGGCAGAGGTTGACTGAATCCCTTGGCTTTTTCGGCTGCAAGCATCTCCTTGAGGCGCTGCACCACCTCGGCATTCAGCGACGCTACGTTGTTACGCTCGGCGGGATCGGCCAGCAGATCGAAGAGGCGGTCTGCAGCCTGCTCGCGCGCATCGCGTGCGGCATCGTTCTCATTCCCGGGAACAACCGCTTGGCTCTTCGCGTTTCCGGGCTTGCCGCTTCCGGGAATAAACTTCCACCGTTTATCACGGATGGAGAGCACTCCGCCCTGGGTACTTGAAATCAGCACATCGCGTCCGGCCTCGCCTCGCAGAGCCTGTCCCAGATCACGCCCATCCAGAGCGAGAAATTCAGCCGGCATGCCGCCTGCCAGCTTGGTAAAGGTCGCGGCAAAGTCGACCTGCGAAATCAACGCATCCGAGACCTTGCCCTCAGGCACATGCCCCGGCCAGCGCGCGATCAACCCGACCCGAGTTCCCCCCTCCAAAATCGAATACTTGCCTCCGCGAAACGGACCAGCAGGCGAATGATTTGCAGCCTTGTTCAACTCAACAGATTCATCACGGTAACCGTCATCCAACACGGGCCCGTTGTCGGAGGAAAACACCACGAGCGTGTCCTCGGTGAGTCCATGCTTTTCAATCTCGTTCAGGATGCGTCCCACCTGATCGTCGAAGGCAACCACTGCATCACCGCGCGGACCAAGGGGTGTTTTTCCGGCAAACCGCGGATTCGGCAGGCGGGGAACATGGTTCTCGTGCGAGGCGTAGTAGAGAAAAAACGGGGCACTCTTGCTCCGTTCGATAAAAGCGCAGGCGCGTTCGGCAAAAACATCGCCCATGGTTTCATCCTTCCAGACAGCCGCCTTGCCGCCCTTCATCCAACCGATACGCCCGACGCCGTTCACCAACGCCATGTTGTGGCCGTGCGTCCAGTCCATTTTCAACTTGGCCCGCTCCGCATCTGCCTTGAGATCCGGATCGCCGGCGTAGGGCTGCTTGTAGCTCACCTCGATTGGGTCTTGCGAGTCGAGTCCGACGACTTTTCCGTCCTCCACGTAGACACATGGAACCCTGTCGCCGGTGGCAGCCATAATGAACGAATAACCGAACCCAATCTGGTTCGGGCAGGGATTGATTGGCTCGTTCCAATTCACGTCGCCATCGCCAAGCCCTAGGTGCCATTTACCCACGACGGCAGTGGCGTAACCGAGCCCGGCGAGGCTCGCGGGAAGGGAGGGACGGCCGGGACGCAGAATCAACCGCGCATCCCCCGGCAGCACCCCGGTCCCCTGACGGCGCCATGCGTATTCCCCGCTCAAAAGCGAATAGCGGGAGGGCGTACATGTCGCAGAGGTGCAGTAACCGGAGGTGAAGCGCGTGCCCTTTGCCGCCAGCCGATCAAGGTTAGGGGTGGGAATCACCTTCGCTCCGTAGCACCCCAAATCCCCCCACCCGATATCGTCCGCGTACAGCAGCACAATGTTTGGCGCCCGCCCGAACGCGGGGAGAGCTGAAGCCATCAGCAAGAAACAGAATGCGGAAATTCTTTGGATACGCGACATTTCTGATGCTGTCGCAGAATTGGCGAACTGCCAAGGATTCAGTCCTGGTCTGACGCAGGCGCTGACGAGGACGCGGACGCACGCGCGATCTGGACAAGCTCGGAATCGCCGGCAATCGCATCGAAGAAAGACGCGTATACGGGCGCCCAGCCCAACGAACGAAGCCTGCCATTGCTCACACGCTTATGCGTCCAGCCCCGCTTGCGATTCACATCGATCGGCCCCGTCGGGGGAAGGTTGGTGCTGAACCTTTCCGATAGCTTTGAATAAAGCTCGATTTGAGAAACCGGCGAGTCATCGGACAAATTAAAAAGCCCATGAAGTCGGGCTTGAACGATCTTCGCGATGCCCGCAGCCGCGTCATCCCTGTGGATCTGATTGAGCCAACGTCGGCCGTCTCCCTCGATGACCGCCTCGCCGGAAAAAAACTTGCGCAACAGCACCGACCTTCCCGGCCCGTAAATGCCAGCCAACCGGGCGACGGCTCCGCCATGTCCGAGCACCCAGCTCTCGGTCTCCAAAAGCACCCGGCCCGTTTCACGGGGTGGTTCCGCTGCGCTCTGCTCATCCACCCACTCTCCCTCAGTCTGGGCATAGACGGATGTGCTGCTCGTGAACACCATCTGCCGCGGAGCCAGCTCGCCGCAGAGGATCTGCGCACCCCGCAAATAAACCTCACGGTACACATCCACGCCGCCCTTGCTTGAGCTCGCGCAATGCACGACGGCATCCAACCCATGCATGGCCCCCAGCGTCTGGGAGACTTGCGTGGGATCAGAAATATCACACGCAAGCACAGGAAATGACTCGTGAGCGAGCGCCATCGCCGATTCAGGGGAGTGAGTGCACCCAGTTACGTCCCAGCCTGACGCCAAAAGCAGCCTCGCTGTAGCCAATCCCACAAAGCCGCAACCCGCTACAAGAACGCGCGGACGCCGGCTGGAGGCGTCGGTTGGATGTGCAAAAGGTCCGTGAAAGCGCACATCCTTTTCGAGCATGCTCTCGTTTTCAAAAACGAACGATCCGGTGAACGTTCCGCCAGCGAGGACCTCCGGCAGCCATTCAAAATCGTCCGCCCACATTTCGTGATACGGAACTGCGTCGACGCTGCACCACTGCGGAGTCGCCTCGTCCGTTTCAATCAGTTCGCCCTCAAAATCACGCGCAACGAACACCGCGCAGCTCAGCGAATATCCGTCGGTGAATTGAAACCGCAAAAAACCGCGCTCTTCTAAATGCAGCGGGGTAACCCCCACCTCCTCCCGCGTTTCTCGGATCGCCGCCTCAAGCGCCGTTTCGCCCGGCTCTAACTTGCCCCCAGGCGCATTGATTTTGCCCGCACCCAGTCCCCGCTTTTTGCGAATCAGCAGTACCTTGCCATCCTTGATGATGAAACAGAGATTCGCCCTCTCGCGGGGCATCCACCGGGTCCAGTCCATTCGGTATGTTTAGGGTACCAACGAGACTGCGACCAGCTTTGAGGCGTCTCTGAGATAAAGTTTTCCGTCCGAGTAAGCCGGAGACGCCCAGGTCTTGCCAATGAAATGTGCGCGTCCGAGTTCCTCGTATTTTTCGGAGGACGCCCGGACCATACGCAGTTCGCCGGTTGAGTCGAGTACGAGCAGCGAGTCGTTGACCGCGGTAACGCTCGCGTAGTCTCCGAGGCCGGCTTCCTTCCATTTGGTCTGCCCTGTCGCTGCGTCCACGCAAACCAAGTCGCATTTGCTTCCCGGCCCGGGGCTGTACAGGTATTTGCCCACCTGGGTCGGGGAGCCAATGACCACCTTCATTTCCATGTTTTCCCAATCGCGCTTGAGTTGAAATTCACCAGCCTGCTTGACGACACGGAACCGAATGAGACCGATGCTAGTGGAAGTCACGGTGACGGTGTCCCCATCGATGATAGGAGTCGCGACATGCCGTTTCGCGCCAGTTTTGAGCGGTTCGCGCCACAGGACCTTGCCAGTCGCGATGTCCACCCCCATCAACGCATCACCCGTGAGGTGCACCGCCTGCCGTACTCCGGCGAGGGTGCCGACCATGACGCTTGAATAAGCAGTGTTGTCGGCCCCCGCGGCCCAAAGCTCTTTTCCTGTTTTCTTATCAAATGCAATGAGGGTCCCTTTGGTGGGACTGCCGACCGGCACCAAGATGCGGTCGCCGTCAATCGCGGCGGAACCGTTGTTTCCGTGGCGGCGTGCCGCCGTCTCCTTCGAGCCCGGATCGGGACTCTTATTGCCAAACCAAGTGGCTCCGTATTTTTCGCCAAAACTGAACCCCCAGACCAGCGCGCCATCCTTTAAAGAAAGACATTTGAACTCACCGCCGCAGGACTGCGCGTAGACAAGACCGGCGTCAACCAGAGGCGTGCAACGGGGCCCCTCTCCGTACGCGTTTTGAAATTCCACCATCGGACCCACAACGACCTTCCACAATTCCTTGCCGCTTGCCATCTCCAAGCAGTGAACCACTTCGTTTCCATCCGCCCCATCCATGAAAACCACACGGCCTTCAGAGACAACCGGAGACGCTTGCCCGGGTCCAACAGGGGTCTCCCACAGATGCTTTGGAGCCGCCCCCAAACTTCGAAGCGCATGAGATGCATCGGTAACGGCCCCCGCCCGCTGCGGTCCCCTCCACTGCGGCCAGTCCACGCCAAAGACAGGCAATCCAAGAACAGCGAGAAACAGAACGGAACGGGGGGCGGCTTTCATACGCCTGCCTCTGTATCCTCCCAATCGTGGAGGGCAAGAAATTTAACCGAGACCAAAAGCCCCGCTCAGCTTGCCTAAATGAACAGCCTACGGATTTAAACTGGGCGGCGCCGGATCTCTCTCATCAGTCCAGCCGTATCCATTTGCCCAGTTCTTGAGCTTGTAACCCGTGTTTTCCGCGCGCTTCCCGATTCGATGGAAGAAGTCTGGGACGGACTTGTATTTTTCGCCCGGCTTGGACCAGCGCATTTCTCTCTTTTGCTCCTCAGTGAGGGCAAGTTCCGGGCTGAGCTCGATCACTTGGGCGGAGTCCGCCGAGATCTTCAATGAGCCGACTCTGTGATTAGGGCCGTCCAACAACTCGACCTTCCAGACCGGAATTCCAGCCTGATTATCCGCGTTCAGCCGGTAATTCAACCGGTCGAAAGACAGCCCCGCACGGACAGCCTCACCGTTGGCCACTGAGAAAACGCCATCTGAATCAATCTGGATCGCGGTTAAATTGAGCCTCACCCCGGAAGCGGCCACCCGCCGCTGGCCGACCACCGATCCCGCGCGCACATCCACCTGCTGGCCGCCCGGAGCGGCCCCTGATCTGCCCGTCGCATCCTCGATGGTGATCTGCCAAACCACGGGCTGGGGCCTGCCGCCAGTACCAGCCACTTCCAGAACACGGTTCTGGGCGTCACGCCCAAGCTTGCCCGCTGCAACCTTCAGCGCGTCGTAAGCGGTCTCCCCTGCGAACACGGAGGGGAGAGTCCAGACCGCCATCAGACAGGAAACAACTAAAACGCTTCGGAACATTGACATAAAAACAACGAGTTGAGCTGGAAGATAAATGGAAGGAACATGGACAGGACAAAAGTCGGCAATCAACGGCCAAGGGGATGCCACCTCCGCTTCATCAGGCTCCGCTCGGGCCTCTGCCGCCTCCAACCCTGCCCAGCGGCAACTCGCGGTATACTCACCCTGACCTCTGAGACCCCTGATCGGAAACTGAACAAAAGCTGAATGGCAACCCTGACCCCTGATCCACCGACTCTTCTGGGTGAAGATTAACACGGAAATCACCAATATCCAAGTGCAGAACTTCGCAAGATTCGGGAGTTGTCCGGATTGCAAACTTTCTGTGAAGCGGTTAGACCTGCGTGGCGATGTTTCCCTTCACTCCATCTTATGTCAAACAGGCCCACCTTTACTTGGAGGAGGGAGCGAAGCTGCTGGCATACCGACGAGACATCGTCTCCCAAGCCAACATCGACTCGGTGCAACAAGCCATACTAGCATTGAAGCTGAGCCTCAAGTCTAGAGACAAGGCCGCGGTTGAAAGCGCCATGCGCGATCTGGACAACGCCTGCCGCGAGCTGGCGCCGCCCCTGCGCAACGGGAGCTGGCGCGAAAACGTTGAAGTGTTTGTGGTGGCAATAAGCATCGCTCTGGGGGTTAGGACGTATTTCGTCCAGCCGTTCACCATCCCCACCGGCTCGATGCAGCCTACCCTCAACGGTATCATCACCAAGCCCACTAACAATCCGCCCCCGAACATTCTCCAGAGGGCTGTGGAATGGTTTGTCCTAGGGCGCGACTATTTTGAAATCAAAGCCAAGCGCTCCGAACGTATCCTCGAAATTCAGGAGCGCCACGCCTTCGGCATCAAGCTTGGACTGGCCACCTACAGCGTGGTGGTGACCGACCATGGGGAATACAACGCCTACGTTCCGCTTGCAGCGCTAAAGGCGGATTTACGCTGCTCGCCGGGGCGCCAAGTGGAACCGGGGGCGATCATTGCCTGCGGCGAGTGCAACACGGGCGACCATGTGCTCGTGGACAAGGCAAGCTATCACTTCATACGCCCCAAGCACGCCGATGTTTTCGTGTTTAACACCGCCGGCATTCCAACGCGCGACAATGTGTTCAACCCGGGCGGCCCCTCGCAGTTCTACATCAAGCGCCTGGTGGCCCAGGGAGGGGATGAGCTGCGAATCGACCCACCCACCCTGTTCCGCAACGGGACGGCCTCCCCCGAGGAATCCATCAAAAGGGTGATGTCCGGCACATTTTCAAACCCCTCGCCAACGGGATACCGCGGCTACTCCAACGGCCCCGAACACGGCAAGTTCGCCATTCTCGGAAACCCAAGCGCAACGTTTGAGGTGCCCGACAAGTGCTACTTTGCGCTCGGCGACAATTCGTACCATTCCTCCGATTCTCGCGACTGGGGCCCGGTGCCGCAGCAAAACGTGATCGGGCGGGGATGGCTGGTTTACTGGCCCTTCACGGGACACTGGGGCAGCGTCAAATAAATCTCACTCTCCAGCCTCCCGGCACAATCCCTCCTAAAACACCCCTCCCTATGGCAAGACGCGCTAGTTCATCCGTACCGAAAGGCACCCTAATCGGAGGCATCGGCGGAGTCGCCGCACTTCTTTTGGGTGGCTACGTTTTTCTCGGTGGTTCAAAGGACGCATTCCGAACCACCTCGCCTTTTCCGACCAAGGAGTATCTCGAGAGCGCGAGCAGCCTGCGGGGCAACACATACAAACTCGAGGCCACCGTGGACAAAACCCTCGAAGTGTCCCAATCCGCCGGGCGACTATTTGCGGTGGAAGCCGGCGGCGACATTCTGCCAGTGCTGGTTCCCTCCAGCCTGAATGGCACCAATGTTGAGCGCGGGCAAAAACTGCAATTCAAAGTGCAGGTTGCAGAAAACGGGCTGATCCGCGCCGAGGAATTGCGCAAACCTTAATCGATTTTTTACATGAAAGGATTCGCCCCTTTAACATTCGGGATTGCCGGCGCGCTGTTTCTCTCAACTCAGCTTTTAGCTCAGGCCCCACCCCAGCAACCGGCAGCGTCGGAGCCGCAGCAGTCTTCCGGCGCGCAGTCCAACCCGCCCACAGACCCGCCTCGACAACCGCAGCCCTCGAGCACGGATCCCGCGAATAACGCCCCCGGCGCGATGTTCGACAACCGGCTTCCCGCACTCGATCCCTCCGGCGGGATGATTCGGTTCAATGGCCAAAACTGGAGCGCAACGGACAACGCGCTTTTCAGAACCCGTTTCGAGAAATATCTCAACACCCCGGAGGAGACTGGAGCCGAGGAAAAAGCGCATCGCGAGATACTGAATCAGATCATCGCGCTGCTGGACCCCAACACCTTCAAGCCTTCGACCATCAGCGAAGCCTACAAACTTCTGGCGAGGGCAGCCAACTACCCCGGGGACAGCCGACTGAGCGACACCATCGCGAACGCAGTCTACTCGGTTTGGGCTACAAAGCGTCTGAAGACCCGGTTGGATGAGGCCAACAAGATCCTTGAGGAGGAGAACCGGCGAGCCCGTTACAACCTTGGTGTGGTGTCCGACCTGAAATCAGGAACCGCACTCAACCAACCGGCCAAATCAACGATCAGCCAACCGAACATGAAAGAGTCGACAGCCCCGCAGACTCCACAGGCCGCGCCGCCTCCAGCATCTCCGCCTCCACCGGCACCAGCCCCCGCTGCACCATCGCTCCCGGACGCACCCGTCGCCAAAAGTCTTGCTCCGACTGAAAATGGACCAACAGCAAACGAGATCGCGGCGGCGGCAACCAGCCGGAACGCAGTCAAAATCGCGGACTATGCGGAAAAACTCGTATCGACCTCCTCGGCGATGAAGGCGAACAGCCTGAAAGGATCGGTTTCCGAGATGCAGGCAAAGGTCGAGTACCAGAGTTTGCTAGTGCAGCTGTTCCTGCAAAGACGCTTCCACCACGTGGTGATCGGATGCCGGTTTTACCGCGCGATTTTCAGCGATGGAGCCTCAAAGCTGGAGGTGCCCGCCGAGTCACAAACCATCTTCACAAAGGGCACGGGCCTCCAAGCAACCGTCTCCACGATCGAATCCGTGACCAACGAATTGATGCGCGACGTACAGACCGGAGCGCAAGCATTCCACCGTTTGCTTGACCTTGGGGAATTGCGATCGGCAGCGGAACGCTTGCGAGACATTCTAATTGTTGGCGAATTCATGCCCGAGGTCCGAACGCTTTCTTTCGAGCGAAAACGCAAGGTGCTTGGTTTTGTCGAAAAGGCGAACCAGCTGCAATCGGCAATCGAAGTGAAAGACTACACGCTCGCTTCCGAACTCATCTCGGGACCGAACGGTCTTAAAACGATCGCCAAAGACTTCGATGCAACGAAGCCCAATGCGGTCATCGAAACCGCGCGCAATGCCTCGAGGCTCCATTTGGCAAAAGCTCGCAACGCTGCACTTTCCGGGAACAAACCCGAGTTTGAAGCGGCCATACAGGAGGCAGGAAAAATCTGGCCGAACAATCCGGAGCTCACAGAGTTGGCAAGCAAAGCTTTTGCTCAAAGCGACCAGATGGCGCAAGCGCTGCAGGAGCTTGACCAGCTCATCGCGCAGAAGAATTTCAAACGCATCGCAGACGACGCAGGCCGTTTCCTTGCGGCCACGCAGAATGCGCCGGTGGAAAAGCAATCTCAGTTGAAGGACATTTTGAACGACTACAAATCCATCGAAGGAAGCCTTGGAGCGTCCAAAGAAATGGATCGGTTAGGGAACGCCGCCGGCGCATGGGAAGCGATTGACAAAGTCGCTGAAAAATTTCCAGACGACCTGCAACTCAACCAAGCGCGAGCTCTATACACCACAAAGGCATCCGATTTTGTACGCAGCATTCAAACTGCAAAAGAGCATGAGCGCCGCTCTCAAGCTGCAACCAGTCTGGCGTGGTATCTCAAAGCGCAGCGGCTTTATCCAAACAGCGAGCTCGCGGATCAAGCGGTGCAACGCCTTAAAGTGCTGCTGCTGCAGCCGACGCCCACTGCGACGCCGCCTACGGCAAACTAGCAGGACTTATGTCTCAGCGCATGCCCCGTCAACCGCTTGTCCGCGACTCGCAGGGCGATGGCATCGGCTCCAGTGCCGCATTTGGCTTTGTTTCTCGAATCATTGCCCTGAGCGCCTCCTTGTACGCGGCTGCACACGGGCAGCAGAGCGTGCTGGTGCAGGCAAGCGCCGGCCCAGACTCTGAATCGGCAAAGACGCATGGAATTGCTCCCGATCTGAAGGCGGCCGAGAGCGTCCTTCAGTTTAATGGCAAAACGTGGAAACCAAGCGACAACGCAATTTTCATGAGCCGGTTTGAAAAATTTCTGAATACGCCTGAAGAGAACGGAGAGGCGGAACAGGAGCACAGGAAAACTCTAAATCAGATCATAGCGCTGCTGGATCCCAATATCCTCAAACCTGGCACTTTGAGCGAGGCTTTCCGACTGCTGGCTCGCGCATCGACTTTTCTCGGGGATAGCCGCCTGTGCGACACTCTTGCAAACGCCATCTACAGCGTGTGGCAGTCCAAGCGCAACCAGATCATCCTTGGGGAAGCCAATAAGATCCTCGAGGAGGAGGTCGAAAAAAAGCGCCGTTCGACCTCAATCTCAGCTGCGGAAAAGGTCGCAGAGAACAAGGCGAAGATCACAGCAAACGGAGCGCGAAGCGCGCTTTCGGAGCTCCAAGCAAAAATTGATTTTCAGGGAATACTCATTCAATTGTTCATGCAGCGCCGCTTCCACCACGTCGCGATCGGAACACGTTTTTACCGCGCAATTTTCACGGACGGCGACTCGCGGCTTAATATCGACAAGACCGTCGCGCAAGCCCTCAACAACGGATCCGGATCGGCTCCGACGGTTGCAACACTTGAATCCCTTGGAAACGAAGCGATGCGCGACATTCAGCTCACCACCCAGGCTTTCCACAGGCTCTACGAAAAGGGCGAACTTCGATCCGCCACTGAGCGTCTGCGCGACGCGTTGATGATTGGCGAGCACATGCCTGAACTGCGCACCGTCCCGCTAAAACGCAAACGGGATGTGCTGAGTTTCCTCCAAAAAGTGCAGCAACTTGAGGGCAGTCTTGAGACTCTGAACTTCACGCTTGCGGACGAACTGATCAACGGGGCGGACGGCCTCAAAACCATTGCGAAGGACTTCGACCTCTCCAAGCCTCAAGGCGTGATCGACACAGCAAAAGCAGCCGCTCACCTATATCTAGTCAAGGCCCGCTCAGCGGCCAACTCCGGCGATACGGCTAAGTTTGAAATTGCCATTCAAGAAGCTGCAAGAATCTGGCCAAATAATCCGGAACTAAAAGAAGTGTCCGAGGCCACATTCAAACTGGGCGACACTGCGCATCAGGCGTTGGCGGAGCTTGATCAACTGATCTCACACAAAAACTTTTCACGGATTGGCCGCGAGGCCGGCCGCTTTCTCGCGGCGGCTCAAACCGCAACTCCCGAGCGGCGCGCGAAACTTCTGGAAATTTTGGAACAAGTCAAATCCATCGAATCAAGCATCACGAGGGCTCAGGAGTTTTCCAAGAAAGGTGACTATTCGGGCGCATGGGAGTCATTGGATCAGCCAGCCCGAAACTTTCCTGATGAGCTGGAAATTAATCGGCTCCGTAGCGAATATGCGATCAAAGCGCCAGCATTTGTCAGTGCGATCGAGAACGGCCGCAAAAGCGAGGACCGCTCCCAACTGGCCGTCAGCCTTTCTTGGTATCTCAAAGCGCAGCGTCTTTATCCCGGAAGCGAAATAGCACTGCAGGCTCAAACTCGTATCGCCCCCCTGCTGCTGCAAGGATTTTAACGCGAATCAAGAACGCCACTTTAAGCGTGTTTCAATCCCATGCAGCGCGTGGGCCTTGTTGGTGTCAAAAACCGTGAGCCTGCAGCCACTCGGACCGATCAGCGCTGACGTCCATCCAGTTGGCTGTTCCGTGGCGAACCGGTACGCGCAGGCCGGCAAATTAACAAAGTGCAGCCCGTCTATCTCAAACTTTGCAGCCACGTGCGTATGACCGAAAAAGAGCGCCTTCACCTGCCTTCTCTCGAGCAACACCGGCAGCAATGCATCCGTGTCCGTGAGCCCGCTGGATTTCGCCGGGGAAATCGGATGCGGATTGTGATGAACCATCACCAAAGCAGGCCGATTCGGTTCCGCCTTCAAAGACTCATCCAACCAAGCGATCTGCGCCTCACCTAAGCGCCCCGGAGTCTTATTGGTGAACTCCAATGAATCGAGCAGATACCAGTCACAAAACCGGCCGCGCACACGTGAGGCAACCTTCTCCTCAAGTTGCGCAGGACGGACAGCCTTCCCAGCGGCAGCATCACGCGCCGCGGATCCGAACACCTTTTCCAATCCAGACCGAATGCGAGTCCGCTCATCGTGATTTCCGAGCGTCACGTGCAATGGCACTCCATTTGCAAACACCGGCTCAATCAGCGTTCCCAGAGTCCGGTAATCCTCACTCTGACCATCCATAAACGCGCAATCCCCATTGATCATCGCACCGGAAAAAGGCAGCCGCTTATGTGCCTCCAGCAACTCAGCCACGGCCTGCCGCAAATGATCTGCCATGTTTATACCTCGCGCATTCGTGAGGGGATCGGCGGCGATATGTGTATCCGAGAGGAGGGCCCAGGCCTCGGAGTCATCCTCGAGGGACTCCTGGGCGTGCAGTCGTTTTACATCATCAAAAAAACCAACGCCGGCGGCAGAGGCTGCTGTGATGAGGGACGAGATAAAACGCCTGCGCGAGACATCAGGGGGAACAATGTGAAGTGGCATACAAGGGATGGGAGGGGTGAATTGTTATACTTCAACTTTCGAAGAACGTCCGCGTCGGTAACAGATAAAATGGCGGTTCGCACGCTCTCTTGACCATCCGCTCGAGGCTCAGAAAGGGGTGCGGGCTATGCACTTTTTCCCATCCTGCGCCTCAACGCAGCGCCCAAATCCCGGACTTCCTCGACCCGCAGCAGAGCAGCCATTCCAAAAAACACGATGGAAGCGACCCCTATGACGGCGAACAGCGTTGCGGCGCGCATTGCGCCCCCAAGGAGAGGCCATGCCTCCATCAAATAACGCGAACCCGCCCAGCAAACAGCCCCCAACGCCGCACCGGCAAAGCCGATTCTAATGAGCGCCCCAAGCAGCCGGCCCGACTGCATTCCATTCAAATGCGCACGCATCAGGAGATACAAAGCCGTGAAATTGGCGATCGCGACGCATCCTGTGGAAAGAGCAAGTCCGCGGTGGCCCATCTGCAGATGGAAAGTGAGGTACCAGTTGAGAATCAGATTCACCCCAATCGCACCAAAGCTCACAAGCATAGGCATCTTGCGACGGCCCACAGCGTAAAAAGCGGGAGCGAGCACTTTGATTCCCGCGTAAGCGGCCAATCCGAGAGCGTAGAATCGCAGCGCCTCGGCGGTTTGCAAAGTTGAGGCGGAATCAAAACGACCCCGTTCGTAAATGAGCGAGATGATGGGCTCAGCCAGAAAGGCAAGCCCGAGCGAGGAGGGCACCGTCAGCAAAAAACCAAGGCGTAGTCCCCTCGCCAGCGCGCCTCTGAGCGCGTCGGTGTCACCAAGCGCCGCGTGCCGGGAAACAAGGGGAAGCGTCACGGTGCCTATTGCCACGCCGAATACGCCGAGCGGCAGCTGCATCAAGCGGAAGGCATAGTCCAGCCAGCTAACGGGGCCGTCACCAGGGATCATCGACGCAAAGTGACTATTAACCATCACATTGACCTGCACGGCACTGGCGGCGACCACCGCAGGCCCCATCAACGACAACACCTCGCGCACCCCTGGGTCGCGCCAGTTAAAATCCAGACGCAGCCGGAAGCCGACCCGGTACAACGCGGGCCATTGAGCCACTAACTGCGCAAAACCGCCCACCAACGTTCCAATCGCCAGCCCCACAAGCGAGCGCGGCCCGAACTCAGGATCCAGCCACCAAGCGAACCCCACGCCGCCCAGGATCGATCCGATATTGAAGAAGCTTGATGCCATCGCAGGCGCGCCGAACACATTTTTTGCGTTCAGCAAACCCATCGCCAACGCGGCGAGCGATACCAGCAAAATGAAAGGAAACATGATGCGGGTGAGCTGGACGGTGAGCTCCGCTTTCTCACCCGAGAATCCGCTGGCGATTCCACCCACAATCGCTGGTGAACACACCATCCCAAGCAGCACCAGTGCGCTGATGACGACTACAGCCAAACTCGCCACCTTATTCGCCAAAGCCCACGCCGATTCACTGCCTTCAGTCGCGTCCTTTTTCGAAAAAGTAGTCACCAGCGCCGTGGAAAGCGCGCCCTCCGCGAACAGATCACGCAGTAGATTCGGAATGCGGAACGCCACCTTGAACGCATCCATCGCCATTCCCGCGCCGAACAGATGCGCCAGAATAAGCTCACGCGCCAAGCCAAGCACGCGGCTGCACAAAACCGCCACCCCCACAATCCCCACAGCCCGCGTGCTCAACTGTTTTCCAGAATGACTCATGGTTTGAAAGGCTTCAGCACAGGCTCGACCTTCAGGGGTTCGGCCTTGGGAGGACTCGAGGGCACGGCCACGGGCTCCACCTTTCTAGGAGGTGAAACTCCCGGGGGCGGTGAGGCGGGAGTGGCCGGTTCAACCTTGAGGGGACGCACCACGGCCGGCGCCGGCGCTGGCGCCGTGCTGCTCACTGGGATCGGGGCGGGAGGCGCGTCGCGAAAGGCGAGGGACGGATAACGCTGTTCAGGCGCTGCGTTCATCACCTCGATCCAAACAGGCAAGGCCATGGTTGCCCCATAACCCTGGGCCACCGTTCGCTGCGGTCGGTCAAAACCGACCCAAACTCCGGCCGTCAAGCTGCTGGTAAACCCCACAAACCATGCGTCTTTGTAATCGTCGGTGGTCCCGGTCTTTCCTCCTGCAGGTTTCTTAAAACCCTTTTCACGCGCCGCAGCGGCTGTTCCCCGGTCCAGCACCTTTACCAAAGCATTGGTGACCATCCCACAGGCAGAAGGATGCAGGATCGCGCACGAGGACGAGGGCGCCCGATACAAGGTCGCCCCGCCGGCATCATCAACCCGCTCGATCAAAAACGAGTCTCGCAAGCGGCCTTGGTTCGGAAAAACGGTGTATGCCTTGGTCACTCGCATTAACGTCGATTCGAAAGCGCCAAGGAATGCCGACGGCTTTTGCGGCATTTTATCAAGTCCGACCACGCCCGCGACCTTGGCCACCTCACCCATTCCTGCGCGCTCACCGACCCGAACCGTGACCGTGTTTCGCGACTGAATAAGCCCGTCCTCCGCCGTCATCGCCCCCTTGAAGGTCCCGTCGGAATTGGCCGGAGACCATGCCCCGGCGCCCTTGACCTCGCCACGCTGTAACGGATCGTCGCTAAGCATCGTGCTCGGACTCAGTCCACGGCCGAACGCTGCAAGGTATACGAACGATTTAAATGTGGAGCCAATCGGCCGCTCGGAAAGAATCGCGCGGTTATATCTGCTGTCCGCGTACTCGCGTCCTCCAACCAGCGCGCGGATGCCACCAGTCCGATTGTCGATCACAACCACCGATCCCTGCAGATAGCCGGGCTCCACCTCGGCCTCGCGCGCCTCCTTGGTAAATTCAGCCTTTTTGGGATGCGCATAACCGGCCTTGGCTTCGACCTTGGTCAGATGCGCGTCCAAAGCAACCTGCGCGGTTTCCTGCAGCACCGGATCGATCGATGTATAAATGCGCAGACCGCTTTCACCCAACTGCTCATCACTCAACACGCGGCCCAACTCACGCACCACCGCATCCATGACGTAGTTTTCCTGAATGGTCAGTTTGCGCTTCGAGGAAACAAGGATTTCCGAAGTTCGCGCAGCCTCCGCCGCCTCAACTTTAACGGATCCCATCTTCACCAACCTGTCCAAAACCGTATCGCGCTCACGGATCGCTCCCTTGAAATTCGACAAGGGCGAGAACCGTGAAGGCCCCCTGATGATGCCTGCCATCATGGCAGCCTCCCCCAGCGTGAGTTCCGAAGCGCGCTTGTTGAAGTACGCCTGACTAGCGGTCTCGATCCCATACACCCCAGCCCCGAAATAAATCCGGTTCATGTAGTGCTCCAGAATCTCGTTTTTCGAATAGTGCTTCTCGATACGGAAGGCCACAAATGCCTCGAGAATTTTTCGGTGCAGATTTTTCCCCCCGAGAGGAAACGAGTTTCTAGCCAACTGCTGAGTCAATGTACTGGCGCCTTGGGCGGCTGAATTCGACGTTACGTTCCGCAGCACCGCGCGAACAATCCCGATCGGATCAACGCCCAAGTGGTCGTAAAAACGCGAATCCTCGCGGGCTAGCAGCGCCTTCACAAAAAATGGAGACACTTTCTCCAGCGGCACAACGAGTCGATTTTCACCAGCCAAACGTCCGTACGGCTTGCCATCCCGGTCAAACACCGTCGACCGTTCGCGGATCTGCTCCACATCGGCCATATCAAACTGCGACGCCCAGATGGCGTAAACTCCCCCAATCAGCCCACCGCAGAGGGCAGCCCAGGATCCGACGAAAAGCAGCACCCTCCACAAACGGCCACCGCCCCGCTTGGCTTGGTTCGGCTTCATTGGCTTCGCCGGCTGCGGTTGCGGCAGACGCGCGCGCCGCGGAGGGAGATTGGATGGAGGCACGGGAGTGGGAACGGCGTTTCGGTGGTATACTCTTAACCGAGCCGCCCGCTTTGGGGAAGCAAATCACCTAGTCGAATTGCTCAGGGCCGATCGTCAATCCACTACCACCCGAACCACGCGTCCGCCGAACCCCGTGAAAATTTCCCACGGTATCGTTCCAGCCCACCGCGCCAGCTCATGGACGGTAATTCGCTGCCCTCCCTGTTCTCCAAGCAAAACCGCCTCCTCCCCGCATTTCACGCCTGCGCATTCGCTGACATCCACCATGACTTGATCCATGGTCACGCGCCCAAGCAAGGGGCAACGCACCCCTTGAATAAGCACCGCGGCCTCGGAACCCGAAAGTGAACGCGGATACCCGTCGGCGTATCCGACGGCAAGCGTCGCCACCCTCGTGGGATGATCGGTCACGAAGGTGCGGCCATAGGAGATGGAACGTCCGGGCCCGAGATCCCTCACCAACGCCACCCGCGTCTTCCAAGTCAACGTGGTGCGCAGGGGAGCGTCCACCCCCGCCACCGGAGAGCACCCGTAAATAGCGAGCCCGATACGCACAAGATCCGCGCAACACTCGGGGAACCGCAGCATCCCGGCACTGTTGGCCAAGTGCACCATTCCGCTCCAGCCCCCGGCCCGCATCTGCGCGACCAAGGCGGCGAACCTTTCAATCTGGCCCTGCGTATAGGCAGCGTCGTCATCTGCGGAGGGAAAATGCGTCGCCAGCCCGGCCAATTTGACAGCGGACATCCCGCCGATGGCCTGGATCAAGCCTTGGGCCTCCTCCTCCCACACACCCATCCGGCCCATCCCGGTATCGACCGCAAGATGCAATTCGAAGCGCTCCACCCCGCGTTCGAGTGCCTCCGCCTCGTAGGCCGAGGCCTCCTCAAGGGTTGAGATCACGGGACAAAATCCGCCCTCAACGATCGCCGCACGCTCGGAAGGAAGTGCGGGGCCAAGGATCAAAACAGGCACCGGCGTGCGCTGCGTGGCTCGCCTTACGCAGACCGCCTCCTGCAAATTAGCCACGCCAAACCAGTCAACATGTCCAGATACGGCCGCCGCAACGGTTTCAATTCCGTGCCCGTAGGCGTCGGCCTTTACAACCGCCATCAATTGCCCCCCCGAACGCAACCTTTCCCGCATCGCGGCAACGTTCGATCGAAGGCCCCCGCGGGAGACCTCGGCCCAAGTCCTAAACTCGATTTCAGACGCTGACATCGGCGGACATTCAACGCGCGGGAGTATTCGCCGTGAAGCCCATTCTGGCGACCAGCGGCAAAAGCGCTCAAAAGGTCGCACACGCCGGCTCGCATGGAGAAATCGGCAAAAACACCAGCAACTCGGCGTCAGGTTGTCCCTAGACACAGGGAGGGACAAGGGCGTACTGTGAGGGAAACCCTGACGACCTTTATGAGCAACCCCTTCACACGCGCCAGTCTCGGCCCCAGCAACGCCCTCGGGGTCACACTTAGCATGGTTTTGATCGCCTCCTCCACCGGCACCGGTTGGGCGGCAGAAAGCAAGGCCTCCGAAAAAACGGCGCCCGCGCCAGCAACCACAACGCGGACCGGTTTTTTCAGCCGCTCAAAGCCAGTGGAGCCCACTCCGGAAAAAGCGCCTGAAAAACCCGCCGCAAAACCCGCCGCAAAACCCTCGGAAAAAACAGCGGAGAAAGCGCAGGACAAACCGGTCCAAAAAACGGCCGAATCTTCCACCCCCTCGGCTGCCTCTACCGCCCCGAAAAAGCCTTCCACACAGACGAGCACGGCTGCGCCTAAATCGTCAACGAAAGCGGCTCCCGCCAACGAAGACGAATTGTTCAATCAAGCCCGCCAACAGGCTTCGGAGGATGCTAAAGTTGCGGAGCTTCGGATCAAGGCCGACGAGGCTAAATCCAAAGACGCGGCCAGCGCCGCGACGAAGACCTACCTCAAAAGCCTCTACTCGAAAATGCGTTCCCTCGAGCCTTCGCTGAAGGATCGGATTGATCTCACCGAGGCCGCGGCTCTCAAAGGGCTGGATTCACCCAAATAAAGCAGGCGTCGAGCAGGTTTCAGGAGCAGCGAAGGTGCGGGATCATTTGAGCGTAGCCCCACGAGTTAGATGTCCATGACCCGGCTGGGTGAGCTCAGAGGGAGCGATTGAACCGACCTGGGACAGGTTACGGTATCCGCTTGGGAAAGCGCACCCCAGCTTCGCTTACTCGTGATTAAATCGGCATGGATTGCTCCCGTACGCTGTTGCGCCTCCTCTTTGATGCAATCCGCGTCTTGGCGCAGCTGGGGCTGCGCGGTCCCCGGGGTTGTCGATGGACCTCTGTCTTGAAAATGCATATACCCTGCGCCGCAACGCCCAGGTCCGACCAAGGATGCCCATAGAGTCGCTCCTCTGGCGCTTTGAAGCCAGCAACTGGAATTGCCAACTATTGGATCCGAAGGTCTAGACGTCACCACCAGCTCGCTATTTCACGGGCACCATCACGGATGAAGTCAGCCCGTTCTGATTGGTTATGGCAGCCTCTAATTTGTAAGTTTTACCGGCGGTAAGACCGCGTGTGGAAATGCTCATGACATACTCCACGCGTTCGCCCGGATTCAGCGTCACAACGCTTGTCTCGTCCAGAAACTCCAGATCCTCGGAAGCCCTACCCACTATTTTACCCTCATCGTCCCGCAGCACAGCATCCACCCTTTGGGAGGATGGAAACTCCATGATCTCCGCGCGCTTGCCAAGATTGCTGGCCAGCACTTTCACGTTTACTTTGCGGTCCCTTTCCAAGACCACCTGAGCGGGATCAACCTCCACCTGAACGTTCACCTTCACTTTTCTGCGCGGCGTGCCGTCGGGATTCTTGGGCCCAATGTCAAAAACGCCGGATACCAAGCCGGTCGCTTTTTTTCCCACTTTCCCCGCGACACCAATCACGGAGGAGAAAGTCTTTTTGACGAAATCAATCGGCTCTTTCCAACTAGGCGCCGGGCCGGGATCGTTGGGAGACTCTGCCGCGACGGCAGGCAGCGCGAACGCGACGAGAATTCCTAGGGCAAAGCGATGGGCGGACATACGG
>JBILUQ010000395.1:0-3071 GCA_044370935.1 Chthoniobacteraceae bacterium
GTCATGTCACGGAGTACAAAAGGAGTGATTTTTTCTCAGGGGTACGCAGGCTTTTCCAGGATCGACTAATAAAAAGACGCGCCTTTCATCTGGAAAGGCGCGTCTTTTGTGATCTGAAACTTCCGTCCGGGACTGCGAAAGCTCAGCCTCGAGCGGGAGTGAGACTTTTACGATCCAACGATTTTGTAATCACGCGGATTCGGCAGCGTGTACGAGCCGTCTGCATTCGGTTTCACCGGGGGAACCGTGTTTGCGTCGATGTGATCGGGCATCTGGCTGTCGTTGAGCGCGAGAGTCGCGTCCCATTTCAGTTCTTTGCCGGTGTATGCTGCGTAGCGTCCTAGGGCCGCGGTGAAACTACTTGTGGCGCCATAGTACGCATCGTTGTGCGGAATGTTCTTTCTGATGAAGTTGTGCAACTCGTCGTGCTCGACCTGATAGGCGTTCGCAGGCTTCGAGTCGTACTTCCAGATAATATTACCTTGGTAATCCATGATCTTCCCAATTTCGCAGATCCCTTTGGTGCCTCGGAAATCCTCAGCGACGCGGCCCTGCCCGGGGTACTGCCGGCACTGACTGGCTACCGATGCGCCGCTTGGGTAGATGTAGTTGATCCCAAAGTGATCAAAGATTTCGCTCGGTTGGTCAGGATTGCGAAACTGGCGTCCGCCAACGCCGAAAGCACTTGTTGGCGTCTGCCCTAGGAACCAGTTGGCGACGTCTAGGTTGTGGACGTGCTGCTCGCAAATGTGGTCACCGCTCAGGTATGCGAAATGGTACCAGTTGTGGATCTGCGCCATCATCGGCGTCATGCCCTCTTCTGGCTTGCGCCACCAGATGCCGGCCCCGTTCCAGTACACGTTGGCCTGAATGATATCGCCAATCATCCCGTCGTGAACACGCTTGGCTGTTTCGCGGTATTTTTCGTCGTAATGCCGCTGCAAACCAACCACGACCTTGAGTCCTTTTTTGTCGGCTTCCTTGGCAGCTTCGAGAACGCGCTTTGCGCCAACGGCGTCGACGCATACGGGCTTCTCCATGAAAACATGTTTGCCCGCATTGACCGCCGCAGCGAAATGCTGGGGACGAAATCCGGGAGGAGTCGCGAGAATCACAAGGTCGCAGTGTTCAAAAACCTTCGTGTAAGCATCGAGTCCGTGGAAGCAGCGCTCAGGTGGCAGATCAACCTTGTCCGAATGTTTTGATTTCAGCCCTTGAACCGTTTTTTCAACCTTGCTTTCAAACGCGTCAGCAATGGCTGTCAGTTTGACATTGGAGCCCTGCACGCTGAGGGTTTGATCAGCCGCTCCTGACCCGCGTCCGCCGCAGCCAATCAGCCCGATCCGAATAAGAGAGTTGTCAGCGTCGGCTTGTCCCCTCATGACGTAGGGAAACGCGAGCATGCCTGCTCCAACGAGAGTAGAGTTTTTGATGAGTTCGCGGCGTGAGAGGGGGGCGTTCTGGGGATTGCTCATGGAATGGATTGGTGTGATGAATTGGATGCTGGGAACACCGTAGGGTGGTGCCTGTTGAAGATCCAGCGCAAGCGCAAAAATTAGGGCCGTTCCATCTTTGGAACGGCCCGTTTTCAATTTTTACAAGCTGCGCGTTTTACGCAGTTGGCGCCGATGCTGCCTGATCCCTGTCGCGCATTGCCGCCTTACGGGACAACTTGATCCGGCCTTTGTCATCGACGCCGATGCATTTCACCCAGATCACTTCGCCAACCTTCACAACATCTTCGGTTTTGTTTACGCGCGTTTCCGCGAGTTCCGAAATGTGGCAGAGGCCGTCCTTGCCCGGTAACACTTCAACAAACGCGCCGAAGTCCTTAATCGAAACCACGCGCCCTTGGTATATCTGGCCGATTTCGATTTCGGCTGTCATGCCACTGATAATTTGGCGGGCGCGTGCCATGCCTTCGGGGTTGTTGGAGTAAATGTGGACGGTTCCGTCGTCATCAATGTTAATCTCGCAGCCAGTTTCAGCCACGATGCTCTTGATGTTTTTGCCGCCAGGCCCAATGAGCTGGCCGATTTTATCGACTGGAATTTTGATGGTCTCGATCCTTGGAGCGTACTTCGAAAGATCGCTGCGTGGGGCGGCTAGCACTCCATTCATGAACTCGAGGATTTGCGTCCGCAGTCTCTTTGCCTCATGAATGCCTTCGCACATGATCTGGTGTGAGACTCCAGCAAGTTTCAAGTCGAGCTGAAATCCAGTGATCCCCGCGTTGGTTCCGCAGATTTTGAAGTCCATGTCTCCAAAGTGGTCTTCGCTTCCGATGATGTCGGAAAGGAGCGAGTAGCGCTTCAGGTGTGAAGCTTCAAATTCCGTCACGAGGCCCACTGAAATGCCTGCCACAGGGCTCTTGATTGGAACACCGGCGTCCATGAGTGCAAGGCACCCACCGCAGACACTCGCCATCGATGTGGATCCATTTGATTCCATGATCTCGGATGAAACACGGATCGCGTAGGGGAAGTCTGCTTCCGATGGAATTACTGGCGCGAGCGAGCGCTCAGCGAGTGCTCCATGGCCGATTTCGCGGCGCCCTGGGCTTCCTGTGCGGCCTGTTTCACCAACCGAGAACGGAGGGAAGTTGTAGTGCAGGATGAAGCGCTTTGAGGTTACGCCGCCGGTGTAGCCGTCGAGTTCCTGAGCTTCTCCCGTTGTGGCGAGGGTCGCAAGAGCGAGCGCCTGCGTTTCCCCGCGTGCAAAAAGCGCAGAGCCATGCGAACGGGGAAGCAGTCCGGTTTCACCCGAGAGCTTCCGCAATTCATTGAGTTTGCGGCCATCGCAGCGAACGTTTTTGTCGAGGATCGAAATCCGGAATGCTTTTTTCTGCAGGTAGTCGAATGCCTGGCTGACTTCAAAAGCCGTTGCTTCGGGAAACTTTGCCTTCACTGCCAAGGCGACTTCATTTTTGAGCGCATCCACGGCCTTGCCTCGGGCAACTTTGCTTGGCAGGTAGATGGCGGATTCGATCCGGTCTCCTGCGACCGCATAGGCGATTTCGAGCAAATCGTCGCGCACGAGCATCAGCGGAACTTCCCGCTTTGGCTTGTTAA
>JBILUQ010000063.1:0-16562 GCA_044370935.1 Chthoniobacteraceae bacterium
TGCAAGTTGGATTTGAGCGTCTACGAGAGCGCGGGCGTGAACGTGAGCAAATTCAAGTGCCTTGATGAAATCCGCCTCCGGAATTTCATTGGCCTCTCCTTCGATCATGATCACTTCGTCCCGTGTTCCCACGTAGACAAGATCCATATCGCTTTCTGCGCGCTGGGAGTGAGTCGGGTTTGCGATGAATTCTCCGTGCACCCTTCCTACGCGCACTGCGCCGACTGGTCCGGCAAATGGAATGTCCGACACCATCAGCGCCGCGGACGCGCCGTTGATGGAGAGCATGTCTGGATCGTTCTCTCCGTCTGCGCTCAGAAGGATCGAAATGATTTGTGTGTCGTAGAGATAGCCCTTTGGAAAAAGGGGACGTAATGGACGGTCCGTCATGCGGGCCGTGAGGATTTCTTTCTCACTTGGGCGTCCCTCGCGTCGGAAATACCCGCCTGGGAACTTGCCGACGGCAGCTGCCTTTTCACGGTAATCAACGGTCAACGGGAAGAAGTCCTGGCCTTCCTTGATTTTTGTGGCGGAGACGGCTGACACCATCACGATGGATTCGCCGCACTGCACGGTGACAGCACCGTCGGCGAGTTTGGCGAGTTTGCCGGTTTGAAATTGAATGGTTGTGGAGCCTACCTGGCTCTGAGCTGAATGGATCATAGTACGATGTTTATTGGTTGTGCCGTGGCCTGAACCACTTCATCAATCCCTGGCTCGTAGCCCAGCGGGTTCTCGTTCCATCGAAGGATGAGTTGAGAGAGCTAAACTCTCCACTGCAAGCTTTCGAAGGCTGTGTGTGAACCGGCTGGGCTCCGTCCAAGGGAGTTGTCGCGCGGCGACGGCAGGTTGTTTATTCTGGGGTAAGTGTGAGAAGCCGAGTGGCTTTCACAAAAGAGTAACGCCCTCGGGTTGCCGAGGGCGTCGCTGAAATCTGTTCGAACCGACTACTTGCGTAGGTTGAGCTTCTCGAGTGCCGCCTTGTAACGCTCATTGGCGGTCCGGCTTAAATAATCCAAAAGTTTGCGGCGGCGAGCCACCATCATCAGAAGACCCCTGCGGGATGCATGATCCTTTGAATGGGTTTTCAGGTGGTCTGTAAGCTGTGATATGCGTTGGCTGAGAAGAGCGACCTGAACGTCGGCACTGCCCGTGTCTTTATCGTGTAGGCGCAGAGCCTTGATTTCCTTTGATTCTGGCATAATTCCTTTTTAAGTAGGCGGGGGAGATTGAGGTGAGTTTTAAACGATTGCAAGCAGTTCCTTTCGACTAAGAACGGAACATCTCTAAATAGTCGCCCGCACGCCGAGCAAAATCGCGCCGTAGACAATCCCTGCGAGTGAGACAGCCCTCCATCTCAGCGTACTAGCGCTCACCCAAGAAATCAGATCGCGAAGAACGTATGGTGTTCCGATAAAAAATAGACCGCAAAGGATCCAGAGGTAAACCAGAGTCACAAGACATAGTCGCGAGGTTTCGGGGCGCAGCCATGCCGATTCAAGGAGAGGCTCCGCGACGAGTAACAAAAGCATGCCCAGGGCGCGGACGGAGAGGAATTCCATGCCAAAACGCAGAGTGAGAACGTATGCTATACCCGTAAGCATTAAAAACTTGCCTCGCATTGAGCTGAATTCGCCGAGGTCGGTTGAGTAAAGCAGCCAGAAGAACCAACCGGCCGCTGCGGAGAACAGCACTGCTCCAGCTGGGGCGGAGCGAGGGAAGCGTTGGAGGTGCTTTTGAATGGGTGAGGGGCTGATCAGTGCTGGCAAATGCGTGATGATCAGAAAAAGTCCCATGCCCAAAAGAGCGGTTTCGAGGCTAAGCGAATAAATCATTGAGTACGGGGAGGGGAGATGGGAAGTGGACCAGAGCTGGGTATGAGGGAATGCGATTGCCCCCTAAGTCTCAATACTAAATCGCTGGGCCGCCAGAGGGGGTGTCTTTTGCGCGCCAAAGATGCTTTGCCTCAAGGATCTTAGATGCCAGCAATCGGGGATCTACGCCTGAGGTAGGGCGGGGCGGAGATCTGTGGGCCTAGGATTTCTAAGGCTCTGAAGCAGGTTCTTCCAGCCGGGCGGTCGGAGAGCAGACCGCTTGCAGATTGCCCCCAGCTGGCGTCGCATAAGCGGGTGGGTTATCTCTCTGGCAATCAAGGAGCCGCGTTCCAGCTCTTTGGTGATGCTTGTTTTGGGAACCAACGAAACCGCGTTTTCAACTTCAACCGCCTTTTTCACGGTTTCAATATTATCAAACTCCATGTACTGGACCACACTCACGTTGCAGTTCCTGAGGTGTCTGTCCACGGCTTTTCTTGTTGGAAGATCGGGCTCGAAGGACACAAAGCGAGCGGACTCAAGGTCATGTAGCGTTATGGTTTCCCGTTGGGAGAGGGGGTGAGAAGGGGTAAATATTGCAACAAGTTCATCCTCGCCAAATAGCTCGACATGAATGCCCGTACGCCGCTTCGGAAATGCCACGAGACCAATGTCTGCAGTTCCTGCGAGGATAGCTGCGTAGATCTGAGAGCACCGCTTGTAATCGACCGAAACTCGGATGTCTGGATGCGCCGATCGGAACTCCCTAAGAATTGGCGGAAGCTCATGGAGCCCAATGCTGTATATCGACGCGATACGAATTTCTCCGGTGACATTCTGGTGCGCACTCTTGAGTCTTTCATCGATTGCGCTGTAAATGGTCAGGATCTCCCTGCAGGCGTGGAGAAAGACGTGGCCCTCCGGGGTGAGAACCACTCCGCTCCGGCCTCCTCGCTCCAGTAAACTCACCTTGAGTTTCTTCTCCAAAGCGCTGATTTGTTGTGAAACCGCACTTTGAGAAATGGAGAGGGTTTCCCCCGCTCGCGAAAAGCTCCCTGTATCAGCCAGAGCGGAGAAAACTTTTAAGGAGTCGATATACATCAGTTAAACGCGATGTATCTAAGTGTTAATTGCAAGTAAAGTCAAGTCATCATACCTATCCAATGCCAACGCTCCGTGATCGTTTCATAGAAATTCGGCTCCGCCTATGCGCTGCGGAGCGTCGAGCTTCACGCTCGGCTGGCTCTGTGCAGCTGGTGGCCGTTTCCAAGAGTCACCCTCCCGAAAGCCTTCATGAGGCAATGGAGGCCGGGGTTGAGATTTTCGGGGAGAATCGGGTGCAAGAGGCGCGCATGAAAGTCCCACTGCTTCCTAAATCAGCGCGTTGGCATTTCATCGGACATTTGCAAAGCAACAAGGTGCGGCAGGCGCTGCCTCTTTTTGAGCTACTGCACGGAGTGGACTCACTTCTGATCGCCAAGGATATCGACCGCGTTGCGGCTGAACTCGGGCTATATCCCAAAGTTCTCTTGGAGGTTAACGTAGCGGGTGAGGGAACAAAGTTTGGATTCACGCCGGATGTCCTTCGCCGCCAGATTGAAGAGTTGTTGGGGCTCGGGCGGCTCGAGATCGCTGGTTTAATGGCGATTCCGCCGCCTTCCCAAGATCCGGAGGATTCAAGGCAATACTTTGTCCGTCTTAGGGAGTTAAGGGACGAACTTCAGCGTGAAGCGAAGGTTTTTCTACCTGAGCTTTCAATGGGAATGAGCGGAGATTTCGAGGTTGCCGTCGAGGAAGGGGCTACTCTGGTTCGGGTTGGCAGCGCCTTGTTTGGCGAGCGGCGCGGCAAGCAGTGGCGTCCAACCGAAACTGATTTTCTGGACGCCTAGGGACAAATGCGGCAGCCTGCGGGGTCAGCGTCTACGGATCTTATGCAATCAGGCGAGAAGCTAGCTTTGAGGAAGATGGATCAGGTCGGAGATGAGGTTGCTCTGGCTTGGAGTGACGGGGGCGAGTGTTTTTTCGGACTGGAACAGTTGAGACGGGCATGTCCCTGTGCGGTTTGCCAAGGAGAGGCGGATGTTCTTGGGATGGTTGACCGTCCGGTAGTGGAGTACGGGCCGGAGAGCTTCGTCCTGAGAAGGATGCAAGTAATTGGAGGTTATGCGCTGCAGCCCACGTGGGGGGATGGCCACGGCACGGGGCTGTACTCGTTTTCCTACCTGCGGCGGATGTCAGGATTGAATGTGTTGTCCTATGGAGGAGGGGAGGGCGCTGCGTCGGAACGGTTATGACGATTCATACTCGAGTCTGCATCGTTGCGTGCACCATCGGAGCATGCCTGGTTGGATGGCTGGCGCAGAGAAGTGAGGAGCTTGCGCTGCGGGAGCCATCCCCAGCGGAGTTGTTTGACGCGGTCCAGGTGCATGTCACCGCTATCAGGCGTCAGCATTACCGGCAGGCTTACCTGCAAGTTTCTAGCGAATACAGGGAGCGCAAGGACGTGGAGCGGTTTACGGAAGCAGTTCGCGTTGACTTTTCAGCGGCAAGGCAGGCGCTCCGATGGGAGTTTGGAGCACCGGTGAGCAGAGGGAACGTTGCGGAGGTTCCCGTGAGATTTTTTATGTCGAGCGGGGATGTTTCCAGAGGGATTTTTGCCCTTGTCAGGGAAAACCGGACCTGGAAGGTCGACTGGATGTGGGTTTCAGGAGCGTCGGAGCCCGCCAGAGCCGTGCAGGGTGTGCGGATGTGAGCCGTTGGCCTCCTGAAGACGAAGTTTTCCTAAAGACGAAGTTTTTTTATCTGGCTTGATTATTTAACAGCCGAGGGTTTTGTATTCCCACCTACCCACAGCATATGAAAACTAACATTCAATCGTTTATAGCGGCAATCGCAGGCGCCATTCTTTTCACAGGATCCGCCCAGGCAGAGATCAAGGTTGGCACCATCGATATGAAGCAGGTGTTTGACACCTACTACAAGACGAAGGACGCCGAATCTAAAATCAACGATGCTCGGGCCCAGGCTAAGAAGGAGTTGGATGAGCGGTTAGATTCTTTCAATAAGGCCCAGGAAGAGGCAAAAAAGATGAACGAGGATGCCAACAAGCCAGAACTGGCTGCGGCGGCCAAGGCTGAAAAGGCTAAGCTTTTAAACGAGAAGTTGCAGGCACTCGGTGCGTTGCAGCGTGAGATCCAAGAGTTTCAGCAGAGCCGTGAGCGCCAGCTCTCCGAGCAATCTGTCCGGTCCCGAAACAACCTCGTGGAAGAAATCAACAAAGTGATTTCCGATAAGGTGAAGGCTGCAGGCTACGACGTAGTGCTGGATAAGTCCGGGCAGAGTCTTAACGCGGTGGGTGTAGTGATCTTCTCCCGAGACTCGTTTGATTTCACGAATGATGTGGTGACTGAGCTGAACAAGTCCAAACCAGCTTCCAAGACTGAGAAGAAGTAGCAGCCTCGGATCCAAATCGTTTTTGCAGAGCCGCCCTAATCGGGGCGGCTCTTTTTTTATAGCCCGCTGTCTTTCTTTCATCACGGAGTGCGCAAGGAAAGCAGTGGATGCAATCAACTAAAACTACTAAACTTCGCTCAATGACATGCAGTTCCCATTATTTGCAGCGCTTTGTCGCGAAACTTTTCGGCTGGCTGCTTGTATCGACAGCATCAATTTTTTCGAGCTTTGCATACTCTCCCGGTGACTTGGTTCGGGCCAGCAAGAAGGATACGCTTAATTTTTTCGGGGAGCCGCTTCTCGGCGTTCCTAAGGGACAAGAATTTACGGTGTTAAAGCATCAGCAGGGATCGGGGGTGGTGTATCTCGCGTTTGTACAAAAGGAGGGAGCCGTTGTGGCTGTGACTTTGCCCGAGGATTCCTTGGAGGCTGTGCCCTTGGACGCGTGGATGTTGACGCTGCGTGGCGCGCAGTTTTTCCGGGACCACCGCTTTGATGATTCCAAAAAGCTTCTGATGGAAGCCGCGAAGGATGCGTCTTATCGTCGGCTTGCCCAGAGGATGATTGCTTCAATCGATGCGGTAGGCTCCGCTCTGCGTCCTGCGATGCAGGCGCTTGGCGAGTTCCAATCCTCGGGCGGAGGCGAAGCAGCAAGGGGTAAATTGACCAATGCCCAACAGTCGTTCGCTTCAAGCGCTCTAAAGGTTCGCGAGGTAACGGCAGAACTAGATGGCCTTGGCTACACAAGCCTCTCATACGCAATGGACGAAGGCTTGGATCGATTAGCGTTGAAGGCTCTACCGACTGCTGCGAATCCCGGCCATGTTTCGCTGCCTCCCTCTAAGTTGGAAAAAGAGAGTCTTGCGGCACGCGCCTCGAAGGCTGCGTTTTCAGTTGTGCGCTGCAGGCAGGCAATCGCCGTCAGACGGCTGATGGAAGCCTCGCACTACATCTCTGAGGGGCTTGTCGCAGAGCCTGCCAGACCGGAATTGAAGGCGATGCAGGTCAAGGTTTTGGAGGATATCAAGGATGCTGAGGGGCGTTGTGATGCGGCTCAGGAAAATCGCAAGAGAAACTTAGGACAGGCCCTTTTGTCGCTGGAGCGAGCGGTTAAGTTATGTGCGGATCATCCCATGGTTTTGAAACTTCGGGATGAAATGAGTGGCGTGCTGGAGGCGAAGACTGCCCCGCCCGTGACTAAGGAATTTGTTGCAGCGGCAAAATCCTCGGCTCCTGAGTCGGCATTGGTTGAGGGACACCGTCTGTACACGACCCGGTGTGCGCAGTGTCATGACCTCGAAATGCTTGACTCACGATCGGCGGTGGGCTGGAAGGATGAGGTTGCGGGGATGGCAGGCAGGGCGAAGATTGACGCTGCGCAGCAGGCAACGATTGTGCAGTACATCGCAGCCGCCCTCTCAGTGGTTAAAGCCAACTAATGAGCTGTTGTGGCGTCAGAATTTATTCGTCCACTCACGGGTTGAGTACCGGCAACGTGCGAGGTCTGTTGCTTGGCACAGTAGTTCAGAGGTTGGAGTAAAGAGCGTGACCTTGTCGCTTATCGCACTTGCCAGAATCAGCGGTGTCGGGTGGTGATTCGGCGGAATTTGGAGACTGCCTTGGTGTAGGAATGCTTTGCGCGTTCGTTTTTGTCCGCCGCCGGCGACCTTCGCTCCGTCGAACAAGATATCGTGCGTCACAGGATTATCGAAGCAGGACAAGGATTGAATGGAGGTAAGTCCGGCGCTGAAGGTCAGACGGTCTGCGATCGAAGGGCTGTGTATATGGAGCGCGTTTAGGAGGGCAGTATGAATGGCGAGGTAGCTGTCTGCGGGACGCAAGTTGCTGAATGGATGCGTGCGAGGGACGACGAACGAAAAGGGTAGGTCTTCGCCATGTGTGACGACTCCGCCTCCAGTCCAGCGACGGATGATTGGCAGCGCCCGTCCTGACGCGTTCACAGAGTTGATGGGAGTGAAGTAACCCGCACTGATGCATGGAATCGACCAGCGATAAACTCGAAGAACGGGGTGGGGCACCAGGTTCGTAAGAGCCTCGTCGACACCCATGGAAACGAATGGGCTTCGCGTGTCTGAATCATCCCAAAGCCAGATGCAATCAATGGGTTTTTTTGACATTAGGGGCGCAGCTACTCAATAGGCTACCCTCGAGAAGTTCGGTAACAGCGAAAAGCACCAGAACCAAGGGCGGGCATAAAAGTTTGTGGGAAGGATTGGCTTCGAGCAGGTGAGGGGACCGTATCATAAAAAAAGGCCCCGCGTTTTGCGGGGCCTTTTCTTGTGCGGATATTTACTTTGGGTGCCTAGTAAGGCGCTGCGTATGTGGCGCCTTTGAGCCAGTCACCCGAGGGTGCTAGGGCGTTGGTTTGTCCGTCGCTCTGAAGCTTGAAATCTTTGAGCTTTTCGGGAGATGCACCGCCGCTGACCCTGACCACGATTGCCGTCCGACCTTCCCAAACACCGCCTTTTTCGGTTTTAACTGCGGAATAGGTGCCGCTTTCATCCTTTGGACCGTCGAAAATCAGAGGCCAGTTCTCAGAGCTTTCGGACGTCAAGCCGGCCATGTATGCCCAGTGATTCTCTTCGGTTTGTAATTTAAGAGGGTCGCTGGTTGGGTTTAGCTTCTTCGTGTAAGCTGAGCCTTTGACGAAAAACTGCTTCTTGTCCTTGATGTAACCGCTTGCTCCCGCAGCTTTCGGAAACAGCTCGTTGAACGCAGCCATCGCAGAGCCTTTTCCCTCTGGAAATGCCCCGTCGTTGTCGTTCGCATACATTTTCAGTGCCATTCCAACGTTTCGAGCCCCGTTCAGGGCCTGTGCTCGATTCGCGCTGGTGACCGCGTTCGAAATTGCGGACGGCGCAAGTGTGGCTAGAATTCCAATGATGGTGATAACTACCAGGAGTTCGATTAGGGTGAATCCCTGATGACGGCGAGATAGCTTATTAGTTTGGAGCATAGTTTTGTCTAGGGGTGACTGAATGATGGGATTTTGTTTGCCTAGGGGCGGCTCAGTGTTCGAATTTTACTAAAACATTGGACTGGTTGCAATTGAATTGGGCTAGGTTTTCTGCGATTCGCTGGACACCTTCCTGGCTTGCGCGCTTGTGTCAGTTTCCTCAAAAGCCAGTAATAAAGCGGCTTAGCTCGAGTGGCAACTGAACGCCACCACACTCAGCGGGGGCAATTTCAACACGATGGAATTGCCCTGACCCTGCCATCCATGCGGTTCCGACCAGACGCCGCCGTAGTTGCCCTGATTCGAGCCTCCGTAGGTTTGTGCGTCGGTATTGAGAATCTCTCGGTAGAAGCCCTGTTGGCTGACCCCGATCCGGTAGCCCTCCCGCACAACTGGTGTCGCGTTCACCACAAACACGATCCGCGAACCCGCTTTACTGATGCGCTGGAACGAAACCACTGACTGGTCCGCATCGCGGAAGTCTATCCATTGAAAACCGTCGTAGGAGTCGTCCTGCTCGTACAGGGCGGGTTCATTCGTGTAGAGCCAGTTCAGATGTTGGACCAAGCGCTTCAGTCCGTCATGAAGCGGATCGTCCAGCAGGTGCCAGTCAAGGGAACGATTGTGATTCCACTCGCTCCATTGGCCAAACTCGCCACCCATAAAGAGCAGTTTCTTTCCTGGATGCCCGTACATCCATGCGTACAGCAGTCTGAGGTTTGCAAACTTCTGCCAGGTATCGCCCGGCATTTTATTGATGAGTGACCCCTTGCCATGCACCACTTCGTCATGACTGAGCACGAGCATGAACTGCTCTTGGAACGCGTAAAGCAGCGAGAACGTGATCTCATTCTGATGATACCTGCGAAAAATCGGTTCGCGGGACATGTAATGCAGAAAATCGTGCATCCATCCCATGTTCCATTTGAATCCGAAGCCTAGTCCGCCCAAGTGAGTCGGGCGCGAAACGCCGGGCCAGGCGGTTGACTCTTCTGCGATAGTCATGATGCCCGGAAAACGCTCGTAACAGACCTCATTGAAGCGTTTAAGGAAGTAGATCGCCTCCAGATTTTCGCGTCCGCCGTAAGCGTTAGGGATCCACTGATCGTTTGCGCGCGAGTAATCCAGGTAAAGCATGGAAGCCACCGCGTCTACGCGGAGCCCGTCAACGTGGAATTGATCCAGCCAAAAAAGCGCGTTTGAGATGAGAAAATTGCGGACCTCATTCCTTCCGAAGTTGAAGATAAGCGTTCCCCAGTCGTTGTGCTCTCCTTGACGCGGGTCAGCGTGCTCGTACAGGTCGGTGCCATCGAATTCCGCCAAACCGTGCATGTCCTTCGGAAAATGTCCCGGAACCCAGTCCAGAATAATCCCGATGCCGGCCTGGTGCGCCCTGTCGATGAAATGCCGGAAATCATCGGGATTCCCGTGACGGCTTGTGGGGCAAAAATAGCCAGTGATCTGGTATCCCCACGATCCGTCAAAGGGATGCTCAGCGACCGGTAGGAGTTCGATATGGGTGTATCCCATCTCTTTCACGTAAGGAATGAGTTGGTCCGCGAGTTCGTGATAAGAGAGCGGTCTGAGACGGTCCTCTGGTTTGCGGCGCCACGAGCCAAGGTGCACCTCGTAAACGGAAATCGGAGCTGTGTGCCACTCCTTGTTCTTGCGAGACTCCATCCACGCCTGGTCGTTCCAAGAGTAGCGGTCCAAATTGAAAACAAGGGAGGAGGTTTGCATCCCGTTTTGAGAGAAGAATGCGAACGGATCGCTTTTAAGAACGGTGATACCGTGTGCGTTCAGGACCTCAAACTTGTAATGGATTCCTTCTACCAATCCCGGAATGAAAAGTTCCCAGATCCCGCACTCGACGAGCTTGCGCATCGGGTGAATTCGGCCGTCCCAGCCGTTGAACTCACCCACCACCGAAAGCCTGCGGGCGTTGGGTGCCCACACCCTGAAGCAGCATCCTTTCACTCCGTTGAGCTCGGTGAGGTGAGCTCCAAGCCGCTCGTACAGAGTCCAGTGCTGTCCCTCGGAAAATAGATGTGAGTCAAAACTGCTTAAAAGGCGTCCGAATCGGTAGGGATCCTCAGAGCGTACAGAGTGCTCGCCTGGAAATTTAATTTCCAAGAGATACTCGGGCGGTTCTGTGTGGCCTGACAAGATCAGCTCGAAAAGACCCGCATCGTGCGTCTTGGAAAACTCTTCTCCGAGGCCATTTCCGTTTTCTTTGACGAGCGTGATGGATTCCGCAAAGGGCTGGAATACGCGGATTACGTAATCGCTTCCAATTCGATGCGGCCCGAGGATCGAAAACGGGTCGCCGTGGGAGGCGGAAATGAGTGCGTGCAGTTCCTCGGATTTCAGGGTCGTTTTTTCCAAGCAGAGGACGTTCATTACGTAAGTGGATTAGGTTGGGGGCTGAAGAAATGGGGCAAGGTGTTGTCGGTAGATTTTTTGCCAGCGGTATGCGCCCGCAACCAATCTTCGGGCTTTAATCGAGTCTCGGCTCATTAGTTGCCGTATAATCCATTCGGCGATGTTGTCCGTGCTGAGTGAGTGAGGATATAAAACCGAGCCCGGTAAGTTGTTGAGCGGGGCAATGTCGGGGCAGATCGCGGGTTTGCCAAAAATTGATGCCTCAAGGATCGGCAGCCCAAAGCCTTCCTGCAAGCTTGGAAAAAACAGGGCGTCCGCAAGCAGGTAAAGGTTCTGAAGCGCGCGCGGCCCGATCTGTACCGCATCTGACACGAAAAGAAACTCATTCGAAAGTTCGAGTGTGCGGACAAGGGCGCGGATCTCGCTTTCGTACGCGCTGGAGGCGTGGTTGTGCGGGTCTTTCGCAGCAGTGAGAAGGTATCGTACTCGGACTCCTGCCCTGCGAAGTGAGTCCACCACGCGGACCCCCGTCTCAATGCCCTTTCTGGCGACCATTCTAGCAGGATGTAGGAGCACCAATTCCGCCTCCCAGATTTCATGCGTCTCCGCAAAGGCGCTTATTTCCGGGGCAAGTTGGAGGGTTTCGGAGAGGTCGATTCCGTTCGGGACATGGAGGCATTTCACTCCGAATTGAGCGCGGACTTGATTTGCCCGCAGCTCGGAAACGGCGACGTATTCCCAGTGCCCGCAGGGGGTGCTCATCAGGGCGTGCACCGCAGCATCTTCGAAGGGTTGGTAAGCTGGGTTCGTGCAGGAGAGGTCGTGCACCCAGCACACCCATCGTGTATGGGGAATGCATGCTGCGAGATTCCGCAAGGCTGCGGTCAGCTCGATAGCGAAGGGCATTGTGCCGACATTGTGAAAAATCACTACGTCCGAGTCGGAAAGCGCCGCTTTGAGGTAGGTGAAGAGATCGCCGCGGCTTGCCTCCCGTGAGAGCGGGACCAGACAGTCAGCACCGCTATTCTCGCCGCCTTCAAAGCAGGCGAGAGTGACGCAGTGCCCGGCTCTGCGGAGGAGACGGATTTGTTCCTGAACGATCCGCTCAACGCCGCCAATGACCGGCGGTGCAGTGAAGTGGATAATGGCGATCTTCACGGTTTAATCGTCGAGTGTGTAGTGTGCATCGGGTGGGCTGCGTGGTCGCATCCCCGCAGGGCCTTCAGGGTGGCTTGGCTCGTTACTAAAAGGCGAACCCAAACGAGAGGTTTGTCGCACCCCATGCCTCTGCTGGGCGGGGGGAAGGATTGATCCCTATATCCAAGCGGACGGGTCCCACGGGGAGTGCATACCTAAGCCCAAGACCAATCGCGCTTCTGAAGTTTGATGTCGGAACCGCCAGGCTGTCCGTTGAAAGGCTGCCGGAGTCGAAGAAAAGCGTGCCGCGCACCTTGTTCCAGATCGGAAAGTCGGTCTCAAGGTTCACAAGACTGTAGGCTGAGCCGCCGGTTGGAGCGGGTTTGCCCGGCACAAGCCCGAGTTCGCGCTGCTGGAAGCTGCGCACAGTCGTTGAGCCACCAAGAAAAAAACGCTCATCGATTGGGACAGCGCTTTTTTGCGAGAGCAACCCGAAGCGCGCGCTTGCAGCGAAGCGGATTTTCCCCGGAAGGGGATAATGCCAACTTACTCGTCCGGTGGTGCGGGCGAAGGTGTGACCATTATCTAGCGTGTTCGTATCGGCGTTAAAAGCCGCAATCCATCCAGACGTTGGGTTCAAGACGCTGTCCCGCCGGTCGTAGGTTGCAGAGACACCCGCAGTACCGATTCGGTAGGCCGCATCGCCGAGCTCAGCTTCCAGCAAGTCCGCGTTGCTGATTTCCACGGTGCGAATTACACCGAAAGCCGCCAACTGAAGATGCGGGGTGAGTTTCCGGGCCAGCTGACCTCTCAGTCCGGCCTCCTTCTTTTCGTATCCAAGCTCGATGCGATTGCGCAAAAACAGACGGGTGATCAGCTCGGTTCGCGTTTCAAAAAGCCACGGATCTGAGAGTGATGCCTCAAGTGCGATTGCACGTTGTGAAAACGCAAGTTCGACGCTTCCCGGCAGTGCTTGTCCAAAGGTGTTTCGGTCTGAAATTCGCACCCCTCCTAGGAAGCCTTCGTAGTTGCCGTAGCCGAGCGAGAACCCAAGCTCCCGCGCCTTCGTCTCGGCAGCCTCAATCTGCAGTTTGATAGTGTGGTCAGGCTGTTCGAGGGGAATCACATTCAGCGTTTCAAATAACCCGGACGAGAGCATCTCCTGTTGTTTGGCGACAAGTTTTTCTGGATCGAAAGCTGCATCCTGAAGCGGTTTCAGGCGGCTTTGAATCCAGGATGGCTTGAGACGGTTCAGTCCCAAAACTTCAATCCCTGAAATTCTGTAGGTGGGGCCGGCGTTGACGTTGATGGCTACGGGTACATTGCCATCCGAATCGGCATTTCTAGCATCGGCGTCTACCTCGACCTGCACGCGAAAGTGCGAACGACTTCCGTAGAATTTGATAAGTGCGGCGCCCAGCGCGTTTTGCCGGGCGGGCGTGTAAGGCTTTGAAATGATTGGCGCCAGTATCTGCGTCAGCTGATCGCGGGAATACTTTAAATCTCCCGTGAATGTTGGATTTGCAAACCTGTATCGCTTCCCTTCGATGACTCGCACCAGTGCGTCTGCGGACTGTCCGTCATCGGAAAAAGTGACCTCGGGCTGGGAGACCTGCACCTCTAAAAAACCTTCGTTGCGATACCATTCTGCGATACGATTTGCCCCAACTTCCAAGTCCGCACGGACGTAGTTTAACCGCGAGGCCTGTGTCCTTTGGCGATCCACCAAAGGACTTATCAGGAGAGGAAGAAGCGTGGAAGCGCTCGCGCTAGGGTTTCCTTCAATTGCTGCAGACCTCAATTTCACCCGGGTGCCCTCCTCGATTGTAAGGACAAGGGTATCTTCCGCGATTTGCCAAGAGACCGAGGCATTGGCGTATCCCTTTTGATGGTAGAATACAGCCGTGTAGAAGGCGGTGTCATCCGCGTTCGGCCGCGACAAACCCTCGGAGCGGATCTGTGCGAGCTGCTCGGCCACCGCATCGCGGAGTGCGCCGTCTCTGAAGGCCCGATTGCCGGACCACTGGATTTTTACTCTTTCGCCCAGCGACTGCCTTTGCTCCTGCGGCACCTCCCGATGCCATGGCAACCAGCGCGCAGCCTTGCCCAGTACGGAGCCCTCGTCCCTGCAAGAAGTCAGTGCAATAAAAGCACAGATCACGATTTTCAGACCGGGGACTGGTCCTAGGCGGGAATAACGGGATTCTCGCTTTTTGTGCGAAAGACGGGACACGCGGATTTGGCAATAGGGGCTTTTAAAACGCTTTCGGCAGACGTTCCTAACGCCCCTAGTGAAACCGGAAAATGTATCGAAGCCTAGTTGCAAAATCGCCATTTGCTCCTATTTCGCCGATCATGAACATGTTATCCTGCAGTCTGTAAGTCAGTCGCGTCTCCTGGTTGCCCGTCCTGCTGTTGAGCGCCCCGACATCCAAACTGAACCTGCGGAGGGCAGAAAAGCGTTCATTCGCCCCATCTCGAAGCAGCACCTTGTCGGAGAACTCCTGCACGAGCAGGGATGCGGCCCGAGAGGAGGCCGCATGTGAAGACTCGGACGCAAAGTCGCCGGGCAACACCCCAGCGGTTAAGAGAGTCAAAGCATCTCGCTCCGCGAGCGGGGGATCGCTGCTGACGCTGACTTGAGGATTTTCCGGCGGCCCGTGCAGATACATGCGGATTCGGTGGTTACGGATCTCGGATTCTGCTGTGAACTCTGTCTGCGGCAGGAAAGGGGCATCTGCCGAATACCAGACTCGGCCACGTGAAACCTCCACCCTTGCGAACGGAAGGAGGGCAACCACATCGTCCGAGATATAGCTGCCCTCAAGCGTTGGGGCCGCGCCGCTTCCGAGCAGGTGTATATCTACCTTTGCGGTGCCCCGCAGGCGGTTGCCGCGAATTTGAATCGGATCCCCCGGCAGAGTAAGAATGTGAATGTTTAATTTCCAGTCCAATAACGGTTTAAGTGGAAATGTGAACCACGGTTTTCCGGGGCTGCGCTTGTAGCCGCTTCCGCCTGTTTGCATTGAGGTTATCGGGAGTAGCTCGATGTCGCGGCGTACCATGCTCTTCACTGCAAATAACTTTCCCGTCACTGTTGCGGATGTCCACGCGCCCTCCGCGTGCAGGTTGCCATTGAGACGCAGGGAAATCTGCTCTGTGCGCTGCACCAGCACCTGCTGCGCCTTCACGTCGATTCGAAGCGTCGGATTTTTTGGATTCTCGAATATAACGGTGCCTTCTGCCTGGAGACCTCCACCGCCAATGTCTGCACGCGCACGCCTAATGTGCAGGTGGTTCCCATCGAGTTGCACATTGGCGTGTAGATCCGTGATGGCGGGAATGCGGTCTGTTTGGAAGTGCACAAACTCGCAGTCCGTCGTGATCGCGCCCTCCCAAATCGGCGTGCTCAGTGAACCTCTCATCCTTGCGTCCAAGGTTCCCGTACCTTTGATATCGCGCAGTTGTGGGAAAATTTTCGGGAGCGCTTGGAGCTTTGCGTCGGCGATTTTTGCCGAAAGCTCTACAGGCAGCGCCGCCCAGTCGATCCGTCCGCCCAGCAGGTCATCCAAGTCGACGGCGGCCTTTGCCTGTACCCGCAGTGGCGTGCCAAGTGGTCCCGAAAGCAAGGCGTCGGCATGGATCGTACCAGAAGCGTATCTCCCGTTTAAGTCGAGTTCGCAATTGCCAAGGCTCGGATAGTAGACGGTTCGCAGCGACTTTCCGCTGGCGCTAAGGCTGGCAACTGGGTTCTCAGCGGTGCCGGATAGATTCAGGGATAGTCCAAGGCTTCCCGTGAGGGTGGGTTTTCCATCAAGGTTCGGGAGCACGTTGGATAAATCTATTTTTGAGCCGCTCAGAACACCGTCAATCAAACCATCCTTCACCCAGTGGGTGCCTTCGGAATCCCGCGTAAGCGGGAGCCGGAGTTGACCGGATAAAACTTCGGTGCCTTTTTGCCGGAGGCTGATGTTTGAAAAGTGAAGTGTATTTTTGGACCAGGCCACCTCGGCGCTAAGACGGGCGTTGGGGCCGGCAACTTGTGCTGTGTGCGCCCGGAGTTGCCCCGGGGAGTAGGTTCCCTCAAAGTCAAGTTGCTCCAGCTTCAGGCTCTTGAATTGGAGTTTTTTTCCGTGGAGTTTCCATTCACCGGTGCCGCTAAAATCGGTGAGTTTGCCGGAGCCTTTCAACACGGCTTCGACTCCGCCTGAGAGAGGTCCGGTAATTCCCGCCTGCTCAAGGAGTGCTTGCATGGAATCAAGTTTTGAGAAGCGCAAATCCGCATCGAGTTGGTAGGCGAATGGTTCAACCATTCCTGTCTCGCCCGAGCACTGGATTGTCTGCTCCGGTCCAAAGGATGCATACAGTTCTTGAAGCTTGAAAATTCCGCCGACGGCATTGCCATTGATCCGGAGTATGGGGATCCCAAGGCGCCCCCATTCTAAATTTGCGCCGTGAAGTCTGACATCCCCCTCCATCGACTTTCCATCGTACCCTGCTGACACGCTTCCTTCGATGGTCCCCGTCAATGCATGCTGCGAAACCACCAACGATTCGCTTCGAATGCGCGGGCATTTTATCTCTAGATTTGCTGCAGCGCGGGTCAGTTTGAAGTTTTCAGCTTTCTCGAAGCCGATTGCCATCGAGCCTGCAATCCTGTTTTCGCCCCTCGTGATTAGAAGCCTCTCACCCCTGACAGCGTCATGGGCTAGGAAAAACTCACAGGATGCTGCATCCGCGTTTATTCGAAATTTTGGACTGCTAAAAGTCGCCTCGGAATGTGTCAAAGCGAGTGTGTT
>JBILUQ010000043.1:0-19617 GCA_044370935.1 Chthoniobacteraceae bacterium
CGCCGCGTTTATGGCCCGGATTTTCGCGCGGCATAATGCCCCTCTGCAAAGTCTAGTCGAGCGAACCATGGAAACGCGCATTCAACAATACGCCGCCGCAACTCCAAACATCGCGGAAACCGCTTTCATCGCGGCCAATGCAACGCTCATCGGGGATGTGGCGATGGCCCCCGAATCCAGCGTTTGGTTCCAGTGTGTTCTGCGTGCGGACCTCCATCACATCGTGATTGGCCCGCGTTCAAATGTGCAGGATGGTGCTGTGATTCACGTGGCGGATAATTTTGGAACAACGCTCGGCGAATCCGTGACGGTGGGGCATGCAGCCGTACTGCATGCCTGCCAGATCGACGACGAAGTGCTGGTGGGAATGAATGCGGTGGTCTTGGACGGCGCGGTGGTCGGGGCCCGCTCCATCGTGGGCGCCAATGCTTTGGTGACCGCAGGCGCACAGATACCGCCGGGATCTCTGTTTCTGGGCTCTCCCGGCAAAGTAGTGCGAACGCTTACGTTGGAGGAGCAACGCGCGCTCGTCATCTGGGCGGACCGCTACGTGGTCCTTTCGAAAGCTTATCGGGACGGCGTGCCGAAGATATACATGCCCCCGCCCCCGAAGCTCCCAGGCCTTGAGGCCAAGAACAGCGCGTCGCCCCACTGCCAACCGTAGTGATTCTGCAGCAATCCCGCTTGCGGATCCGGTGTCTTGTTGCCCGGAAAAAGTCGTCGGGCAAAGGGTTTGGAAAATACTTTTTCCGCTGCTGGTTTGCCCATACGGCAAGGTTTGTGTTTGTGCCATCTAACCGGCGTCCGCCCTCGGCATCGTGGTTGCCGAGCACAAGAAAAAGAGGAGCCGCATGCGAAATCTGGCCGAAGCAAAAGCGCTGAACGGTGAAAGCAAAAGTCGACTCAGGCGGCGGCTGTGTGCGAAAGGAGCGCTCTGGCTCGGCCTTCCAGCTGCTGGTTCTTCACGCGGTGCGGATAGGTTATGGAAACGCACCTTTAGATTAAATGAAGCCAGAAAAACCTGTGAGAAAACAGCGTGTTCGGTCACCTTCACGCTTTCTTAAGGCTCAAGTCTTCATAAGGTTGGATAGTTGATGAGAGTTCTGGTCATTGAAGACGAAGAGGATTTGTTAAGGGGACTTGCAAGGTCTCTTCGCGCGGAAGGGTACGCTGTCGACACGGCGAGCGATGGCGAGATTGGCTTACGGAAGGCGGAGGACACCCCTTACGACGCCATCATCCTAGATGTCATGCTGCCCGCAATAGATGGCTGGGCCTTGCTTGAGACGATCCGGCAGTCCAAGAAGACCCCCGTGTTGATGCTCACGGCTCGAGACGGGCCGCGGGAGCGGATTCGAGGGCTTGATTTGGGAGCAGACGACTATTTGGTGAAGCCGTTTGACCTTGGTGAATTGATGGCGCGGTTGCGCGCGATTATCCGGCGTAGTGCGGGTGAGACGCGCTCATCGATTGCGATGAAGGATGTCACCCTTGATGTATCAGCACGGCGCGTGACAAAGGCTGGAAGCGAAGTGGAGCTCACCGCCCGCGAATACGCGCTGCTTGAATACCTCGCAATTAACAGAGGCAAAGTGGTCACTCGCACCCAGTTGTATGATCATCTTTTTGATGAGCAGGAGGACTCGCTTTCGAACCTCCTGGATGTGCACGTTTCAAATCTTCGCAAAAAACTTGGGCACGAGCTAATCGTTACGCGCCGTGGGCACGGCTATAGTATTGACCACCAATGAGGCTGCCCACGACTATCCGTTGGAGGTTGCAGGTTTGGTACGGTCTGCTGATCGCGCTTTTGGCGGGGGTCTTGATCGTCGCAACGTATCAGTTCGAAAAAGAACGGCGTTTTCGAAAAGTTGATCAGGAGTTGCAGCAGGGCCTGTCGCGCGTCGCCGATGCGTTGCGTCGAATGCCAGAACGAGGGCCCGCGGTGGCAGGAGCGATTCAGGCCAATATTGTGCCGGCGGCGGGCGATTTGGTCTTGAAAGCCGGTGGGGATTACATCGTCATTTGGATGCAGGGCGCGGAGCCGGTGGGACGCACGGCGAATGCACCGGCTGACGCGCCCAAGCCCTCGGCTGGCCAACCAGCGGTGCGGATGCGGGGTGATTTGAGGGAGGCGTTCATTTCGGCGGCGCCTGTTGACGTTGTCATGGTTGGGCGTTCGGTGGCCTCGGAACTTGCGGATTTGTCTTCGTTGCTGTTGCTACTGGTGGCCACGGGAGTGCTGCTGTTGGGCGGCGTTTTGCTTGGGGGAATGTGGATTATCTCGCAGGCGATTCGCCCAGTGGAGGATATCGTGTCGGCGGCTTTGAAGATAGAGGCCGGCGATTTGCGACAGCGTATTTCCCAACAGAATGGGTGCGGCGAATTGGTGGAGCTCGTTTCTGTTTTGAACCGAACCTTTGAAAGGCTGGCTGTGGTTTTTGAGCAGCAGGGCCGATTCATCGGCGATGCGGCGCATGAATTGCGCACGCCCGTGGCCGTGATGCTGACGCAGATGCAGTCGGCGCTGGCTGCACCACTTAGCGTGGCGGAGTATCAAGAGACGCTCGAAGCCGGTCAGCGCGCGGCCCAGCGCATGCGCAGGCTAATCGAGGGGCTTTTGAAATTGGCGAGGTTTGGGGCTGGGAACGAGGCCTTGGAGTTCGCCGCGGTCGACATGGCTGCCCTGCTAAGGGAGGCGCTCAAGCAACAGCGTACGCTCGCTTTGGAACACCAGGTGAAATTGATCGAGAATCTTTATCCAGCGGTCTGTAGAGGCGAGCGCGAGCTGCTCCTACAGGTTGCGAACAACCTTGTGAGCAACGCGATCTATTACAATCACCCCGGCGGCTGGGTCCGGGCCTCGACCGCGGTGCTCGAAGAGTTCACTGAGCTGACGGTCTCGAATTCGGGTCCGGGCATAGCCCCAGCTGAGCGCGCGCTAGTGTTTGAGCGCTTTTATCGGGTTGAGAAGTCGAGAGCAAATGGCGGCCATCACAGCGGTCTTGGGCTCGCAATTGTTGAAGCAATTGTTAGAGCGCACGGCGGCGCGGTCACCGTTGAAAGCGAGTTGAATGCTGAAACAACGTTTACCGTGCGTTTACCAAGGGCAGGACAGCCGTATTAGCCTGCGGCTTTTCCGCAGCAGGCTTTAAATTTGCGACCGCTTCCACAGGGACACGGGTCGTTGCGCCCGATTTGGACGGGCTGCTCTCGCATCTGCGAGCTAAGAATCCCTTCGATGGATGGCTCGGGCGTTTCAGGCCGCATCGGAATGCTGGAATGTGCTTTCTCAGCGGGTTGCGTCTGCGTGTGGGTGATGCCTCCGGATTCATCCGGCGCCTCGAGAAACTGCGGTAGATTTGAGAGAAATTTCTCAAACGCCATCAGGTTCGATGTCGAACGGAACAGATTGTGGAGGATCTCCCCTTTGATGTTCGCCATGAGTTCGGTGAACATTTCATATGCCTCGGTCTTGAATTCGATGAGCGGATCTTTCTGGCCGTAAGCGCGCAGATAGACGCCCTCGCGCAGCGCGTCCATGCCGTAGAGATGCTCCTGCCACAGTCGGTCTATCGCATTGAGCAGGATATAGCGCTCCATTTGGAGGATCGATTCCGGCTCCTCGTGCTCGCACTTCAATGCATACGAGCTTTTCACCTTCTGGATAAGAAATGCGCTGATCTCTTCAGCCGGTGCGGACTCGAAGGGAGCGCTCTCAAGCGAGAGACCAAGCGGACAAGTTTGGTTGATCCACGAAAGAAGAGCTTCGGGATCGCGCTGGTCGTCGGGCGGCAGAAAGCTGAGGACTTTTTCCGGAATCACTTCCTCGATGACCTCGTCCAGCATGGGACGCGTTTCGTTGGTTGTGATTGCTTCGTTGCGCCAGCCGTAGATGACTTCGCGCTGCTTGTTCATCACGTCATCAAACTCCAGCGAGCGCTTGCGCATCAGATAATTGCGCTGCTCCACGCGTTTCTGCGCCGTTTCCACCGACTTGTTGAGCCAGGGGTGCTCCAGAGATTCGCCTTCCTGCAGGCCAAAGCGCTCCATCATCCGCGTCATCCGGTCGGCTGCTGCGAAGTTGCGCATCAGATCGTCTTCGAAGGACACGAAGAACCGCGACAAACCTGGATCCCCTTGACGTGCGCAACGACCGCGCAGCTGCCTGTCAATACGGCGTGATTCGTGCCGTTCGGTGCCGATCACGTAAAGTCCGCCCAGTTCGCGAACCCCTTCGCCAAGCTTAATGTCGGTGCCGCGGCCAGCCATGTTGGTGGAAATGGTCACCGCTCCGCGCTGACCGGCGCGGGCAACAATCTCTGCCTCCTGCTGGTGGTACTTCGCGTTGAGGACGGCGTGCGGAATCTTCTCGCGTTTTAGCATCCGAGAAAGCACTTCGCTCTGCTCCACGCTGACCGTGCCGACGAGCACCGGCTGGCCCTTGGTGTGGGCGTCGCGGATTTCGTTCACCACCGCGTTGAACTTCTCACGCCTGGTTTTGTAGATGAGGTCGTTCAGATCCTTGCGGATGCACGGGCGGTTGGTGGGCGTTACCGCCACGTCCAGTTTGTAAACGTCGTTGAATTCGTTCGCCTCTGTTTCAGCCGTTCCCGTCATGCCGGCGAGTTTGCTGTAGAGGCGGAAATAATTTTGAATGGTGATGGTTGCAAGAGTCTGCGTCTCGCGGTCGATAGTGACCCCCTCCTTTGCCTCCACAGCACCGTGCAGCCCGTCGCTCCAGCGGCGGCCGGGCATTTTTCGGCCCGTGTACTCGTCGACGATGACGACCTTTCCTTCCTCCACGACGTAGTTCACGTCCTTTTCGTAAATGCAGTATGCGCGCAGCAGTTGAGTGATGTTGTGGATGCGCTCGGACTGGTGGTCCATATGTTGCTGGCGCTTTTCCTTTTCAACAATCCGTTCCTGCGGAGTGAGCGCCTTGTTCTGGTCGATCTCAGCGAATTGCGTAATAAGATCCGGGAGCACGAATGCATCCGGATTGTCAGGGCTCATGAACGTGCGCCCCTTGTCGGTGAGATCTGTTTCGTGAGCGCGTTCGTCGATGGTGAAGAAAAGCTCTTCTTTGGTCTCGAAGCGTTCTTCCTTGTTTGTATCGGTGGAGAAATACAGTTCCGTCTTGTCGAGGCAACGGCGTTTGTCCGCGTCTTCCAAGGCCCGCTGGAGCCCTTTGTTGCGGGGTTGACCGAGTTTAATTTTGTAGAGCAGCTTACCGTACTCCTCGTATTTTGATTGTTTCCAAAGCTCCTCGGCCTCGGAGGCCAGACGGTTGCAGAGCATGGCTTGTTTGCGCACCAGATCTTCGATCATCGGCTTGAAGCGGTCGAACTGGTGGGTGGATACGGTCGCCGGGCCGGAGATGATGAGCGGTGTGCGCGCTTCGTCGATCAGGATGGAATCCACCTCGTCGACAATCCCGAAGAAGTGCCCCCGTTGAACTTGTTGTTCATGCGTGCTGGCCATCCCGTTATCGCGCAGGTAGTCGAACCCGAATTCCGAGTTCATGCCGTAGGTGATGTCGGCGGCGTATTGCTCCCGCCGAACGTCCGGGGACTGGTCGTGTTGTAGGATCCCTGTGGTGAGGCCAAGGAACCCGTAGATCTGGCTCATCCATTCGGCGTCGCGCCGGGCGAGGTAATCGTTGGTGGTCACCAAGTGCGCTCCGCGCCCGCTCAACGCGTTCAGGAACAGCGGGAGTGTTGCGACCAGCGTCTTCCCTTCGCCCGTGGCCATCTCGGCGATGATGCCGCGGTGCAGACAGATGCCGCCGATAAGCTGCACATCGAAGTGCACCATGGCCCACGCGGCTTCCTGGTCGCACGCTGAGAATGTATGGTTGCGCTCCGTCAGGCGGCGCGCTGCGTTTTTGACAGCTGCGAACGCCTCGGGAAGCAATTCGTCCAGCGCGCGTTTAAGCGCTTGGAAGTCCTCGATTCCGTGAAGGCGCGTTTTCCATTGCCCGACTTTAGCCCGCAAATCCTCATCGCTGAGACGCTGGTATTCCAGTTCGATTTGATTAATCCGTTCGACGGCCGGCTTCAAACTCTTGAGAAGACGCGCGTTTTTCGAACCGATTACTTTTTTGAGCAGCCACTGGATCATGGGAAGATTTACGCTAATGCGTTTATGGGTTTAGAGGAGAGGGAGTGGCTCGAAGGCAAGCACCGGGGGATTTGCTAATGGGGACAGACGGCAATCGAAGCAGACGAAGAAGTGCGGGCAATATGATATTTAAAGCCTTTTGCGCCGGGGCCTACTTGCTGCCGGGCTTGATTGCGGTTGTGCCCGCCAAGTCCGGGGGAAGATTGGCTGGGTCGAATGTCTCGACGTTCAACTCAACGAGACTGAAAAACGGGCAACCGAAGTCAGGCAGGTTTCCCCCGCTGCGATCGACGATCGCAGCGATGCCTTCAACCACGCCGCCTCGCGAGCGCACAATTTCGAGCGTCTCTTGGACGCGACCGCCCCGCGTCACGACATCCTCGACAACCAAAAAACGGTCGCCAGGTTTGATCTCAAACCCGCGGCGCAGCACTAGTCGGTTCTCTTCCTTTTCCGCGAAAATATGGGGCAGCCCAAGCGAACGTGCTACTTCATGCCCAACGATGAGTCCGCCCAAAGCGGGCGAGATGACGCGCTGGACGCCGAGGCTGCGGACTCTGTCGGCCAGCTGTGCGCAGACCTCCGCGGCGATCTGCGTGTGTTGCAAAAGCAGGGCGCACTGGAAGAACTGCCGGCTGTGCAGGCCGGATCGTAGCAGGAAGTGGCCATCGAGGAGTGCGCCAGTTTGACGGAAAAGTTCTAAGGGTGTGGCCATGTTTGGTGAAATGAAAGGGTGATGAATCTTCGTGGTGCTTCTGCCGAAACCGCTATCGGGCTACTGCGATTACTTCGATCTCGACCTGGGATCCGCGGGGCAAAGCGGCGACCTGCACCGTTGAGCGGGCAGGAAAGGGAGCATGAAAATACTTTTGATACACGGCGTTCATTTCCGCGAAGTGGCCCAGATCAGTCATGAATACCGTCGCCTTTACCACATCAGCGTGGGTCATCCCGTTGGCACGTAAAACGCCCCCGAGGTTTTCCAAAACGCGCTCGGTCTGTTCGGCGACGCCGCCTGCCACCATTTCCCCTGAGACGGGATCGAGCGGAATCTGGCCGGCACAGTAGAGAGTGTTGCCGACGGCAATTGCCTGAGAATATGGGCCCACAGCTGCGGGAGCCTCCGACGAGGCAACGACTTTTCGCATAGAGCCGACCAGAGTAACACGCCCACGCGGCGTGTAAAGGACACCAAACACTCAGTTCCAAGCGAACATGCGTCCTTCACATGCCCGGGACATCGGCTCGGGCGCGCTTAAAAGAGCGAACGCCGAGACGGACGGTTCAGTAACGAACGAGAACCAGCCGCTCCTTGCGTAGGATTCGCCGCCCAAGGAGGGGAGAGCGCCGGCCGCCCGAAACAATTTACATAACCTTGATTTCCCTCAACATCTGCTCGTTTGTTGGGAATTTCTTCAGGAAAAACAGCAGCCGCTCAATCGCGTCCAACGGGCGGCACCCGGCAAGACCACGGCGCAGAAAATGGATCCTGTTCAGCAGGTCGGCCGGGACCAGCAGTTCTTCGCGCCTTGTGCCGGATTGGAAAATTTCCACCGCGGGATAGACGCGCTGCTCGGATATCTTCCGGTCGAGCACCAGCTCCATGTTGCCCGTACCCTTGAATTCTTGGAAGATCAGCTCGTCCATGCGGCTGCCGGTCTCCACCAACGCGGTTGCGATGATGGTGAGGGAACCGGCCTCCTCCGTATTGCGGGCCGCGGCGAAGAGGCGCCGTGGAATCTCCAGTGCGCGTGCGTCCATCCCGCCGGACATCGTACGACCGCCGTTGGTCATGGCGTTGTTAAAGGCGCGGCCCAGACGGGTGATGGAGTCGAGCAGGATGAACACATCCTTCCCGGCTTCCACGAGGCGCTTGGCCCGCTCGATGGCGAGTTCGGCGATGCGCGTGTGGCTGCGCACATCCATGTCGTTCGAGCTGGCCATGATTTCCGCCGTGGGAACGGTGTGCCGTATTTCAGTGACTTCCTCGGGGCGTTCATCGACCAAAAGCATGATCAGATGCACGTCCGGGTGGTTCTTCACTACAGCGTCAGCGATGTGCTGCAAAAATGTCGTCTTGCCCGTGCGCGGCGGCGCTACAATCAGGCCGCGCTGCCCCTTCCCAATCGGGGCCACGATATCGAGCACCCGCGTCGTGTAACGCTCCGAATGGGTCTCCATTTTGAGCGGTTCGTTCGGGTTGATGACCGTGAGCTCGTCAAACGGGGGTTGGGTGCGCGAGGCTTCCGGCGGGTCGCCGTTTACGGTGCGGATTTCGTGCATCTGCTGGCCGCGGCCGCCCCGCCGTACGTCCCCCTGGACCAACTGGCCATCCCTTAGATTGAAGCGGCGCACCATTTCGGGCGAAACAAAGATGTCCGCGGGGCTCTGCACGTAATTCCGTTTTGCGTCCCGCAGGAAGCCGAATCCCTTTCCAGAAATTTCGATGATCCCTTCTCCAGGCGACAATTCTTCCGGGGTGGGCGGAGGTAGAGGCTGCGATGAATCGCCCCCGTGTTCGTGGTCATCCCGCCGGCTTCCCTGATGGCGTTCATGCCGGTCAGGACGATCACCACCGCGTTCGTTGCGGTCCCCGCGGTTGCCGCCCCGATCCTTGCGCCCGCGCCTGCGGTCGTGCCGGTCATTTCTGTCGCGGCCATCGCGGTTTTCACGACCCTCGCGGCCTTGTGGACGGTTTGCATGTGGGCGGTCACCGTGATCCTGACGTGCGCCCTCAGCTCCGCTGTCGCTCGGCTTATGCGCTGGCTCCGACGGAGAGACTACGGGCGCGGAAGGTGCCGCGCCGTGCCGGTTTTCGAATGCTGCAGCCCGGATTTGAGCCGCTTGCTGGGCGTCGGGCGCGACGGCCAGCGGCGCGGTTTTGCCCTCCTGCTCCATTTGTTTTGCAACATGTAATGGGACGTATACGGGATAAGGCTTGCGCAGCGGTTCGACGGCAGACGACTCGTCTGAAAAACGCTGCTGCACCGGTGCGCTCGAGGCGCTTCCGTGCGGCTCGGATGAAGGCAACGCAGGTTCACTGGAATCCGAACTTGCACCGGCAGATACCCCAGCTTTTTTGCGCGGCCGCCGCGTTTTGGGCGCCTCGGCGTCGGCACTTGCGGTGATCCCCTGCGGAGTAGCGTCCGCTTCTTTGGGAGCGGCTTCTCCCTCGGCTTGGATCTTGGGTTTGCGGGTGCGTTTGACCGCTTTGGCGGGCGCGGATGGCGCTTCTCCCAGATGAACACTGTCTAATTCAACGCGGGCTTCGCTGGAAGTCTCCGGAGCGGAAACCGCCGCCTTTCGAGTTCGTTTAACAGCGGGCTTCGATGCGGCTTTCGGTGCGCGTTTTGAAGGGGTTTCAGTGGTAGATTCGGGCATGGCAAAGGAAAGGAAGGGAGGTCAGCGCAGCTTGGGCTGCGTGAGGAAAGTTTTCTGAGGGTGTAACAGGCTCGCCCCGTCGCCTACAACGCGAGTGCTAAAGCTTGGTTTCGTCGGGATGATTTAACGGGGTTGGACAAGATCGCAACGCGTTCGTTCACTTGATCAAAGGGGCCGGTGTACGGTGTGCGGTGTATCGGGGTGATGTCGAAAGAGGCTTCGCTGGGCGCGGTTGAAAAATCAGCCGTGTGATTCGCCATCGACCTCAAAAAAACGAGGCAGACGTCTGAAGCACGTTGATTACTGAAGCACGTTGATTACGTCGGTCATTGTGTTGGTCGTGCTAGCGCGCTTTTGGCTCTCTTGAGTTGACGGCAGTCCAGAGGACCGCCGAATCCCAACCCGCCATGCGTCCTGCCAGTGGCGAAACACGTGTGTGGATGTTGTATGGAAATTCAAACCCCAGCCGGCAAAGTCATCCCATGTACAGCCGCGTAATCGCAGCACTTTCATGAAAACGCCCTTGGCATCTTAAATTGCCAGCAGTGGGAGGTGTCGTTACAGCGAAGATCCCACCTTGGGATTCCTAACGAACGCGAACACTCTCGCCAACGAAGCCCACGCAGTCAAATAAAAATGTCTTCGCATGGCTGTTTCATTTTTCCGGCGTCCTTTTTCCCGGAAGCTGCGCCCGCGGATGAAACCGGTAGTGCACCGACTTTAATCGCTGCTGGTCCACGTGCGTGTAGATCTGCGTGGTTGAAATGTCCGAATGCCCGAGCAGTTCCTGGATAATCCGAAGGTCCGCCCCGTTCCCCAGCAAATGCGTCGCAAACGAATGGCGCAACAAATGCGGGTACACGTTTTGCTCCAAACCCGCCATCCGCGCGGTCTCTTTCACCAACTGCCAGATTCGGTCTGGCGTCAGCGCCTTCCCTCGCACCGAAAGAAACAGGTGGCTGCGGGTCCATTTGCGGACCAATTCAGGCCTCTCGCGGTTCAGGTACAAGTGCAGCGCATCCGCCGCCTTCGAACCCACCGGAATCACCCGCGTCTTGTCTCCCTTCCCCGTGACCCGGATAATGCGCGTATCCAGGTCCAAATCTTCAACGCGTGCTCCGCACAACTCGGCAACGCGTATGCCGCATGCATAAAGAACCTCGAAAATCGCCCGGTTCCGCGCTGTCAGCGGCCCGTGGTCGGGAAGAGCGTTCAGTAGCTGTTCAATCTGCTGTTCGTTCAACGTCTCGGGCAGATACTGCTCGAGCCTCGGGAGCGGCAGCAACTCCGCGGGATCCGCAGAAATTTTGTTCCGCGACTGCAGCCACCTGAAAAACACCTTGATCGCCACCACTACCAGCTTGATGGATGAGGTGGCGAACCCCAGACGTTTTCGGTGCCCTAGAAAATCAGTGAGATGGTCCCGTGTGATTTCCACCGCCGCAGAAATGCCAAGCGTCGCTGAACACCATTTGGAAAAAGCCTCGAGCGAGAGACGCGTCGATAGTTGGTAGTGGTCCGACAAACCCCGCTCGGCAGCCAGATAAAGCAGAAACTCCTCGATCTCGGGTTGCATCGGATTAGAACGCCGCAGTCATCGAATCCACAGTGGATCGAGCATCCGGAACATTCTCATCAGTTGGTTTCAGCGCAAAGTTGTTTTCCGCTCAGGCGTTCGTATGCCTCGATGTATTTGGCGCTCGTGCCCTCCACAACGGATGCCGGTAATTCCGGAGCCGGCGGCGTCTTGTCCCAACTCAGTGTTTCCAGATAGTCGCGCACAAATTGTTTGTCGAAACTCGGAGGGCTTATCCCAAGACGATGATCGGCTTCCGGCCAAAAACGCGAGGAGTCCGGCGTCAAGCACTCATCGATGAGAATAACCTCGCCGTTGAAAATGCCGAATTCGAACTTGGTATCCGCGATTAGAATTCCGTGTTCAGCCGCATACGCGCGGCCTTCCTCGTAGAGGCGGATGGCGTAGTCGCGCGCCTTTGTTGCGATGCTTTCGCCCACAAGCCCGCAGCATTGTTCCCAGGAAATATTTTCATCGTGCCCGGATGCGGCTTTTGTGGAGGGAGTGAACAGCGTCTCGGGAAGCTGCTGGGCCTGCTGCAGGCCCCCCGGCAACTTGATGCCGCAGATGCTTTGCAACGCCTGGTACTCCTTCCAGCCGCCCCCGGCCAGGTATCCGCGCACGACGCATTCCACGGGTAGGGGCTGCGCCTTTTTCACAAGCATCGAGCGCCCGCGAAGCTGTTCATCAAAGGGGCGCAGTGCGGCCGGAAAATGCTCGCAGTCTACAGCCACAATCTGGTTGGGCAAAAAGGTGAATTTTTCGAACCAGAAAGACGATAGTTGCGTGAGCACTTCGCCTTTGCGCGGGATGGCATTCGGCAGGATGCAGTCAAAGGCCGAGATCCTGTCGGTTGTCACCAGCAGGAGATGCTCGCCAAGGTCGAAAATTTCACGCACCTTACCCGACGCAAGCTTGCGAATACCGGGCAATTCAAGGGAGTGGATGAGCATAGGCAGTTCGGTTGAAAATTGGATTCGGAGAAAGCAGTTAGAAAAAGCGAATGCGCTTAGACCTCTTTGGTCCAACCCCGCGGGTGAACGCGGGGCGTTAACGTATCGCTGACTTGATGGCGCCGTGGACCAAGTCCCAAGGAATATCCTCCGCCTGCCGCCAGGCGCCAGCGCGTTCCGGCAGGACAAACAGGTTTTTACCGTTCCTGAATTTTTTGTCCAACTGCAGCGCCTTCCGCACCGGCTCAAAAAGCGCCTCATGTCCCGGATACGAAACCGGCAGCCCCGCGCGCTTGAGCAGCCCGGTCAGGCGGTCGCGAAAATCCGTGGAACACACGCCCAGTTCGACCGCAAGCCCGGTCGCGGCGATCATCCCGATCGAAATTGCCTCGCCGTGCGTGAGATCGTAGTGCGCACTCAGCTCAAGCGCATGGCCGATCGTGTGGCCGAAGTTGAGCACATTGCGGATGCCGAGTTTGTCGAATTCGTCCCGCGCCACGACAGCGGCCTTCAGGCGGACGCATTGCGAGACGATATCCACCATGGTTTCCTCATCCAGCGAGAGAAGACGTTCCAGGGCGCCGCCCTCCAACTGCTCGAACAAAGGGGCGGAGCATACGCCGCCGTATTTGATCACCTCGGCGGCGCCGGAACGCAACACCCTTGGCGAGAGCGAGCGCAGCAGCCTCAAGTCGCAAAGCACCAGCTTCGGCTGCGAGAACGCTCCCATGATGTTCTTCACACCGCCAAAATTCACCGCCACCTTGCCGCCCACGCTCGAATCGACCGCCGAAAGGAGCGTCGTGGGGACCTGCACAAACGGCACCCCCCTGCGGTATACCGCCGCCGCGAATCCGCCCAGATCCCCCACCACGCCGCCCCCTAGAAGCACCACTAGGGGCGAGGCGCCGGCATCCGGGAAGTGTTCCAGCAGGGCGGCGCAGGTTTTGGAAAATTCCTCCCAGTTCTTGCCCTCCTCAGATGCGGGAATCTCGTGGCGCACCACTTTCTTGAAGCCGGCGTCCTGAAGGGACTGGGTGGCGGTCTGGCCGTACAGTGCGCCGACCTGCGGGTTGGTGAGCAGGAAGGCGTTTGTGTGCGTGAGCCCGTGGGTCCTCAGGGTTTCCCCGAGGGAGGCCAGGCAGCTTGCACCGATCAAAACTGGGTACGCCCGTGTTCCGAGCTCGACATCGACACGCGTCAACATCCGCCCAGCTTTAACGCGGTGGCTGCAACTGAAAGCAAAAAACGCGCAAATCTCCGCGTCAACGCCGCCGCAGTGACCGCGCGTCCCGCGGCTTGGTGGCGGGTTTTAGTGCGGGCCAGTGGCCGGCGGAGGTGAGGGAGCGCGCGCAAAACGAGCGCTTTCGGCGCTCATTTATATTCTCCTACTTTACAGAATCTCATTTTCCGTTGAAAGTAGGGCTAAGGGAAGCGGCCTGCGGGCCTTGGGGGTGAACCCCGAGGGCGCGGCAGGAAAGATCTCAATGAGAATAAACCAATAGCCTACATAGCCATGGGAACCGTTAAGACCTGCGAATTTGCTTCAGCACCAATCAACGCCAGCTTGCAGCCTGCCGATAAAATCCGGCTCCTGCGAGAGATGCTGCGCATCCGCCGTTTTGAACAGGCGGCATTGAAAGCCTACCAGGGCGGAAAAATGGGGGGCTTCCTGCATCTGTACATCGGGCAGGAAAGCGTCGCCGTTGGCGCCTGTTCGCTCATGGGAGCGAATGATCACGTCATCACCGCTTACCGCGACCACGGGCATGCCTTGGCGGTCGGGATGCAGATGAACGAGTGCATGGCCGAGCTTTTCGGTAAGGCCACGGGCTGCTCCAAGGGCAAGGGCGGTTCCATGCATTTCTTCGCACCGGATAAAAATTACTGGGGCGGGCACGGGATTGTGGGAGGGCAGACGCCGCTCGGCCTCGGGTTGGCTTATGGTATCAAGTATAAGGGGCTCACCGGAGCCGCGATGTGCTTCATGGGCGATGGCGCGGTCAATCAAGGCTGCTTCTACGAGAGCCTGAACATGGCGTCTCTCTGGAATTTGCCGGTGGTTTATATTATCGAGAACAACGGTTACTCGATGGGAACCAGCTTGGCACGTTCCAGCGCCTATGCATCCAGCCTGGCGGAGCGCGCGGCGGGGTTCGGGATCGACTGGGACACCGGCAACGGTGAGGACCTCTACGAGGTGCGCGCCCGTATCCAGACTGCTTTGGACCGCGCCCACAAGGAGTCGCGTCCGACAGTCCTTGAGATTTCGACCTATCGATACTACGGGCACTCTGTGGCGGACGCCAAGCACAAGGTCTACCGCACCGAGGAGGAGATCGAGCGCTACAAGAGCGAACACGACCCCATCCAGCTCTGGAAGGCGCGGCTTTTGGAGGAGCGCGTCCTCAACGAGGAGCAGTACGAGGCGATCGATGCTTCGATCCGCGAGGAGGCTGCGGAAAGCATCCGTTTCGCGGATGAAAGCCCTTATCCATCCGAGGCCTCGATCACCGAGGACGTTTATTACGAGGTGGACCGCCATACGACAGCTGGCCGCACCGGCCGACACTTCTTTAACGACTAGTGGTTGCACGCGCTCGACGCGGATTTCGCGGGCCAAAGCTCGGGGAATGACGCGCTCTACGCAGCCCTTCACCGGGCAACAAACACACCAATTGCCATGCCAGAGATTACTTATCGCGAAGCGCTCCGCCACGCCATGGCGGAGGAAATTGAACGGGATCCCAACGTCGTCCTGATGGGCGAGGAAGTCGCCGAGTATGATGGCGCGTACAAGGTCACCGAGGGCCTTTGGAAGCGGTTTGGCGATAAGCGCGTCGCCGATACGCCGATCAGCGAGGCGGCTTTCATCGGCATGGGCGTCGGGGCCTCGATGCTCGGCATACGCCCAGTCATGGAGCTGATGTTCTGGAGTTTTTCCGCAGTTGCATGGGATCAGATCGTGAATAACGCAGGGTTCGTGCGGTATATGAGCGGCGGGTTGATCAACTGCCCGATCGTGATCCGTGGTCCCGCCAATGGAGGGACCAACGTGGGCGCCACGCATTCTCACACGCCAGAAAACTGGCTCGCCAACATTCCCGGAATGAAGGTCGTATGCCCCTCGACGGCGTATGACGCCAAGGGACTGCTCAAGTCAGCCATCCGTGACAACGACCCCGTGATGTTCATGGAAAATACCCTTCTCTACGGTGAGAAATGGGAAGTACCGGACGAGGAATATTTGATCCCGCTCGGCGTCGCAGACTTCAAGCGCGAAGGATCTCACGTATCGATCATCGCCCATGGCCGCGCTGTTTTGACGGCACTCAAAGCCGCTGAATTACTCCAGGCAGAGCACGACATCAGCGCGGAAGTGCTGGATTTGCGCTCCATTCGGCCGCTGGACGAGGACGCGATCTTGCAGACTGTCCGCAAGACTCACCGGGTGGTTGTTGTTGACGAGAACAAACCCTTCTGCGGCGTTGGCGCGCAGATCGCGAGCATGATTCAGGAAAAGTGCTTCGATGATCTTGACGCACCTGTGCTGCGGGTGAGCGCCATCGACGCCCCTGCGATTTACAGCCCTGAACTCGAGCGCTGTCAGTTGCCCCGTCCAACCGACATTATTTCGAAGGTGCTCAGCATTTGCTGAGCACGCTGAACGCGCTTTCAAAGCGCTTTTCACTCGGAACCGCTGCCTCCCCACGCGGAGACAGCGTCCTCTAAGCGTTATTACAGCAAATGCTCTGGGTTGAGGGCGTGCAGCGATTTCGGCACGAAAATCCCATCTTCCCGGATGAGCTTTCCGTCGAAGTGGATCGTACCTCCGCCGTAGTCCTTGCGCTGGATGTTCACGAGATCCCAGTGCACCTGTGAACGGTTGCCGTTTTCGGTCTGCTCGTAGCATTGACCGGGCGTGAAGTGGAAGGAGCCGCGAATCTTTTCGTCGAAAAGAATATCCCGCATCGGGCTTAGGATGTGCGGATTGAAGGCGATGGCGAATTCACCGATGTAACGCGCCCCGGCATCGCTGTTGAGGATTTGGTTGAGCTTTTCCGTATTGTTCGCTGTCGCGCTCACGATTTTGCCGTCCTTGAATTCAAGGCGTACATTGTCGAAAGCGGTCCCCTGATAAATGGACGGCGCGTTGTAGGTAATGTGGCCTTGGACGCTGTTTTTGACAGGGGCGGTGAACACTTCGCCATCGGGGATGTTGTGCTTTCCTCCGCAGGTAATCGCCTGAATACCCTTGATCGAAAAGCGAAGGTCCGTGCCCGGTCCGCGAATTTCGACTTTATCGGTTCGGTCCATGAGCGTCTTGAGCGCCTTCATGCCCGGGACCATCTTGGCGTAGTTAAGAGTGCAGACATCGAAGTAAAAATTTTCGAACGCCTCGGTGCTCATGCCTGCGAGTTGGGCCATGGATGGCGAAGGCCAACGAAGCACGCACCATTTGGTGCGCTTCACCCGCCAATCCAGAACGGGTTTCATTTTGCGCGCAACCAGTTTGAGTTGCGTCGCGGGGACGTCGCTCATCTCCGTGATGTTGTCGCTCCCGCGCATAGCAATGTAGGCGTTCATTCGCTTCATGCGCGCAAGTTCGATGCTCGATGAAACGTCGAGCTGCGCTTCGGTTGCGCCGAGCGCCATCACCCTGCTGATGCGGGCATTTTGTACTTGCACGTACGGCAGCGCACCGGCAGCCCTTGCGGCTTCCACGAGGGCGATGGTCATTTCCGCCGGGATATCCCAGGCATCGATGAGAACCTTTTCACCCTTGCGCAATTCGGTGGAGAACGACACTAGACCTTTAGCGAGCTTATCAAAGCGTGGATCGTGCATTCCGACGTGGTACATCTCTCCCGCCGTTTAAACGAAACTTTTCTTTCGCCGGGGGTTTAATCAACCCGGGCATCGATCTGCGCTTTCCCCCAGCCTCCTCCCATATTTATGAACCGATTGTTGATTGTCCTGCTGTGCGGCGTTAGCGCGTTGCCGTTGCGTGCCGCGACCCCGAACGTCCTGTTCCTGTTCGCGGACGACTGGGGGCGTCATGCTAGCATTTACGCGAAATCGGGAGGCGCCCCGGGCACCGCCCGTATCAGCGACATGGTGCAAACGCCAAATTTTGACAAGATCGCGCAGCGCGGCGTCCTGTTCAGGAACGCTCACGTGAACGCGCCCTCCTGCACCCCCTGCAGAAGCTCTCTGCTTTCCGGCCAGTATTTCTGGCGTACCGGCCGCGGGGGAATCCTAGTGGGAGCAGTGTGGGATTCGGCGATCCCGACGTTTCCTCTCCTTCTGCGGGATCAGGGGTTTCACATCGGCAAGACCTTTAAGGTGTGGAGTCCCGGTACTCCTGCGGACTCGCCGTTCGGAGGTCAGCAATACGCCTACGAAAGCGCCGGACGCAGGTTTAACCATTTCTCCACTGAGGCCTGCAACCTCGTCGACGCGGGTAAAACGGTCGATGCAGCAAAGGAGGAATTGCTTAAGGAGGTGAGCGGGAACTTTTCGGACTTCCTTAAGGCCCGCCCGAAAGATCAGCCGTTCTGCTACTGGTTCGGCCCTACAAATACGCACCGGATCTGGAAGCGCGGAAGCGGAGCGAAAATCTGGAATCTGGACGCTGAAAAGTTGAAGGGGAAACTTCCTCCGTTCCTCCCGGATGTGCCCGAGATTCGCGAAGACGTGGCGGATTACATCGGCGAGATCATGGCCTGGGACGCTGCGATTGGAAGACTGCTTGGCCAGTTGGAAAAGTCCGGTGAAATGGACAACACCATCGTGGTGATCAGCGGAGACCACGGCGCGCCCGGGTTTCCTCATGGGAAATGCAATCTCTACGAATTCGGAACGGGCGTGAGTCTCGCTATCGCCGGCCCCGGGGTGAAGGGGGGGCGCGTGGTTGACGACTTTGTGAATCTGCCGGACCTGGCGCCTACGCTGCTGGAGGCGGCCGGCGCACCCGTGCCCGAGGTGATGACAGGACGCAGTCTTTGGCCGGTGTTGCGCTCGCAAAAGCAGGGTCTTGTGGATTCCTCCAGAACCTGGGTGGTCACCGGCCGCGAACGGCACGTCGATGGCGCTCGAGCCGACTATTCACCGTATCCAGCGAGGGCGATCCGGAACGCGCAGTATTCATACGTGATTAACTTCCGGCCTGAACGGTATCCGCTGGGAGAGCCCTTTGGCTTGCAGGAAGGCAAGATCCCCGATCCAGCAGTTGTGGCGTCAAATACGAGGGCTATTCATCCGGATGACGATGCCGGGCCCACGAAGGCGTGGTTGGTCGGGCACTACAGCGACCCGCAGTGGAAAAAGTTCTATGAGCAAACCTACAACAAGCGCCCCCGAGAGGAGCTTTATGATTTGGCCAAGGATCCGTTCGAGATGCACAACGTCGCCGGTGAAGAGGCCTACGAAAAAATACGCAAAGATCTCGAAAGCCAGCTGCTCGCCGAACTCAAGCGCTCCGGCGACCCCCGCCTGGTGAACGACGGCGCGTACTACGAAAACCCGCCCCTGGCAGGTCCCCCAGACCAAGCGCAGCGCAAGCGGGCCAAGTAAATCCTCTGTTTTGATATTATGAAAAAAATACGTGCCTTATGCAGGACGTTGTACGGCGTAGCCGTATTTACGCCGCTGATGGTTTGCGCCGCGGATCGCAAACCCAATCTGGTTTTCATTCTCGCTGACGACTTGGGGTACGCCGAACTGGGGTGTTACGGACAGAAAGTCATCCAGACGCCGAGTCTTGATCAAATGGCCCGCGAAGGGGTGCGGTTCACCCAGTTCTACGCTGGAGCAACGGTATGCGCACCCTCTCGGAGTGTTTTGATGACGGGCATGCACCACGGGCACACGCGTGTCCGTGGGAACGGTGGCGGGACTCGACAGGCCTTGCGCGAGAACGATGTCACGGTCGCCAAGGTTCTGCATGACGCTGGTTATCGGACGGCTTTGATTGGCAAGTGGGGCCTTGGCGAGGAGGGAGTGGCCTCGACGGGGCTGCCTCGAAAGCAGGGGTTCGATGAGTTTTACGGGTACTTGAACCAACATCACGCCCACAACCATTTCCCGGATTTTCTCTGGCGCAACGAAACGCGTGAAAGTACGAGCAACGTGATCACGCCCGACGGTGATTCGGGTGCCGGCTATGCGACCAAAGCGGTTCAATTCGCCGATGATCTCTTCGCGGACGAGGCGATCAAATTTGTCGCTGCAAATCAGGACAAACCATTTTTCCTCTATTGGAGCATGGTCTCGCCGCACGCGAATAACGAGCGCACCAAGGCTTTGAAGGACGGAGCGGAAGTGCCCGATTACGGGGTTTACGCCTCCGAGCCTTGGCCGAATCCCGACAAAGGACAGGCGGCGATGATCACGCGTTTGGACGCACATGTGGGCCGTTTTTTAAAGCAGCTTGATGCGCTTGGTCTTTCGAAAAACACCCTAGTAGGCAGTAACGCTGCGGATGGCGGATGCGGTAATCGAGTTCTGTGCGATTGTACAGGATGGTACCGCGATACAGGATTACTCTAACGAAGGAAGAGCGTGAGATGCTGGAATCTCTCA
>JBILUQ010000262.1:0-5554 GCA_044370935.1 Chthoniobacteraceae bacterium
AATTTTAATGACATCGCTTGCGACGCTTTTTGGGTTGCTTCCTATGGCCCTCAAAATGGGAGAGGGCGGCGAGTCTTACGCGCCGCTTGCCACTGCGATTCTCGGTGGACTGTCTGTTTCTCTTTTGTTGACCGTGTTTGTGGTTCCAGCGGCGTATCTTCTTGTCGAAAGAAGGAACAGGTTTGCGGACCGTTCAAGGCAGAGCGAAACCAACCCCGTATCCGTCTGACCGGCTGGGCAAAGCAGTTCCCAGTTCTTGCGCATGAGGATCCGACCTAAGGACTGAGATTATTTATTAAGAAGGTTAAATGCCACAAGTCCCTGATAATACTCATGCATAAAATTTAGATGTCTTTGCATGCGCTCTGACGGATGCTTTCAAAGTTTCCTGCTGTTCTTTAAAATCTGATCTCCAAGATTAAAATAAAATGAACCGAACTGTTGTTATCGTTCTGCTACTTGCAACGAGGCTTTCAGCTTTTGCAGAGCAAACAAAACATACCCGCCTGAACTTGCCAGACGCTCGGGCACGCGCGATTGCAAATCACCCACGCATTTCGGCTGCGGAGTTGAAGGCTCTCGCTACTCAATCTGTGGTTTCACAGGCAAGGGCCCCATTTTTCCCTTTCGTGAATGCGAATTTCACCGCGGTTGAATCCTTGACGGAAAACACGCGGATTGCCGCAGGGGGGATGAACAACCCCGTGATTTTCGACCGAGTCGCTGTCGGAATCGCGATCAATCAACTCGTCACCGATTTCGGGCGCACTTTTCATCAGCTTGCAGGATCCAAGCTGCGCTCTCGGGCTGAGGCCGAGGCCTCTCGTGGGGCTCGGAATTTGTTGTTGCTGCAGGTTTCCACGAATTTTTATACGGTGCTCCAACAACAGGAAATTGTACGGGTGGCCCGAAAAACCGTCGCGACACGAAAAGCCGTATTGGAACAGGTCTCCGGACTCGCATTGAATCAACTTAGGTCGGAACTGGATGTGAGCTTTGCCAGTGTTAACTATCAGGACGCTGAATTGCTGCTTACGAAGTCCGAAAATGATTTGAAGTCAGCCCAACTCGGGATGGTTGCGATGTTAGGACTCCGAGATGACTGGAATTACGAGCTCGTCGAGGAACCTGGTTCGCCAGAGGAAATGGCGCCGATCGAGACGATGATCTCCTGCGCCTTCGACCACCGTCCGGAACTAGCACGCCTGCGCCTTGAGGTCGATGCGGCACGCCACACTGCCAACGCTGAAAAAGCGCAGTCCATGCCTACTGTCACCGCTTTCGCGAGTGTTGGAAACATCCCGGTGCGAGATGAACGGTTGCCCCACAATTACGCGGCGGCCGGCGTGAATGTAAGCGTTCCCGTGTTTGCCGGCGGCTTGAATTCGGCGCGACGAGCTGAAGCAGAAATTAAGGTCCGCGTTACGGAGTCCAATTTGCGGGACGAAGAGAACCAAATCATACGTGATCTCAAAATTACGTATCACAATGTGACTTTTTCAAAAAAAAAATTGGCACTCCAAGAGGATATGCTCAAACACGCTCAAAATTCTGCCAGCCTTGCGCAGTCGCGCTACGAGTTAGGCTCTTCTTCAATAGTGGAGCTTGGGCAGGCCCAACTGAATCAAACAGCTGCGGAGATAGCCTTTGCTGTGTCGAGGTACGACTATCTTCTGCAACGAGCGATTCTTAATTTTCACCGAGGGGAACCTTAGCACTTTCCCAGCTCCCGAGGGGGCCCAATCACAGACCGTCCGCGCGTTTAGTTCGAAATTTGAACTAGGGCTTTACCCCGAACTACAAGTTCGGGATTGAGCCGCGGTAAAACCACGTTCGAGAAACCACCGCGTGCCCCCCATCGAGAAACCGGCATGAAAAGTCAATCCTGCGAAACTCGTAACGCCAGCGGGACTCCAAACCGAACTCCAAGTACGAGGCCGCGGGACCGAGAGGCTTCGCATATTCGGGAACGTCGATGACGCGATTCACCGAAACACTCCGGCTCACCACGGGCTTCCAGGGCGCACCGGCCTCGGCAGCCTCGCCGCATCTTGGTGCGATCAATGCCGCGCACAATGCCGCGAACAAGGCCGTGTACAGCATGACATGCAAAGCCTCAGTTTTTTGCATCTCGAGGCGCGGTCGATTCACGCATTTACTAGAAGTTCGACCATCGGAATGGACTATTAATTTCGAGGATCCGCAACGAATCCCGCAGCAGCGGCAGCGGCAGTTGTCTTTGTGCTGGGTTAACGTGAACCATGTGCCTTGTGCTCAGCAACGCTGTGCACCGAAGGATCCTGCGGCGTTGGATTCGCTGCAATGAAGGCTTCGACGTCCTTGGTAACGACGATGGTGCCCCACATCAATGCTGCATGGCCTGGGAAGGTGCATACAAATTCGTAGTTTCCCTCGGTCTTGATCGCATCAAGCTTCAAGGTCTGTTTGCTGTTGGGCTCAATCAACTTTGTAGCGTCGACAATTGGGTGCCCCTTGGGCAGGTAAGTCCGGCCTTGCTTATCCTTGTTGTCACTCGGCCCCATTGTCGCGGCTGCCATGCCGATATCCATGTGCTTGCCCGGAGGTACAATCACCAAGTTATGCGGCATGACATCCGGGTTTTCAAAGATGATCTCGAAAGGCTTGCCCATTTCCACCACCAACCTTTGGACGTCGTAGCGCATTTGTTCAGGCACAGTTTTCACGACAAAAACCGGTACGCCAAGTCCACGCAATCCCTTGCGCACGCCGGCGCTCTCCGCCAGCGTCGCCATTTCCATGCCGAACTGATTCAGCTCCACGAAAGATTGCTTGGTCCTGTCCTCGGCGGAGATGGTTTTAGCGTAAGCAAGCACTGCTTCACAAACGCCCGCTGCAAGCTCCTTTTTCCAAGCAGCACGCGGTATCTGCATGATCGCGTTCGCTGCTGATGCTCTTTCTTTCCCCTCCACCACATGCTTGGAAAGCAGCGCGAAGTTTTCCTCAGCGTGAGCAACTCCCATCAACGGCAGAGCGCTTTGCACAGCGCGAAGCATGGAACCGCTCGCAGAGCGGGCCAACTCAATCAGCTTTGTCTGGAATTGCACGCGGATCGTGGGATCCGTGACAATGGAGATCGCCTGCACCAAGGCTTCGCGGCCGGGTCCGGATTTGGCAGCCTCCCAGGCGCCCTCGACGTTTCCATCGCTAATGAGCACTGCGGCGTATGCAAGCCTGCGAGTGACTGCCTGCGTGGCCTGCGAAGCCAGTTCCAAATAAGCAGCGCGATCCTTTGAAACGGCAGCCTTGGAACTCATCGACACAGCTTTTGCAAGCTCACCAATCGCGCCCGCAACTCCACCACCACGCGCATCCAAACGCCTCAACGCTGCAAGCAATTCGTCGCCCCGTGTGCTTCCATGCAGCTTGGCAAGATCCGCCAGTATTTTTTCCCGCGCGGAAACATCGTAACTCCTCCGCTCAAGGCGCGCGAAAAGAATCGGCTCGGTCGCCGGGCTCAAGGCGAGCAATTCGCGGTCGTCGAGTTTGCTAATGAACGCAGAAAGCAACACCGGATCCTTCGGCGCAACACTTTCTGTCGTGAGCGACTGGAGCTGCTTAAGCGTTTCCTTAAAGCAGTAGTCGATGTAATAATCCGTTGGACTGCGAAGCGCATCCTGCGCAATAGAAATGGCAGCGGCCACATCGTTTGAGCGGAAGAAACTCGCGGCGCGAACAGCTTCAAGCCGCACGCGCGGGTGTTCATCCATCACCGCTTTTTTAAGCAAATCAAGCGCATTGGGGATTCGGTCGCGCTGATAGCAAACCACACGAACCGCCTGCGCTCTGGCACGGTGCTCCGGTGAATTCAACAGTGCGTTGATCAGCTCCGGATTTACAACGTTGTGCCACTGGTGCACCCACAGCGCCTCAAGCAGGTGATGCGCGTCCTCGATACCTTTCGCGTTAAACTGGCGCACCCAATTCCTCAGCGCGCTGACCACCTGGGAAGAGTCATGTTTTCCGAGTTCGATTTTAGCGCGAAGTCGCACGTCATTTTCCGGCTCTTTTAGCAATTCCAAGAGCGCAGCAATGGGCTCACCGTGAATTTTCTTTGGCGTCAGCAGCGGCCGCTCTGGATAAGTGATGCGGTAAATGCGCCCGTGCTGGTGGTCACGGTTGGGATCACGCAAGTGGTGCTGAAGATGGCCGATCAGCATCTGCGACCAATCCATGAAGTAAAGCGAGCCATCGGGCGCCACAGTCACGCCGGAAGGTCTGAAGTTCGGGTTCGCAGCGATGTCGGTTTGCACGAGGGCCGGCTCGAATGTTTCGCCCTTCAAGCCCGATCCCTCCTCGGTGATCCTTGCTCGGAAAATACCCTGAAAGCTGATCACATTCGTGTTGAGAAACTCGCCCTGCCAATCGTCGGGAAAGTGACGGCTTGATAGGATGTTTGTGCCCGGGCAAGGCCTCGAAGGACGCGTCCAGAACTGCTGGTAGGAGGGATGCGCGCCAGTGTCGAGAAAACTGCTGAACCCGGGTCCGAAATAGTTAGCGTTGCCGGTCGCATCGGTGATGATGTCGTTGCCCCAGGCGTCAAAGACGCGTCCATGCGGATTGGCAAAGCCATACGGCACGTAGCGTTCAAACTTACTGGTCAGCGGCTCATACCGGTAGATGGCGCCGTTCACATTGCGCACCGGTCCGGAAGGCGTTTCCACCGAAGTGCGATGAAACACCCCGTCACTGAGGTAAATCGCGCCACCGGGCTCGTAGCAAATGGAGTTGGTCTCGTGGTGTGAGTCTGCTGCGTCCAAGCCGTGCAAGAGCCTCTCTGGCGGCGCGTCCGTCGAATCCACTTTCCCATCGTTGTTCGTGTCGCGCACAAACCACAAATCGGGCGACTGCATGACAATCACGCCATCCTTGTAGAACTGAAAACCTGTCGGGCAATTGAGCCCGTCCAGATACGTGGTGCATTTGGAGGCCTTGCCGGTTTTAGGATCCAAATCAAAAATCAGAAGCTTGTCGAAATCCGAAGTGGTTGGAGTTGTCTCCGGGTAATTCGGCCAAGCAGACACCCAGAGCCTTCCCTGCGTATCAAAGTTCATCTGCACCGGATTCACCAATTCGGGGAACCTTGTTTCATCGGCCACCAACTCGATCTTACAGCCGGGAGGCAAACTCAAATGCTGGATGGCCTCCTCGCCGCTCAAATACGGAACGGACTGCGGGCGGTTGGGCGGGGTCTGAGAAACCGGAGGCAAATTGTCGTCCTTTGCCCGCAGATCGCGCCCCTTGGCCGCTTCCCAGATCACTAGGTCGCGGTTTGCGGTTTTGACATCGCGCTGCGCCAACTCCTCACCGAGGATCGTAGCGTTGTCGACGCCCTCGTATTTGATCCGCGAACGTTGTCCAAAGATGTTGAACTGGTCGACGGTGCGGTATCGGTGATGCCACTCACGGTTTTTTTCAAGCACCGCAAATCGGAGGCGCTCAACGTGCGGGTCACTTGCAGCGGGCGCTTCCTTGGAGAAGAGCGCCTTGAATTGCACGGCCGCCAGAGCCTGAT
>JBILUQ010000263.1:0-5532 GCA_044370935.1 Chthoniobacteraceae bacterium
CAGCGTTGGTGGCCAGAAATGGAATCAATCCGAAGACAACTTTTCTTAGGATGGAGAAGAGAGGGGAGCTCATAGGGGTGGGGGGTTAACACTTCAAAAGTGTGTTGGTTGCGCGGGGGAATGTTGCGTCGACCGCCTCTGCTGGGGGGATTTTATTGCAGCTGCCCGCCAAAAAAAGACGCAAACACCGCCAGGGCGGTGCACAAGATTGCTGATTAATGCTCGTCTTGCGACACCAAAAAGGGGGCGGCTACGAATGTTGAGCGCAAGGCTTACGCCCAAACGCCGGATCCGTGTAGAATTATTTTCAAAGTCCTTGTTGTTCGTGTTTGGCGATAAACGTTGGCGATTCGGACTTTTTCAAAAACGTCTTTATCGGGATTCACCTGCAGTTGGGCGCGCATATTTTCGCTGTAACAATCACGCCAGTCCTCGGTCCCCCAGTGAGCCGTGTAATCCTCCTGAGGCAAGCATTCACGAGTGAGCCATCGTTGCTGGCGAACCACTCGTTAGGGGGCTTCATTTCGACATGGACGGCCGGGCACCGGCTTCACGAATGATTCAATCGAGCGTAGCTGTGCCGGGGACCCAAAAGCTCGCGATGCGTGAGCGCGCAGTACGTGGGCGAGGGTTATATGCCCGCCCGGAAAACTTTAGATCGCGTTTGCGAGAACAATGGCGACGAGGGCTAGGACGGTGCTGGCCGGAACAGCCTTGATGAGCGGATCGTTCACCTTTAGGTGCATGGCGATTGCCCCAACCATCAGAACTGTAATCGCAACCGCGGCAGGCGCGACCAAGACTGGGATCCAGATTCCCGCGACCAAGCAGACAGCACAGGAAACCTTAACTGCGCCTACGGTCCAGAGCAACCACTTGGGAAGACCGTACGCGGCAAATTCCTCCGGCATAGACTGTGCGTTTCTAGCCCTGTAGGGAGTTGGCCGGTTAAAGCGGAGCAACCAAACGTTTAGGAGCCCGAGAGCGACAATGATCTGAACAATAAGCGATACAATTTTCATTTGCGGGTCATCCTCTGAACGTTGGACGGAATCCTGCTACTGTCCTTCGATACTTTAGTCCATCATAATGAACCATCTTTTGGAAATTGCCCAAGCCATTTCTGCATGCGGCTTTTTGGCGTACGGAATCGGATGCCTTACCACGCGTAGGATGCGGGATGAATTTCTTCGATACCGGCTTCCGCGGATGCGCGTCTTCACTGGCACGCTGCAGATAGCCGCTGCTGCGGGACTTTTGATTGGGTATGCGTATCCGATTTGCGCTTTGCTAGCGGCGCTTGGACTGAGCCTCATGATGGTTGTTGCGTTTGGGGTGCGCTTGAGAATCAAAGATCCCGCGACAGGTTTTTTGCAGGCTTTGGCGTGCTTCCTTCTGAACCTGTTTGTTTTCCAGGGCTACCTAATGCGTCTGACCGGCAGGGCGTAGGGAGGGGCAGGCACTTTGCCGTCGAAGAAACCTTGCTGTTCGGTTAGTCTGACGGCGGAAAAATCCAGAGCTCCGGACGCCCCACATTGCAGTGAACGCAGCGCCCGAGGATCGTCAGCGTCGCCAGTGACAAGAATAGGTTCACGCGGGCTACACTGCCGAAAATGGGGGGCAGCGTAGAGTCTTCGAGGCGGGACAAACGCTCTGCTGCGGAGGGAATGGGGTAGAATACGCGCTGAACCAGCGCCTTGGCGTTGCCGTCCTCACCAGTGAGGGTTGGAAATTTTTGAATCCAACCCTTCGCGTCACATCCTTGTGCCGCGGCTGCTCGATCCGTACTGAAAACTGAGCTCCGGCTAAATGAGGGGAGGATCAGCAATGCGAGGAATCCCCACAACGTCATCCAAGCGCACTGCGTCAGTAGCGCCTGCTCCGGTGAACAATTTCGCAGCCCCAGAAGGAGCGAGCCAATCTCGCAACCCGCCAAATTCCACGACAGTGAGGTCAAGAAAGCGCGCGCGGGAAGGTTGCTTTGAATCGTCCAGAGGCGTCTTTGAATCAGCGTTTGAATTTCCTGTGGGCTGAGTTCTCTTTTCCAGACTGCGGGCAACAGAATCATCGCCCTCTGCCCGATACCCGAGGTTCCGCCGGTGAAAGACGGGTCGCATGAATCAACCTCCCAAACTGTATTTCCTGCAAAAGTTGTCTGAATGGACCTTACGCCCGATGTCAGGCGCAGGATTTGTCTGCGGCACAAAAAAAGGATTACGGATGCGACTCCAACACTCGGGCAGAAACCATTTGAAAGCCGAAAACTCCAGTAACCCAATATCGCTGCCCCGCACAGCAGAGCACTGTGGATGATTACGCCCCTGAACCAAGTTTGAAAAAACCGGGAATAACCAGCGTTGACGGGCGGCACAAAAATGACGCCACCGATAAAGTCAAAAAGCGACTGAACAGCGACCATCCCGAGCATGCATTTTAAAAGGGCTGTTTTGTCTATCGAACGTGAACCAAAGACCAAACACCACAAGAGCCCGGCAGCCGAAGTAGCGACCCAAAAGCCCACATTCGAGATACCCAAAATTAGTCGGCGTCTGGCGATCTGACTCTGGATGTCTGTCATTTCTTCACGATCGTAAACCGTTCCGGAGCCGTCGAGCATAGAAAGCGAGTACGCAAGCCGGTGCTCAAAGCCCACAGATGCGAGTGTTGAGCAGAAAACTTAAATCGAACCAACGAAAGAGGGCGCACTCGTATGGGGCGGCGGAAGTTAATCAGAGCCTGTTTACGGCTGGGAATTTGGAGAGCTCGCGCCGGCTTTGTGCCGACTGCGCAGCTGCGCTGCCTGGGCCCGGATTGCCGCGCGCTTGTTTTCATCGAGACGCGCGAGATTTCTTACCTGCATGGACATCCGCTGGTTCATGCGCATGGCAGGTTCGTGTTGCAGAAGGAAATCCCAGTAAAGCGTGGTGAACGGGCAAGCTGTGGGCCCTGTACTTTCCGCTGGGTCGTAGGGACAGCCGGAGCAGTAATTGCTCATCCGCTGGATGTACTTGCCAGTGGCGATGTATGGCTTACTGGCCATGAGACCGCCGTCGGCGTGCTGAGACATGCCGAGGGTGTTCGGGAGTTCGACCCATTCGACGGCGTCGACATAGACCGCCAAGTACCACTGATGTATCTCACTCGGGCGCACTCCGAACATGAGCGAATAGAGCCCCGTGACCATCAATCGTTGGATGTGATGGGCGTAGCCGAATTGTAAAGTTTGCTTAAGCGCATCGCGCAGGCATTCCATCTCGGTCTCTCCGCTCCAGTAGAACGGAGGCAGCGGCTGATCGGCCTTAAGCGCATTCAAGCCGATGTAATCCGGCATTTTTTGCCAATAGATTCCCCGTACGTATTCGCGCCAGCCGAGAATCTGGCGGATGAAGCCCTCTACTCCCGCGAGGGGCGCCCGGCCTTGTTTCCATTCCTTCTCTGCCGACTTTAGCGCGCCCCGCGACGATACCGCGCGCGCGAGCTGCGGAAACGGAGCGAAAAGCGATTTCTTATCACTGCTGGCGCCTGCTACCGCAGCACCTGCCCCAGGCACTGCGTGAGCGGCTGGAGCTCGAAGGCATCGCAAAGCCGTACCCCATCACCTTTGATCTCCGGGCCTCCGTGTCAGGCGCGCATTCTGTGGAGCGCACCCACCCGCTCGTGGGACTGCTTGCGGACACACTGCTCGAGAATGCTCTGGCCGGTTCTCCCAACCCGCTCGCAGCACGCAGCGCCGCGACGGTGACTGATGCGGTGGAAGTCGTCACCAGCCTTTTTGTCCTACGGCTCCGCCATCAACTCACCCTGCGCCGGCGCGAAAACGCCCGCACGCTCATGGCGGAGGAATGCGTCACCCTCGCTGTCGCAGGCCGCTCCAATCCGCGCTGGCTGGCTGAGAGCGATATTTCCGCGCTCCTCGGTGCCGTCCCCTCTGCAAACCTAGATCACTCGGCCGCAGTGCGCGAAATCTCAGCGGCCCTCGACTTTCTGTCCGCCCAAACCGGCCACATCGAGCAGGTCGCCCTCCAGCGCGCAGACACGCTGCTCGCCGATCATCGCCGGGTGCGTGAAGCCGCCCGCGACACCGGTTCCTACGAGGTCTCCGCATGCCTGCCCGTGGATGTTCTAGGAGTGTACGTTCTTCTGCCGGCCTCCCTGTGATTTAATCGTTTCTGACATGATCGAAGGCTCCGAACTCGACAAGAAATCCCTACGTATCTTCGGGACCGATCCGAAGAAATGGTCTTGGCGCGATATCGCAGCTGATTGCGCTGGTTTCGCGAACGCGCGGGGCGGTCATATTTATTTTGGAATAGAGGACAAGAATGACGCTCCAAATCCATCCCAAACAATTCCCAAGGACCTGCCGGATCGACTGATTAAGGGTATTTCACAACATACATCCAATGTGCATGCACGTGCACAAATACAGACCCACAAAAACGGCGGGGAGTTTCTTGATCTAGAAATTGTTCCCAGTTCAAAGAGCATCGCTGCAACATCGGATGCGCGCTACTATATCCGTTTGGCAGACGAAACGCGGCGATTATTGCCAGATGAACTCATTCGGCTTGTTGGTGAGAAAGACGCGTACCAATGGGAAATGCAATCATCACGCAAAATACCCGCCCACCACGTTGACGATGAAAAACTGGCTCGCTTCGTTTCCGCGATCAAAGCATCCGATCGAGTCAAGCAGTCGATAAAAGAGCGTTCAACGGACGAGATTTTAGAACATTACTTTTTTGTTGATAAAGGATTTCTCACCAATCTCGGCCTGCTCTGGGTAGGTCAACGAGCTGATCGGGCTCAAGTGTTACACGCGCCCGTTATTCAATTTCTAAAGTACGACGCACACGGCGCTCGGGTTTCGAAACTTGTTTGGGATGATTATTCGCTCAATCCCGCTGAACTGATCGAGGCAGTCTGGACAGAAATTCCTGATTGGAAGGAGTCGACCGAACTTCCAGACAATTTGTTCCGCAAAAATGTGCCGCACTATGACCAGGTCGTCATCCGGGAATTACTGGCGAACGCTTTGGTGCACCGCCCCTACACGACACCAGGTGATATCTTCATAAACCTCTATCCAGACTATCTCGAAATCCACAACGCGGGCCTTCTTCCCCTCGGAGTGACGCCGCGCAACATTCTGCAAAAAACTGTTCGGAGGAACAACCTGCTCGCTCAAGTCTTTCATGACTTGAAGCTCATGGAACGCGAGGGAACTGGTTACGATCGTATCTATGAAACTCAATTGACCCAGGCCAAAGCCATTCCGCAGGTTTCTGAGGAGGATGACCGTGTTGTGGTCCGCATCGAACGCCGGATGATCCGTCCTGAACTAGTGAGCTTTCTCGCCGCGCTCGATGCCCATTTAGCGCGCCCCGCGACGATACCGCGCGCGCGAGCTGCGGAAACGGAGCGAAAAGCGATTTCTTATCACTTATTGGAGCACCTCAAGTTGACGCTCCCGGAGCAAGCACCGCCGAAAATTTACAGTCCGGACAAAGACTCGAATTTGAAAAACGTGTA
>JBILUQ010000393.1:0-3127 GCA_044370935.1 Chthoniobacteraceae bacterium
GGGTGCTACGGCCCCCGAAGTTGCCGATGCAAAAGTGAAGACCGCCGACGTGTCTGGATTGCACCTGTGCTGCGGGAAGTGTGTCACTGCTGCAGAAGACGCCATTATGGGTGTTTCAGGCGTGACTAAGCACAATGCGACCAAGGGCGCCAAAACTTTCCAAGTTGAGGGTGATTTTAGCACCAAGCAACTTGCCGCTGCTTTGAACAAAGCCGGATTGCACGCATCAGTGAAGTAGCCGATTGGCGCGAAGCGGGGATCACTCCCGAGTGCTGCGAAACTCAGCGCCGCAGAATCGATTTAACACGCGCTTTCCGATCGCAATGCTGTTCAGGAGTCCGTGCTGGTCTCGGCTGTCTGCGGTCCGCCGAGGCTCTTGACGAGCATCTGCGAAAGCGTGCCTTGTGTGCATCCGTTCAAGCTGATCGCCGCGCTGACAATTGTCTCCGCAATGAGCACTCTGACGGGCTCGATCTTGCTGCTTGAGGAGGCGCACAGATCAGCGGGCGTGGTCACCACAAGTTTTCTACACGCGACCGGCCGATGCTCGTAGATTCTGCACTCAAAATCGCTACCCAAAAACACGCAGCGCGACTCGTCCGACCAGGGAATTCTCCATGCCGCGGAATCCAGCTCCAGACTGGATTGGCGGGCAAGCTTACCGAGATCAATTTCAATTCCTGCATCGAGCAGGTCCCGTAATAGCTCTGCCTCGTCGCTCGTGATTTCAACAGCGAAATGACAGCACCCACTGCATCTCTTGCGACAGCTCACCGGCAAACTTCTCGCGGCCTCCATCGCTGAATCAATGAGCGCGTGAAATCGTATCGCGCGCGCTCTTCCGGGTGGCGCATCAGAGAGAGTTCGAGTGTACTTTTCAAACAAAGAGCGGACCGCGTTCATCACCGACTCGAATTCATGAGGTGCCGCTGAATTCGCCTTCTCAAGTAGCATCGTCCGCAGCTGCGTAGTTGGTTTTCGGATAAAGCTGAGTGCCGCGTTGAGTTGCTCTGCATCCATCAAAGAGACTCACGCTAACACCGCGCGCTTCGAGGTGTCTTGGCAAATCGCACGCGGGCGGTTTGGTCTCGGGTGAAAAGCACAATAGCGAACGTCTGTACGCCGGCTTTTGTGTAAGAGGGCCTACTTGCGAAGCATCCAGCTGATGAGGCTGATGATCGCGCTCAATAGAAGGCAGCTCGTTAACGGAACATAAAAACTGGAGCCGCCCTTTTCCCAAGATAAGTCCCCCGGCAGATGCCCGACATGTTTCAAAAACCCTAGGTCGCCGGTCCTCCACAGAATTCCTCCAACGATTGCCATCATTACGCCAATCGCGACGAGCATTTTTCAGAGTTCCTGCATGGGCCGCATCCTAGTTCTAATCCGACCCGCCGGACAACGAAATGGGGGAGCCCCCCTTGGATGCGGGCGCCGATGTCCTAGCCTCCGATGAGAGTGCGGCGGCAGAGCGGTGTAAATCGCCCAGACGGATGCAATTTTCTTCTAAGGGAGCCGCCTTTCGCGGATGTTCGTAGCGTGCTTCCAGTGAGAAGCATAGAAGCTGTTTCCCCCCCAACACTCCACCCCTCGTTTATGCTGACTATCTCCAGCGGTAGTTCTTCCCGTTTTTGCGATGGAATCGCACGTCGGGATTTCCTTCGGGTTGGAGGGCTTGCCATGGGAGGCATCTCCCTCTCCGAACTCGTTGCAGCGCAGAGCCAGAGCGGTGCCCAAGCCGCAGGAAACGCGCAGGGCGGTGCCAAGTCGGTGATCATGATTTACCTGCCCGGCGGCCCGGCGCATCAGGACATGTTTGATTTGAAAATGGACGCCCCTGCCGAGGTGCGAGGTGAATTCCAGCCAATCTCGACAAACGTGCCTGGTGTTCAAATCTGCGAGCATCTGCCGCGCCTGGCCCAGCGTATGGATCGCTGCACTCTCATCCGCTCGATTGTAGAATGCGACATCCGTCACGACGCCTTCCAGTGCCTCACTGGGCGTCCCACGCAGAATCAGCCGCCCGGTGGGTGGCCGGCTCTCGGTTCGGTCGTTTCCGCTCTGCAGGGTCAGAATGATCCCGCGGTGCCTGCTTTCGTGGGGCTTTCGCCGAAAATGGGGCACATGGAGTGGGCGCGATCAGGCGAACCCGGTTTCCTTGGCGTTCGCCACGCCCCCTTTCAGCCTAACAAAGGCGGCGCATTCGAGGACATGACGCTCAATGGCATCACCCTTGAGCGCCTCTCCGATAGACGCGCTCTGTTACAGGGCTTCGACCGTTTACGGCGCGACATTGATGCTTCAGGAATGATGGGCGGTCTCGATTTGTTCAATCAGCAGGCTTTCGGCGTGTTGACCTCAAGCCGGCTTTTGGAGGCTCTTGATGTCTCTCGTGAATCGGCCGATTTGCTCGAGCGCTACGGGAAGGGTGATCCGAAGAATCGTGACGATGGCGGGCCGAAGTTGATGACGCATTTTCTCGCGGCGCGCCGTTTGGTTGAGGCAGGAGCAAGAGTTGTCACGGTTGCTTTCAGCCGCTGGGATCATCACTCCGATAATTTCGGGGCTTTGCGTCAGGATCTTCCACTTTTTGACCAGGGGATCTGTGCGCTCCTTGACGATTTGCGTGAACGGGGTCTTGAAAAGGATGTCGCCGTGGTCGTTTGGGGAGAGTTCGGTCGGACCCCCGCCATCAATAAAAGCGGTGGCCGCGATCATTGGCCGCGCGTGTCATGCGCGTTGCTTTCCGGAGGGGCGATGCGGCACGGACAGGTGATTGGTTCAACGGATCGACTCGGCGGCGAGGCCAATGATCGGCCTGTGAAATTCGGCGAGGTATTCGCGACGCTCTACAATCACCTAGGAGTGGATGTGTCGAAGGTAACCATTAACGACCTTGCGGGCCGTCCGCAGTATCTGGTGGAGCCGGGATGCGCTCCGTTGAAAGAGGTCGTTTAAAACAGAGTTTTTTAAGTTATGCTAACGATCACTGGCAGGCGCGGACGTGCATTTTGTGATGGAGTATCCCGGCGGGACTTTTTGAAGCTGGGCGGGCTTGCGATGGGTGGGCTATCAATGCCGCAGATTCTGCAGGCGGAGGCGCTCTCTCGCGTGGGCAAATCGGCGA
>JBILUQ010000264.1:0-5489 GCA_044370935.1 Chthoniobacteraceae bacterium
GGATACGTGCTGTCGCGCGCCACGTTTCCAGGCAAAAGCTGGGTGCAGGCCGCGCTCGACATTCCAATAGTGCTTCCCCCGATGGTGATGGGGCTGGCGTTGTTGATTCTTTTCCAGACCTGGTTCGGCCGGTTGCTGGAGAAGGCCGTGGTGCTGACGTACACAGTGAATGGAGTGGTGCTCGCGCAGCTTGTCATCGGCGCCGCCTTTGCGATCCGCACGATGCATGGCACGTTTGATCATCTCTCGGCGCGGCCGGAGGAGGTGGCGATGACGTTGGGTTGCTCGCGGGCACGCGCCGTATGGCTCGTGACTTTGCCTGCGGCGCGGCGCGGGATCTTTGCAGCCGGCACCGTGGCGTGGGCGCGGAGCATGGGCGAGTTCGGGCCGATTCTCGTGTTTGCAGGCGCCACCCGGATGAAGACGGAAGTATTGCCGACCACCGTCTGGCTTGAGCTGAGCGTCGGCAACCTCGAGGCTGCTGTGGCTGTGAGTTTGCTAATGGTCGTGTTCGCGATGATTATCCTTGTCGCGGTCCGCCGCGTTGGCGAGCGGGTGTAACCAAGACGGAATCTGCGAACCATGATTCGATTTGAGAAAATCAGTTGGTCAGCCGGAAGCTTTGCGCTTGAGGAAGTTTCCTTCGCGGTGCCTGCGGGTTCGTACGCAGTGCTGATGGGCCGCTCCGGCAGCGGAAAAACGAGCCTGCTTGAAATTCTTTGCGGACTGCGGAATCCCTCGTCCGGGAGCATATGGATCGGGGACAATGAAATCACAAGCCTTTCCCCGGGCGAGCGCGGCATCGGGTATGTGCCGCAGGACGGAGCGCTTTTTCCAACGATGACGGTTCGCGAGAACATCGGGTTCGCGCTGCGAATCCGTGGCGAGCCGGCGGCTGCGACGAAGGCAACCGTGTTGTCGTTGGCGGAGCGGCTTGGAATCGGAGGCGTGCTCGAGCGGAGGCCGCAGAATCTTTCGGGAGGCGAGCGCCAGCGCGTGGCCTTGGGGCGTGCTCTTGCTTCGAAGCCGCGCGTCCTCGTTTTGGACGAACCGCTGAGCGCACTGGATGAGGAGCTGCGCGAGGGGTTGGCGCGTTTGTTGAAGGATATTCAACGCGACCTGAAACTCACTACCCTGCACGTCACTCATCACCGACAGGAAGCGGCGCAACTCGCGGATCATGTTCTAAGGCTCGAAAACGGCGCGGTGGTGCGCGAGTCTGGCCCGCCTGAAAACAGATGAACCCCGAGCTGCTCACAGACGAAGAACGCGCCATTTACGAGTGGCAGATGCTTTTGCCCGGATTCGGCGAAGCGGCGCAGCGCCGGCTCAAGGCCGCGTCCGTGCTTGTGTCGCGCGTGGGCGGCGTCGGTGGCGCTGTGGCGCTGCAACTGGCTGCTGCGGGCGTCGGGCGCTTGGTGCTTGCGCATGGCGGCGATCTCAAGCCAAGCGATCTTAACCGGCAACTGCTGCAGCGCCACGAGCGCATTGGGATGCCGCGGATGGATTCAATTCTCGAACAACTCAAGGCGCTGAATCCACGGCTTGAGCTTGTCGCCGTGCGGGAAAATATTTCGAACGACAATGCGCCAACACTTGTTCAGCAGGCCGATGTCGTGGTGGACGCTGCGCCGCTGTTTTCGGAGCGGTTTGCGCTGAACAATGCGGCGGTTCGCCAGTGCAAGCCCATGGTCGAATCCGCGATGTATGCGATGGAAGCGCAGCTAACAACGATTGTTCCCGGCAAGACGCCGTGCCTGCGTTGTTTTGTGCGGGAGGCGCCTCAGCACTGGACCCGCAAATTTCCAGTGTTGGGTGCTGTTTCCGGCAGTGTCGGCTGTATGGCTGCGGTGGAAGTGGTCAAGCTGCTTACTGGGCTTGGGACGCCGCTTGCTGGCGTGCTTTTGTCGATGGATCTCGGGACCATGCAGTTTCGCAGATTGAAAATCGCGCGTGCATTCGACTGCCCCGAATGCGCTGAACTCTGGGATGCGAGCGGAGGCTCCAGGGATGATTGATTTGATTTCTTGTCCCATTCTTAAGAAGCCGCTGAGCTTCCTTGCTGCGGCTTGCGCAAGGGTTGCGATTCTAGCTGCACTCCAGTTTGTGCTTGTGCCCGAATTTGCATGCGGCGCGACGGCGGAGGCCATTGACGAGGCGACTAAAAAGGGCGTGGCATTTTTGTTGAGTGAACAGGATCCGCGCGGAGCCATTCGCGAACATGGTTCCTACGACACCGCGATGACGGCGCTCTCCTGCCTTGCGATGGCGGCCGTGGGACACCTGCCTTCTGACCGCACGCCGCAGGGCGCTGGAATGCGCAAAGGGATCGACTTTCTGCTTACGCCGGACCGTCAGGACAATGAGGGATATTTTGGGTCAAAGGACAACTCGCGCATGTACGGACACGGGATTACGACCTTGTTTTTATCGGAGATGCTCGGCATGGGCGCCGATGCGAGGCAGGATGCGGCGCTCCGCGCAGCGTGTGGGCGGGCGATCTCACTGATTCTGCGCTCGCAGGCGGTGGCGAAGAGCGAAGGACACAAGGGCGGCTGGCGTTACACGCCGCTCGCAACGGATTCGGATTTGTCCGTGAGCATCTGGCAACTGATGGCGCTGCGGTCGGCCAAAAACGCTGGATTGGACATTCCAAAGGATGGAATCGACGACGCGGTTGCCTACATCCGCCGCTGTTTCAAAGGGTCGACCAAGAACGGTGCCGCGGTCGGATTCGGGTACACCTACACCACGGCGCCCGTCTGGTCGACAGCCACCGAGGGGCTCCTGGCGATGCAGGTTTGCGGCCATTACGAGGCGCCGGAAGTGATCGCGACGGCTGATTGGCTTTTGAAAAATCCCCCGAAGGTTAAGGGCAACAGTTGGTTTTATTATGGCACGTATTACTACGCGCAGGGGATGTACCAGCGCGGCGCCGCCTATGCCGCAGAGGCGTCGGAACGCGTCGCGGAGGTGCTGCTCCCGATGCAGGACGCTGACGGCTCTTGGAAACCGAGCGCCGGATCTGAAACCAACCGGATTTATCGAACGGCGATGGCCCTTTTAAGTTTGAGTGTGAAGTACCACTACCTCCCGATCTATCAGCGCTGAGAACGCTCTGGACTTTGTCGTCCCAGTGTCGTCCAAGATGCTGGCTCGGCGGATAGTTATGGGGGTGCTGCGGCGTTTGAACGGTCGATTGGGAGCGCCAGACGGCGCTAGGCGGAAGGCTCCGGCGCACAGGCGCAGAAGAGGTTTCGATCGCCCCAGACGTTGTCGATGCGCGAGACCGAGGGCCAGAATTTGTTTTCGCGAACCCATGGCGCTGGAAAAGCCGCCTCGCTGCGTGTGTACGGACGGTCCCAATCATCAGCAGTCACGACTGTAGCCGTGTGCGGTGCGCGCTTGAGCACGTTGTTGCTCGCGTCAACCTCGCCGCTTTCTACGCGGACCATCTCCGCATGAATGGAAATCATCGCTTCACAGAAGCGGTCGAGCTCCGCTTTGGATTCACTCTCCGTGGGCTCGACCATGAGGGTGCCCGGCACGGGCCAGCTCAGGGTTGGTGCGTGAAACCCATAGTCCATGAGCCGCTTTGCCACGTCCTCGGCGGTGGTGAGCTTGAAGCCGCGCAAGTCGAGGATGCATTCGTGCGCCACCCACCCATTGGCACCCCGGAAGAGGATAGGGAAGTAAGCGTCCAGTTTGCGCGCCATGTAGTTGGCGTTGAGGATGGCAGTGGCCGTGGCTTCGCGCAGTCCGTGCGCACCCATCATTCGCAGATACATCCAGGGAATCACCAGAATCCCGGCGCTGCCCTCAGGTGCAGCTGAAATCGCGCCGATGTGTTTTCCATCGGCGAGTCCGCCCGCCAGTTCCGTGGGCAGGAACTCCATCAGATGCCGAGCAACGCCGATTGGCCCCACCCCCGGCCCGCCGCCACCATGCGGGATGCAGAAAGTCTTGTGCAAATTCAGATGACACACGTCGGCTCCGAAATCCGCCGGCCTGCAAAGCGCGACCTGCGCGTTCAAGTTCGCACCATCCATGTACACCTGTCCTCCGTGCGAATGAATGCATTCGCAGATCTCGCGGATCCCTGCTTCGAAAACACCGTGCGTGCTCGGATACGTCACCATCAGTGCAGCGAGCCGCGGTCCGTGCTCCGCTGCCTTCGCGCGGAGGTCGTTCATGTCGACATCGCCATTTTCCTTGCATGCCACGGTGACCACGCGCATGCCAGCCATCACAGCGCTCGCGGGGTTGGTGCCGTGCGCGCTCGTGGGAATCAAGCACACATCGCGCTGCATATCGCCGCGTGACCGGTGGTAAGCTCGGATGACCAGTAGTCCCGCGTATTCACCCTGCGAACCGGCGTTGGGTTGAAGCGATATCCCGCTGAACCCGGTGATTTCCGCGAGCCACTCTTTTAATTGCGCACAAAGGATGGCGTAGCCCCGGGCCTGCTCCGGGGGGCAAAACGGATGCATGTTCGCGAACTCCGGCCAGGTGACACCGAGCATCTCGCTCGTGGCGTTGAGCTTCATCGTGCATGACCCCAGCGGGATCATCGAATGCACGAGCGAAAGGTCTTTCGCCTCCAAACTCCGAATGTAACGCAGCATCTGCGTCTCCGAATGGTGTGAGTGAAAAACCGGATGCGTCAGGAACGGCGAGTGCCGCGTTTCGATTTTCGTCGCCGCTGACCCGGCCTGTGCAACCAGTCCTGCGAGGTCAATGTGCGCGCCAGGCCGCGCGGTCTGGAGGATCGCGAGCAGATCCGCAGCCGTCACGGTTTCATCGACGCTGATGGCGACGCCATCCGCAAGCGGGCGCAGGTTCAAGCCTACCGCGTGGGCGCGCTCGATCCATGCATCTCGTTCGAGTGGCGGGAGCGTGATAGTGACAGTGTCGAAAAAGCAATCATGACGCAGCTTCATGCCGAGATGCCCGAGTCCGTTCGCCAGAACGGTCGCAAACCGGTGGATGCGCCGAGCAATTTCGCGCAAACCATCAGCGCCGTGATAAACCGCATACATCGACGCCATCACTGCGAGCAGCACCTGCGCGGTGCAGATGTTGCTCGTCGCCTTGTCGCGCCGGATGTGCTGTTCGCGCGTCTGAAGGGCAAGCCGGTACGCCGGCCGCCCCTCCGCATCGTGCGAAAGCCCGACGAGTCGGCCCGGGAGCACGCGCTTGTAGGCGTCTTTTGTGGCGATGTAGGCCGCGTGCGGCCCCCCAAACCCCATCGGCACCCCGAACCGTTGGGTCGAGCCGACGGCGATGTCAGCGCCCCACGATCCCGGAGGATCTATCAGCGTCAGAGCGAGCGGGTCGGCCGCAGCGATGACGAGCGCGCCCACGGTGTGCGCCGCCGCTGCAAGCTCCGTGTGGGAAGCGATGCGACCGAAGGTGTCCGGGACCTGCACGATCACCGCAACGGTGTCTGCAGTGACGGCGCTCGGCTCCAAAGCGCAGACGCGGACAGT
>JBILUQ010000265.1:0-5474 GCA_044370935.1 Chthoniobacteraceae bacterium
GCAGATGCCAACGAGAACAGGTGCGCATCCTACGGAGAGGACAACATTACAGCACAGGCTGCGGATGCATTCCGCGAGCTTTTTGAATGTGACTGTGACGTGTATTTTGTCTTCACGGGCACCGCAGCAAACTCGCTGGCGCTGGCCTCGCTATGCCAGTCATACCACAGCGTCATCACACATGAGCTTTCGCATGTCGAAACCGACGAGTGCGGCGCGCCGGAATTTTTCTCAAACGGCACCAAACTTCTAACCACACCCGGTCCTCTCGGAAAAATTGATCCATCCGCGATCGAACACGCTGTCAACCGCAGGCGTGACATTCATTACCCGAAACCGCGGGCAATCACCTTCAGCTGCCCGACCGAGCTTGGAACAATATACCGCCCCGCTGAAATCGAGGCGATCTCGCAAGTGGCGCGCAAGCACGGGCTGCGAGTCCACATGGATGGAGCACGGTTTGCGAATGCTGTAGCAGCACTCAGAGTGTCGGCCGCTGATTTAACGTGGCGCGCGGGGGTGGACGTTCTGTCATTTGGCGGAACCAAACTTGGATCCATGGCGTCTGAGGCAGTCGTGTTCTTTTCGCGGGAACTCGGTGAAGAGTTCGCCTACCGATGCAAGCAAGCAGGGCAACTAGCGTCAAAAATGCGGTTCCTAACGGCACCTTGGCCAGTTCTATTTCGGGACGGCAAGTGGTTGCAAATCGCCTCCCATGCAAACCAAATGGCTCGCCGACTGCGGGAGGGTTTGGAGATGATTCCTAGTGTCAGTCTTCTCTATCCCACGGAGGCCAACGCAGTTTTTGCGAGACTCCCGGAAAAAGCACACGAAGTGCTCAGGAGCGCCGGATGGCGCTACTATTTGTTCATCGGGAACGGAGCGAGATTCATGTGTTCGTGGAGCACGCAAGCTGAGGAAGTAGATGCTCTTTTGAAGGACATCGCCGGAGCGGTTTAATCGCTCGGCATTGAGCTGTTCACTGCCGACGCTGCGCTTTGAATGTTCCGACCAGCAAAATCATTCAGCTTTAAACGTTGAGAATGCTCGTTTGCACCGAGCGCTTAACCGATCAGCTTGTAGAACACGTAAGCCATTAATCCGGACGCGGGGATCGTGAAAACCCAAGCCCAGACAATGCGCTCCACGATCACCCATTTGATACTGCTCCAACGCTTGGCTGCGCCCACTCCCATGATACTCGTAGTGATTGTGTGAGTGGTACTCACAGGCATGCCCAGCTCGCCAGTCACGTAAAGGATAGTTGCCGCCGTGGTTTCCGCAGCGAATCCGTGGATAGGCTTCATTCGAACCATTTTGTGCCCTAAAGTTTTGATAATTCGCCACCCACCCGCATACGTACCTGCGGCCATAGTTGTGGCGCAAAGCAGAGTTATCCAAAACGGAATAGGCGCATTTTTGACCGTTGACACCCTCAAGAATTCCAGCCACGGCGGTAACGTGTCCAGATCGCCGCAGGAAGCTGCTCCCACGAGCGTCAGCATGATGATGCCCATGGTCTTCTGTGCATCCGCCTTTCCATGTCCCAAACCCATGTACCCCGCGCTGAAAATCTGCAACACGCCAAAGACCTTGTTCACCAGGTGCGGTCGCCAGCTCCTGACCACCAAAAACAAGATGCCCATGAAAACAAATCCCATGCTTAAACCCAAGAGAGGTGAACCAACCATGGGTATGATCACTTTGTGATAAATTCCCTCCATCGTATGCTTCGCATCCCCCTTGTCTCTTGACCAGATGAGGATGCCAAAATTCATATCTGCCTTAGACAGTCCCGCACCGATCAATCCCCCGATCAATGCATGACTCGAACTTGAGGGCATTCCAAACCACCACGTAATCAAGTTCCATGCAATGGCTCCAAGCATTGCGCACAAGATCACGACGGTAGTCACCTGCACCATCTTGTCATCCAGGATTCCACCTTGGATGGTCTTGGCGACGCTCTGCCCCATGAAAGAACCCACTAAGTTCATTAAGGAGGCGAGAAGCAAAGCCTGACGCGGGGTCAGTACCTTGGTGGAAACAACCGTGGCAATTGCATTCGCCGTGTCGTGGAAGCCATTGATGTATTCAAAAGCCAACACGACCAGCAGAACGACCAATACAAAAATGAGGGCGGCGCTCATGAAAGATGGAGCCCAATCAGGAGTACTTCAGCACGATCGTAGACAACACGTGCCCCGCATCCCTGCAGCGATCAATGACCTTCTCCATGAGATCGTATACATCCCTCATCATGATCACACGGACCGGATCCGACTCATCGGAATAAAGGTCCCTCAGAAGTTCCAGCATTAACTGGTCTGCGGCTCCCTCGACCGCCTGCATTTGGGCGTTTTGCTGCTTCATTCGCTCCAGATGCATTTTTGTGCATAATTCGTTCACCATCTCCACGACGATATTAGCGCTCGACTCCATCATTCCGAGCTGTTTTGAAAAATCGCAGCCTCCGATTTTTCGGCGATAGATCATGAAGCGCTCCGCAATCTTTTCGACCGTTTTCGGGATTTTATACAAAGCAACGCTGAGAGCCTCGATATCCTCGCGCTCCAGTTCAGTCACGAAGCTCTTGCAGAGGGCTTCGTTGATTTGCTCCGTGATTTTCTTGTCCTTGCGACGCGACGCACTGAACTCAGCGATGCTTGTCTCTCCGCCCGGTTGGGAAAACATATCACGCAGCGCCTTTACGCTGTGCTGCGCCTCCATCGCGCTTTGCTGCAGCAGTGGAAAGAACACGTTAGATTTGCCGAAAAGCTTCTGTAGCGAGAACATAGGGGTGCAGTAGTTCTGAAGACTCACTTCATCCCTGCCACCTTGTCAACTCACGAACATTTCAGCGGGATTCGCCGCCCTTCGACACCTGAGGCGCCTCCTCAGAAAGCTCAGCGTTTCAGTAGACCTGAAACTTCCTGTCGCCGAAACAAGGCAGATTTGGTGTCGGTTTTTGACGCCCACAGATTCGGCCTGCTTAGGAATCGAACTTTCAAGCCGCCCTAGGAGTCAACGACCACTGGTGGCCCCACACCGCACCAAAAAAGGCCGCTTCAGTTTGAACCCACCTGCAATTTACCGCCGCCCAGCAACGTTCGAGGACATGCATTCGAATCACCCGCGGCCACCACGCGTTACTTGCGCGAATGGAGTCCACCTGCTTTAATAAGGGCTAACCCACCTTAATTGTGCCAGCCAGCCATCCCACCTCCCTCCTACGCAGATTCTCTGCTGCTATCGTTCAATGGATCGACTCCGACTACTGCCCAGATGGTCCGGAAAAAATGCGGGCCGAACCGGACCGCGTCGATTGGCCACGCGTGATGCCCTTCGTCTTTCTTCACGTGGGCTGCCTAGGGGCCATATGGACCGGCGCCAGCACCTTCTCGGTTTGCTTTGCAATCGCGCTTTACTTCCTTCGCATGTTCGCGGTAACGGGAATCCACCACCGCTACTTTTCGCATAAAACCTACAGCACATCGAGGCCCGTGCAATTTCTGTTGGCGATCTGGGCGGCAACGGCCGTGCAACGTGGATCACTCTGGTGGGCATACCATCACAGGCATCACCATGTGCACTCCGACGATCCAGAAGACGCGCACTCCCCGCACGTCCACGGATTCCTTTGGTCACACATCGGGTGGATTACATCGCGGCGGAACTTTCCCACGGACTATTCCAAGATCAAGGATCTCGCGAAGTTTCCCGAGTTGGTTTGGCTTAACCGGTTTGATCTCGTGGTACCAATTCTGTACGCGGTGTTCACCCTTATGCTGGGAATGGTTCTCGAGAGATTCGCGCCAAGCTTGAACACGAATGGCCCACAAATGCTGATCTGGGGGTTCTTCATCAGCACAACCGCTCTGTTTCATGGCACCGCTTGCATCAACTCCATGGCTCATCTAATGGGCAAGCGCCGATATCAGACTACTGACGATTCCCGCAATAGCTTTATTCTATCTTTAATTTGCCTCGGAGAAGGATGGCACAACAACCATCACCGATACCAGAGCTCGACTAGAAACGGGTTCTACTGGTGGGAGATCGATCTAACCTACTACGGCCTCAAAATGCTTTCGTGGGCGGGCCTGATCTGGGGCTTCAAACCTGTTCCAAAATCAATTCTCGAAGAAGGAAGAATGGGCTTAACGGCAAAGAAGGCAGCCACCTCTGGCACTCACCCACAACCCGAAAAGAACATCGACACAGACTCCGCAGCCGCCGGACACAGGACTTTCGCAGCCGACGTTTAGGATTCGACTCTCTTTCGGCAGTAAGTATGCCGCATGGATGTGCCTTATGGCACTGAACCGGAGTTTGATTGAATAAGATTCTCGGTTCCACCCTCGACAATTACTGGTGAGATAGACTGAGGCAGTCTCCGTCGGTCGTCTCGGAGCAGGTTCCCAACGATCACGGAACGCGAGACGTTAGAAAGCCGTAGAGCAGCTCCATCGCTGTCGAGCATGCTGTTATTGGAAATCTGCATTCGCTCGCAGTTGGAGAATTCGACTGCGGCGGCGTGAACGCGAACGCCGGAAACAAGGTTTCCAATAAAACTGCTGTCGGCACTATTGCGGAACACAACACCATTGCGTTCTGCGTCGCCGAAGCCGTTGACTTGGTAACGCGGATTTCGGTCGAAATTGTTTCCCTGCACAACCACGTGCGTTGAGTTCTCTACGATCAGATCGTATTGGAACCCTTCCCAAAAAGTATTGCCTGTCACGATCACTCCGCGGGCGTTGCGAATGTCTATATTTACTTGAACGTCGCTAAAAACATTGTTCCCGATCGTAACGTTCCCCTCGCGGGTGGATGCCCTGCCCTCGCGCCGCTCAAGCGACAAATCCATGCCCCCGCCTTGAATCCGGATATTGGCTGAATCCGGCGACTTATTGGTGTGCTGAACAGTGCATCCGGTGATCGCGACCTCGCCAACTGAGCCGCCGGTTGAATCGAGCCAGATGTTCGCGGAAGCAGGGCCATCGGACCGGTGGTTGCCTTCGATATCGCACGAACCAATCTGCAAATTACGAACGTTACCCCCGCGACTCACCACGCCGCCGCCGGAATTATAACTGATGTGAGAATTGGTAATATTGATCTGATGAAGGTTAACTTCGTCCAAGTACACGCCGATTCCGCGGTTGTTGTAAAAGTGTGAATTCGCGATCACGACGTTTCTATTGCGCACCACGAGGTGCAACGCATGCCGCGCGTCATGGACCACCACCCTGCTAACGGTTAACTGCATTGTACCGACGGCTTCGATGCCATCCGCCAACGCATTCCTTCCCACAATCTCAATTCCGACCACCATCGGAGTTCTCTCGCCCGCCCAGATTCCCGGCTTAACCGTGGTTGGTGCTGCGGTGCCCTCATGAGAACCGACAAAGCGGAGGGCAGGACCCTCGCCCTCCATGATAAGGGATGCGGTGCCGTCCCCGCTGACGCTA
>JBILUQ010000266.1:0-5469 GCA_044370935.1 Chthoniobacteraceae bacterium
CATCAATTCAAGTTTGGTTTTTTCTTCAGGTTGCAAAGCAAATGCATTTAGTGGACGTCCAGTGCGCATTTTCCACACTCGCACATCTTATAACTTATTGCACGAATTAATCATTCACCACACTAGAGCGCCAACCAGCCACGACATCTTCGTCGCTTAAATCCTTGTGAAACTTCAGGATGTGCAGAGCAACCATCAACCGCTCGTCTTTCTCCCGTGCGATGCCTCACCCGCTCCGTTTTTCACCCGCTCCGTTTTTCACCCGCTCGGTGTTTCAGCCGCACCTTAGCCGCTACTTTTTGTTAGTATTTCCAGCCTTTGTGGGCGTCAGCATAAGGGTAATCCGCTCATTGGAGGGATCGTCTTTTGCAAGGTTCGGCAGCGGATTGGTGTCCCCAAACCCGGTAACTCGAAAGGTGTACTTCGGATCAAGCGCATACTTGATGAGGGAACGCCTGCAGGAGTTCGCGCGCTGGATGCTGATTTCCCAAAGGCCGACTTCCGCCGCTGGCTCCACGTTTTTTCGGAAGGCTGTGTGACCGTCGACCATCACGCCGAGTTTGTTTTTTTCAATGACCCACGAAAGGCCTTCCATCACGAAGTCACCCCAAGGCGTCAATTTAGCTGATCCATCCTCGAAGAGAGGTTTCTCACTGCGGTCATAGATGTTGACCTTGATCTGATCGCCTGAGACCTCCACATCCAACAGGACGGGATCTGGATTTTCCATGTTTGTCAGCTTCTGGATATCCAAGGCAATCTGCTCGAGCTTATCGAGCAACTCATCGGCGGTGGTTGTGTCTTCCGTTGGGCCCTCTTCCACGCCTGCCGTGGGAAAATCTCCCCCTGCCATCTTAGGAAACAGGGGCAACCTGAAGGAGCCCGCGATCGCCTGCGCCAACCCCGGCTTTTCTTTGCAAATCCACAGCACGATGAACAAGGCCATCATCGCAGTGACGAAGTCCGCGTAGGCGACTTTCCATGCACCTCCATGGTGTGCGTCCTTTTTGGCCATAGTTGTATCTGGGAAGGAGAAACCTGCGTCCTCAGAAAGACTGGCCTTTTTGTAAGGAGCCGAACCGTCTGCGGAGCAATAAAATTCGCCGCAAACCGACCAAAAGCGAGCCCTTTTCTTTACAAAACTCTCACATTTCCGAAACAATCTCGCAACGCATAAAGAAAGTTGCCTGCGCCGTTAGGCAATTTGCGCAACCGGGCTTGACCCGGGAGTCGCACCGAAGGCCGGCTCCCAGCCACCAACAGGTTAAGCGCTCTTCCACAACCCGGCTGCCCGCAGGGTGGTCTCGTGCACCGCAATATCGTGCGCTGCCCCCCAAGCCAACGCCTTCTCGCCACAAGCCACGCGGGCCAAGTCCACGAACTCGGCGTCGTAACGTCCCTTAGGCACGCTCAATCGCACAGACTGGACGCCCTTTTTGTAGCCGCCACGCTCCCTCGCCAACGACAGGCTCAACTGCCCGGATTCGAGCGGAGTGATTTCGAAACTACCCTCGGTGCCGGTCACATTGAAGCGGCGCCGCGGCCCTCCGAACGGGTCCACGAAATTTGTGCGCACGCAAGCGGTAGCCTTTGGGTAAACGAGCACCGCCAGCTGGTTGTCTAAAAAACCGTCCGTCTGCGCCGGCGTGCTGAACGCCTCGACACGCTGCGGCTTGCCAAGCAGCGCGACGACCACGTCAATGAGGTGCCCGGCGATTTCAAACATCGCTCCACCAGGCTGGCTCTTGAACTGGTCGCGAGTCCCTGCGTCAGCGAGTTTTCCCATCGAACAATCGATTTCCGTGATCTCTCCAAGCCATCCCTCCTTCACGGCGGTGAAGAGCAGCTCGAAGGCGGGATTATACCGGAGCATGTAGCCCATCTGCAGCACGAGCTTGCGCTCCTGGGCCTCCAGCCGCATCGCGGAAAACGCCGAGTGGTCAAATCCACCGGGCTTGTCGAGATGCACGTGTTTGCCCGCTCGCAACACACGCAGCGCCGTCGCCGTACTGTCCCCAATCGCCGTCTCCACCGCTATGGCGCGAACCGCCGGCATTCCCAGCAGCGCTTCCTCCTCAAGGATCGGTATCCCACCGAAAATCTTGTGCGTGGGAAGCGCCGCGCGCCTGCCGGCATCGGGTTCGGAGATGCCGACTACACGCCAGAGTTCCGGCAGGTTTCGCATCGCCTCCATTTTGCCCGCGGCATGGGGATGCGCGGAGCCGATCTGCCCGCATGGCATGGGCAGCGCAGCCTCCTTCGCGACAAGCAGCCGGCTTTGCAGCACGGCGCCGAGGGTGAGGAAACGCGAGGCATTCGCGAGGAATGAACGCCTGCCCGTCGAGGGGAAATGAAACGAGGACATCACTCGATGCTGGCTGGGATACAATTTGAGTCAACTTCGGCTGCAGGGGGTCGACGCCGTCGGAGCAAATTACGCGGCGTACTTGGATTGGATTCGCGCAACGAAGCGAATGGCGCCCGGGTCTCCTTGATTTGCGGTTACGCGGTGGCAAGACCAGTCTCGGGGACAAGGAGCCCGAGCGCCGCTTGACATCGTCTCGCAGCTTCTACAATCAAGTGGAGCGCGCACGATGCGCGTGCCCTCTGAACCCACAGCATATGCCATCATTCCTTAAAATTCTGATCTGGATCGCCGTCTCCGCACTTGGCGCCGTTTCGGTCGCCGTCTCCGCACTGCACAAAGGGGAGACCATCAACGCGCTCTGGATTGTGGTGGCCGGGATATGTTCTTTCGCCGTGGCCTACCGCTTTTACAGCAAATGGCTTGTGGCCAAGGTGCTGGTGCTGGATGGCAACCGTGCGACTCCCGCGGTGACGCATTTCGACGGAAAGGATTTCGTGCCGACCAATCGGTGGATTGTCTTCGGACACCATTTTGCGGCGATCGCCGGTCCGGGACCGCTGGTGGGGCCGGTGCTTGCCGCTCAATTCGGTTACCTGCCCGGTATGCTTTGGATTTTGATCGGGGCGACGCTCGGAGGCGGGGTGCATGACGCGATCGTGATGTTCTGCTCGATCCGCAGGGGGGGCAAATCGGTGGGACAAATGCTGAAAGAAGAGGTGAACCCGGTTGTGGGGATTGTGGCGATGGTTTCGGTGCTGGCGATCATGACGATTCTGCTGGCCGTGCTCGGACTTGTGGTGGTGAAGGCGCTTGCGGAAAGCCCGTGGGGTTTGTTCACAATCGCGATGACCATTCCGCTGGCATTCGCGATGGGATTTGGTCACACGATTTTCAAAATCAGCGTGCGAGGCGTGACGGTTTTCGGGATTGTGGGATTGCTTGCAAGCGTATGGGCGGGCAGCCAGCTGAAGGCGTGGGGCATCGAGCATTGGTTTGACTACAAAGGCGAATGGTTGGCGTGGTCGATCATGATCTATGGCTTCGCCGCGTCCGTGCTTCCGGTCTGGATGCTATTGGCTCCGAGAGATTACTTGAGCACTTTTATGAAGATCGGGACGGTTGCAGTGCTCGCCGTGGTGGTGATCTGGGTGGCGCCCGAACTGCAGATGCCCAAGCTTACAAAGTTCACGGACGGTTCCGGCTTGGTTTTCGCGGGGACGGTCTTTCCCTTTGTATTCATCACGATTGCATGCGGGGCGATTTCTGGGTTTCACGCGCTGATTTCAAGCGGCACCACGCCAAAGCTGCTTGATAAGGAGGACGCCATTCAGAGCGTCGCATACGGGGCAATGATCACCGAAATGTTGGTTGCATTGATGGCACTTGTCGCGGCAAGCGCGCTCGAGCCCGGCCATTACTTTGCGATTAATGCTGGCATTAATAAAACGATGTCACCCGAACAGGTGGCGGCGACGATCAGCGCCGTCGAAGGCGGCCGCTACGCGGTGACTGTCGAGAGCATGAATGCGCTCGCGGAAAGCATCGGAGAGAAAACGATGTTCGGACGCGTAGGCGGCGCGCCCACATTCGCGGTGGGAATGGCTCAGATGTTCGCTAGGGCGTTCGGTCCGGCGTGGATGTCGTTCTGGTACCATTTTGCGATCATGTTCGAGGCGCTATTCATCCTCACCACCATCGATGCAGGCACAAGGGTGGGGCGCTTTATCCTCCAGGATTTCCTCGGCAACTTGTGGAAGCCACTGAGCAACACGCGCAGCCTCCCCGCCAACGTGTTTGCAAGCGCGCTGCTTGTGGCCGCGTGGGGATACTTTCTCTACCAGGGGGTGGTGGATCCGCTGGGCGGAATCAACACGCTCTGGCCGCTGTTCGGAATCGCCAACCAGCTGCTCGCAGTCATCGCCTTCTGCCTTGGCACCACGGTGCTCATCAAAATGGGACGAGCGCGCTACATGGCGGTCACGGCCATTCCCCTGCTCTTCCTCATGAGCGCCACCTTCAGCGCGGGGTACATCAAGCTTTTTGACGCCGATCCGAAGATGGGCTTCATCGCGGGCGCGAAGCTCTACGCCACGAAGCTGGCGGGGGGCGGTTCAGAGAAGGAAATGCAGGTGTGGGCGGCGCAGCACTTTAATTTCCAAGTGGACACGGTTGTGACAGGATTTTTCCTGTGTGCGGTACTGGTAATTTTCCTTGGATGCCTGCTCGAGTGGCAACGGATTTTGAGCGGCGCGAAGAAGGCGGAATTGCGGGAGGAGCCGTACGTATCCTGTCCGGAGGGGGTGGAGGTCTCCACAAACGCCTGACGGGAGGACATTTGAAAAGAACACCCCTGCGGTTCCAAGGCGGGGCGGATGCGCTTGCCTTCCGGCTGTCCCGGTGATATCTTCAAAGGTCGGAGTCGGTTAGGCGCAGAGGCTCTCTCTGAGAATGTCCGCGCCCGCTAAGGCCATGATATGTGGCCCACCTTGGGAAGCTGCGGTTTCCCTGTGGGTTGCAGCTTTTCGGTCCCCTTGGAACAAGCTTGCAGGGGACGGCGGGTACGCGAAGGCATCTGAGGGAGCGGTGTGCCGCCGGCCCGGTGGGAGAACAAATCGTTGCGCCCCGGAACGCAGCCCCTGGTGAAACAGGGGGCGACCGGAGAGGCGTGGCCGAGGCCGAGACCAGCGCGTGTGCGCCGGCTCGATAGCCGGACCCTCCCGCCGCCAACGCAACACAAGAGAAACATGAACACGCAACCAAACAGATCCGGCAGCCGCCGTCGCGGCCCCCGGAGACGCCGCCCAGAGGAGGGGTCTTCCTTCTCATCACGCCCCCAACAACCCGCCCAGAAACCGAGCTTCTTTCAGAAGATCCTCGGCTTTTTCGGCTTCGGCCCGAAGAAAAAGGCTTATCCTTCCTATGAAGGCGGCCGCCGTTCGGACAGCCCGCGGAGCCATGGCTCCTCCGAAGACCGCAGATCGACAGGCTCGGGTGATTCGCACGCAGCCACCCCGCGTCCTCAGCGCAAGCCCGAGGCAGTGGAAGTCACCTCGCCTAAACTCTACGTTGGAAACCTCTCCTTCGATGCCGGGGAAAGCGAC
>JBILUQ010000044.1:0-19268 GCA_044370935.1 Chthoniobacteraceae bacterium
GGCAGCATTACCTCTCTCCATTTCGAGGGAATAGGTTTTCGCAAAGACAGCGCCCTCCGGCAGCTGCCACTGGCCGCCAAACACGACGCCCTTGGAGAATTGAGCGATTTTCACCCCTGATTTATCGGGGAACCCCACCCAACGCTCGGCGTGCGCATGGTCCGCCCATCGGGGCGCGTTGATTTCGTACTGCACCACGCCCGTGGCAGGCTGCTGCTGGGCGGTTTGCTTGAACAGGCCCGTTTCACTGAGCCTCCGGGGAAACTCGTCCGGCTGCCCCAACCGTGGATTTTTCTGCAGCCGCCACAACCCGCCGCCGCTGTGGTCGAGCACAATGAGCTCACCCTCCTGTGCGAAGCCGAATGCGGCGGGCATCAGCGACGTGCGGCAGAGCACGCGGTGCTCCTTGACCGAGTCATCCTCGTACCGCATTCCCCAAAGGGTGCCCATTTGCCAGTCACCGTATATGTACATTCCTGAGAGCTCGGAGAGTCTTTTGCCATGGTAAAATTCACCGCCCGTCACGCTCGCGGCCTCCTCGTGCGAATGCGTCATTAGCGGCTTTAGAATCGGCGTCGACCCAAGAATCCGATCCGGACGCACATCCTGTTTTCCCGCCTCGGTGATACTCCATCCGTAATTTCCGCCCTTCTCGACGCGGATAATGCTCTCCCACAATTCCCAGCCAACATCGCCCACAAACAGGTCGCCCGTCTTTTCATCGAACGACAAACGCCACGGATTGCGCAGGCCGTAGGCCCAAACCTCGCCTCGCGCCTTTGGCACGCTGACAAACGGGTTGTCCTTCGGAACGCCGTAGGGATGCCCGCCTTCGCTCCGATCCACGTCGATGCGGAGTATGCTCGAAATCACGTCGCTAATATCCTGGCCGGTCACGAACGAATCCGGTGGATCAGGATTATCGGCATCACCAGCGGTGATGTAGAGCATCCCATCCGGGCCGAAACGCATGTTGCCTCCTTCGTGTCCGCCCGAAAGCCACTCGAACACCACGGTGCCAGACGCCAAGTCCAGCTTGGGCACCGCCTCGTCTGTCATACGAAACCGAAGAATGCGCGCGCCGTTCTCCACGTTGCGCTCACCGCGGCCGTCCAGGCTCACGCGCACGAAGATCAGACGGTTTTGCAAAAAGCGCGGATGAAAAGCGACCGCGTAAGTGCGGCTGATTCTCGAATCAAACGCGCGCATGTCGCCCATCAGTTCGACCTGGCTTACATCCGCCGTTGGTACAAACGACGAGATGCGACCGCCCTCCTCCACCACGATCAGCCGTGCGGAACCTGGAATTGGGGACAAATCCAGAGGTCGCACGAGCGTTAGATCCGGAAACGCCCGCTCCACAATGTACGGCAGAGGTGGCTCAGGCGAACCATGCACGCGTGACGTCGTCCAAGCCTCACGCTGCTGCGCCAAGGTGTCATTGGGAAACGTCACGGCACAAATTGCGGATGCAATGAGAGCCGTAAATCGGTGGGTCTTCATTGGTGGCATGAGGGTGTTTCAGGTTCTCGCTGTCCTTTCGCGGCTGGTCTTTTGTTTCTCGGCCGCCGCACAGCAGCTCCGCTAATGGCGGGAGGCCGCGGTGGCGCGGGCTTTGTCGATGATCTGCCGCAGGGAAACTTCCGCACCCCCGAGCCGCTTGCTCTCATCGGCAGCCTCCATGAATGCATACAGCTCGATGGTTTCCTCAATGCTGACGGGTGCTTTTCGCGAACGGAACATCTCGATGATCGCATACAACAAAACGTCGTACCCTTCGTAAGCACCAACTGCCGCATCGCCCATCTCCCCGTGCGCGACTCCACCATAACCCTTCCGGTCTTTGCCGTTTTCCTGCCTGAAAATTCCGCTGACTCCGCCGGACCATTGCCCCTCGACTACAACCCTTCCGTCGACATCTTCGGTCCGCTTGACCCTTTCACAGCCAGTTCCTAAAACCGTAAAAAGACTCTCGCATCCGTGAACACCGTACCAAAATAAATCCGGATGGGTGGGCTCGAGATTCACGGGGCTGAAGGTTTCAGCAGCGCGCACTTTTCCTATCGAACCGCCCCGCACCTGCTGCGTTGCTGATCCGAAGCGCAGCGAAGAAGAGCAGAACAAGGGTACGTTCGCGCTTTTTGCGGCCTCCAGAATGCGGATGCAGTCTACCAGAGACGCGGCGATCGGTTTGTCGATAAACACCGGTTTACCTGCTTTTAAAACAGGCTGAAGCTGGTCCCAGTGGACGCGGCCGTCATTGGATTCCAGCAGCACTGCGTCGACTTTTTGCACAAGCGCCTCTACCGAGTCCACAATCTCCACCCCCAAGTTGCGGACTTTCTCCGTGTACTCGGGCACACGCTTGACGCTGCTCTCAATGTCCACACTTCCCTGCGGATACGCAGCAACCACGCGTACGCCCGCGACTTTCGGCGCGTCCTCGGCTTTTTTTGGGCCCTTATTGAGGGTCTGCGTAAACGCAAGAACGTGGGACGTATCCAATCCAATGATGCCCACTTTGATTTGCGGAGGTACGCTGTCGGGCTGCGCCGCTGACAGCCCCAAGGAAGCCAGCCAGGAAAATCCGAATGCGAAAAGAATAGTGGTTTTGATTGGGGCAAGGGGGTGCATGCGCGGGATTATGTGCCAACCCTTTGGCGACTCACAAGCAGCCATTTGCAAACCCGCTTCCGCGCGCGAGGGCCCCACTGTTTGACTCATGCTGGAGGGATGGTTTGAACCGCTCACAAACCCGGACACACACAGAAAGCAGAACGTGGAGGTGTGATATTCCCGTCTCTGTTGAAGATCATTTCTCGCATACCGAAAACAAGCCCGTCATAGTCGGAGGCTGCATGCTTTCCGTCGTCATTCCGCTCTATAACGAAGAAGACAATATCGCGCCCCTGTGTGAAGAAGTTCGCGCGGCCCTTGAGGGCCAGCCCTTCGAGCTCGTACTGGTGGACGATAAGTCATCGGATAGCACGCTTGCAAGAATCCCGAGGCTTCCGGGGATCAGGGTGATTGAGCTGGCAAAAAATACGGGCCAGAGCGCCGCGATGTACGCCGGCATCCAGGCCGCCAGAGGATCCGTGATTGCACTGATGGACGGAGACCGTCAAAACGACCCGGCTGATGTTCCGAAAATGCTTCGTGAACTCGAACGCGGATTTGATCTGGTGTGCGGGTACCGCGCGAATCGGCAGGATTCACTTTCAAAAAAACTCACTTCGCGCTTCGCAAACGCCATTCGTTCGCGTTTCACCAAAGACGGTGTGCGTGACACCGGATGCACCCTCAAGGTGATGCGTACGGAGTGCCGGGAGGCGCTTCTGCCGTTCTATGGCATGCACCGATTCATTCCTGCGCTGATCAAAGGCATGGGCTATCGCATCACCGAGATGGCCGTTAACCACCGGCCCCGCGTCGCGGGTGTGAGCAAATACGGCTTTGGCAACAGAGCCCTCAAGGCGACATGCGACATGTTCGCTGTGCGTTGGCTGCTCACGCGCCAGATCCAGGTGCGGATCGCACGGGAGACCGAGTCCTGAAATCTGCGGGACGGATTTTGTGGTGGCGCCTCGACGCCGGCTCTTGGATCGGCATGGAGGTGCGGCCTTCGGGGCACAGGAATGATTGGGTTGCTTCGGCTTCAAGGCCGCAGAGCGTTTTCCTGCGATTTAGAGGGTAGACATTTCTCACATGGGGCGAGTTTTTCGAACAGGGAAGAGTGAGTTTACGTCCAGACAGGCGCCAAGCAGCGTGATCATTGTAGAGGATCATCCGATGATGCGGATCGGCCTTCGCAATCTGCTGGAAAAATCGCAACAATTTACAGTGTGCGCTGAATGCGCTAATGCCCGCACGGCGTTGGCGCGCTTGCGTGGGGATCATCCGAGCATTGCGATTTTAGACATCACGCTGCCGGGCGGGCTCGATGGGATTGAGCTTATCAAATGCATGGTTTCTGAGAGTCCTGCGCTGCGGATTTTGGTGTTCAGCGTGCACGACGAGGCCTTGTACGCGCTGCGTTCGATTGCCGCAGGCGCAAAGGGCTACCTGATGAAGGGCGCGGAGCCAAAGACGATTTTGCAGGCGCTTCAGACCATCCGCGATGGAGGCGTCGCAGTGAGTGCGGGAATCTCGCAGCGCCTCGTGCAGCGGGCCGTGGGGCATACCGCTTCCGCGTGCGCTCAGGCCACGGACCAACTCTCGGACCGCGAGCTCGAGGTGCTTAGCTGGATAGGCAAGGGAAGTTCCACGCAGCAAATAGCGACACTTCTCGGCATATCCACCAAGACAGTCGAGACACACCGGGCGCATTTGAAACAAAAACTGGCGCTCAAAAGCGCCTTTGAACTGTTCCGGTACGCTGTGGCCTGGCGGTTTTCGGAGGGGCATCACCACGACAGCCTGGAAATGCACCCGCATCCTCAGGCGGTCAAACTCGGGGGCCAGCCGGAACAACGCTTTGATCAAACGCAGCCCCCGGAGCGGATTAACGAAAACTTCGCGAAGGCAGACCCGGTATAATGCCTTCGCCCGACTGGGCGTCCTCCGGTCCAAAGCGTGGCTCCGCTGAGCCGGGTGCCCGGAAAGGGTCGGGCGCGGCGGACGCTTTGCCGGACTGGCCCGGGCGGGATTTTGAAGGCCCGGGTTTCTGCGGCTCGTCACCGGAGGAAGCAGGCATGTGCGCCTGCTCGGAATTCCGCGACGCAGCGGCTGGCGGACGGGGTTTTGGCGCCACATCAGCCGCCACGGCATCGCCAACCTTGGGCTCGCCCGACACGATGTCTGCAATCAAAAAGGGACGCTTTTGGAACGCACTCACGACAAGTTCCGCAGAGGGATTGGCATCCGTGTAAGCGAGCAGCTTGGTGCCCGCCTCGGGCGCCGGCGCAGTCCCGATGTCGATCAGTACGAATTCCAACTTCTCTTTCACGATCAGAATTTTTCCAAGCCGCGGGCGCCAAACACCGGGGGCCTGCGTTTTTTGCGATGCCAACGACTCGCCCGCTTTGGCTGCGGCCGCAGCGTTCGCATCAGATTTTGGGGCTTTACCGCCGGCAGCCTTTTTCTTTGCGGCATCCTTGGCACAACCCGCCGCGACCAGGATCAACAGCGCGAGCGATGCGCGCCCGATGGAGCGGCGACAATGCCGCATGGACTCAAGGACCCTGCTTCGACGACCCCGCATGTTTTTGATTTTTGGCGTCATGTTTGAGGTTGATCACCGCCCTGATGCAGGTTGCGTCCTCTTCTCGACCAATACACGGCATTCTGCAACACGTGTTTGCTGTGGGCCGTTGGATTTCATGGACCGCAACCCCGCCTTAAAAGCGAAGGGTGTCGCCGGGGCTAGGCAGGTGGAGGGTTTTGCCAGCCTTGGCGAACAGGCTCTTGGCAGCGCGATGGTTGATTTTAAGGGGTGGCCATGTGTCGAAATGCACCCCCACAATCTCGTCGCACTCCAGCAGTTTGGCCGCCTCCAGAGCGTCCTCCGGGCCCATCGTGAAACTGTCTCCAATGCTTAAAACCGCGAACCGCAGCGCCCCCTTGCGGGGTATGAGCTGCATGTCCATGGTCAGGGCAGTATCCCCGGAGTAATAAAAAGCGCCTGCCTTGGCCGAACGGACCACAAAGCCACCCGGATTGCCGCCGTAAGAACCGTCCGGGAGCGAACTTGAATGCACGGCGTTGACCATTTGCGCCGTTCCAATGTCGAGCCGGACGGTGCCGCCTTGGTTCAGGGGTTGGATCTGGCCGGCATCCACCCCCTGAGTCTTGAGCCATTCGCCGACTTCGAATGCCGCGAGCACCTTGGCCTTGGTCCGCTTTGCGATCAACGCGGCGTCCTCTATGTGATCAAAATGCCCGTGTGTGACCAGTATGACGTCCGCCTTAAGCTTTGAGGCTGTCGTGCTGGCCCGGGGATTACTCGTCAGGAACGGATCAAACAACAAACGCTTCCTCGCCGAAGCGCCGCCTGCTCCGGACATGGTGACCGAAAAACATGAGTGACCGTAATAGTGAAAGTCCATGGCCGTCTCGGATGCTACGGATGCCGCATCAAGGCAAGAGCGAAAACTGTTTCTCCCAGATTCGTCCCGAGCCGGTTTGTCCACCTCCCTCCCGCCAATGAGGGCTGCAATCCGTCGGGAGACCCAGCCCGGGCATACCTGGTCCGCTGCAAGCGTCTATGTATAAGGCTTTTTGTGCCGGCCATGCGAACCAGTCAATCGCGCGCCCGGATTCTCATGTTCCGCCTGGCGTAGCTGGGTGCCTCCGGCGTCCGGCAGCGACGTTCGGGGTGCCGCAAACCACCCACCCCTTATTTTTATCAAACTTGCTCAGGAACACTCTCGCAACGAACGCCGTTTTTAGAGAGGGTGCATCTCCCCTTGCGGCGCCGCCACGCCAAGGGTCCACCCTCTCTTGAAGCGTTTTTTATCCAGTTTAATCACGCCCGATCCCCTCGGAAGTTCGCCTCAGATCCTTGTGCTCCAGCTCAAGCGTATCGGCGAATTGATTTTAACTGCACCGGCGCTCCAGAAACTGCGAGAAACGTGGCCGCAGGCACGAATCACACTGGTCACCAGCACCGCATGCGAGGCTTTGGTGCCGGCATTGCCAAGAGTGGATGAGGTGCTGGTTTTTCGCGATTCACTCCGGCAGAACAAAGTCCTTTTCCAACGTCTGCTTACCGGAACGTTTGACGTTTGTCTGGATTTTACGGGCACGGACCGTTCAGCGCTCTTCGCGATGGCCTCGCGTGCGAGGCGGCGGGTTGCATTCGCCTCGGCGCACAAGGGCTGGGTGCGCGGGTTGATTTACCAATACTTCGTGAATGTCTCCTCCTCGGCCACGCATGTTGCAGACTGTTATGTTGAGTTGCTTAGGGCAATCGGCCTGCAATCAAGCCCCGGCGAGATGGAGCCGGTGCTACGCGTGCCGCCAATAGCCATCCAGCGCGCTCGGATTCTTTTGCGAGAATGCGGCATTGCGGATTCTTTTGCGGTGATCCACCCCGGCGCTCGCGAGGAGGCCCAGTACTGGCCGGCGGAACGATGGGCGGAATTCATTCTTCATCTCCAGATCAGCCATCAAATGCCGTGCGTGCTCGTGGGTGGGGCAGGCAGTTTCGAACAAAACCATCTGCGCGACATCCGCACCGCCCTTGCGGTGCTCGGTGCGGGCCCGCTTCCCCAGCCGCTGGTCACCCTCGCAGGACAGCTCGACCTGACGCTGCTTACCGCGCTCGTAGCCCGCGCTCGGCTGGTTGCAAGTTGCGACAATCTCTTGGTGCAAATGGGCGCGGCTCTCGCCCGTCCACAGATTGGCCTTTTCGGTCCCACCAATCCCTTTGCAATGCGACCGCGCCATGGGGCCGCCCGGATCATTTCAGCGTCACAGGCCTCGCGGCCGCTCATAGCATTTTCTCCTTCCGAACCGCGTGCCTCCATGACGGACATCTCTACCCACGTCGTCAGCGCGACCGCCGATGCGCTACTGGCCGACGGCACAACCGCGCTGCCCATTTACTCGGCACGGCAGCCTAACTCCGAGGACTGACGCATGCCGGAAGCGATCATCGCCTCACGAAAGGAAGCCGCCGGATTTTGCGTCGCGTCTCTGCGAATCCTGACGCGCCTGCTCTTCATTGCCGCACTTTGGATCGGATCAGGGCTTGCCTTGATCGGGCAAGGCTCCGCGCAAACCAACTATTCACGCCCCTATTCAAAATCGCTGCAAAACAACGACGGCACGCGGCTCACCGTGAAGGTGGATCCTGAAAACCGGCTCGTGGAGGAGATATTGTACGGCGCGGACAAATCGATGGCTTGGCGCTTGGTCCGCGAACTCGACGCCGCGCTTCAACCGATGGCAGCCATCAAGTTTGACGCGAACGACCAGGTGATTTCGCGCCACACCTACCTATGCCTCAAGGGCCGGATCGAGGAGGAGGAAGTCTTTAACGCGCGCCGGACACTCGTCGCGCGGATGCAGTATTTCTACGACAAAAAGGGGCGCCTCGAAAGGATCGAACATTACACGCCGGAAGGACGCTTGCTTAACACGACATATAATACAGCCGCGTTGGGCGTAGACCCGGTAATGCGAGATCGCGGCACAACCGTCATCAAGGTGCCCGCCCGCAAATAAACGACTCCTAACCTTGTCCCAAACCTTTCTGCTTCACCATCTGGCTCATGCAAAAAAACACACTTCTGCTATTCGATATTGATGGAACTCTGATGACCAGCGGAGGCGCAGGCGAACATGCTTTGAAGGTCGGCTTTCGCGAGGAGTTCGGCATCGAGGATGACCTGCGCAACGTTGAGATTGCAGGGCGCACGGACTCGGGCATCGCGCGGCAAATGCTCACATACCACAATATCGAAGTGACTCCCGAAACGCTGGAGCAATTTTATCAGGGATATCTTCGCAACTTGGTTCGCGAGCTGCCGAATCGCACGGGCACCTTACTTCCAGGCGTCGAACCATTGCTGCACGAACTTCACTCGCGCTCTCATGTCGCGCTCGGTTTATTGACCGGAAACCTTGAGCGCGGCGCGCGCCTGAAACTTACGCATTACGGGGTGGCCCATTTTTTCCCGTTTGGCGCCTTCGCAGACGATCATCACGATCGCAACGCGCTCGGCGAATTTGCGCAGCAGCGCGCAACTGCCCTGCACGGGGTCCGGTTCGAGCCTGCGCGCACGACCATCATTGGGGACACACCTCATGACGTTTCTTGTGCACGTGCAATCGGGGCCCGTGTGCTGGCCGTTGCGACAGGAGCCTTCTCCGCTGACGCTCTTGCTAAGTGCAATCCTGATGTGGTTTTGGAAAACCTGTCGGATTTGGGGAGCGCATTGAACGCCCTCAACGAAGGCCACCGAAGGGCGTGACAGCCTTGGCAGTACTACGCAAAAGGACTGCCTTTTTGGCCAAAGTAGGGTGAAACGAAGCGCGCTTCGTTCTGTGCAGAGATGGAGGTTATTTTTTGTGTGGTAAGTCTCTTTAAACAAACACTCACCAGCAGAACGATGCATTTGCAACTTCTGAGATCAGATTGAATGGACAAGCCTGAACAAATACGGCGGCTGCGCAGTCCAGCTGCAAATGCTGCTCAACGTATGGGTGAGTAACGAGAAGCCTAAAATTCCGTGCGAAAGCACGCGGCCTGCGGGTCTACCCCTGGGCCGGATTTTTGCATCAGACCCTGCAATGGCTCCACCATATCTGTCCGATATTGAGAAAGTAGACAGCGCTCCCGCGACGCCTTGAAAGCTAGATATTGCCGTTTGGCCCCTCTATAAATTACTGTTTCACTCCAATGTTACCCTCCCCGCTGGTAGCCGGTCTCACAGGCGTGTTGGTTTTTGCAACACTGCTCCCCGCGCAAACTATGACAGCGCAATCTTCCGCGGGACAGCTTCCAGCAACGCAGCTTACCGCAACGCAGCTTACCGCAACGCAGGCCGCTGCCGCAGAGGTTTTTATCCCCCGGTTTGACCCGGTGATCAAAGAAATCGAAGGTTGGCAGGTCTGCATCGATCCCGCGCTGCTCGGCGGTGAAAATCAGGAGGCAGGTGCAAAGGCACTTTCCATGCTGGCGAATCATCTGCAACGCATAAGCATCGTTGTTCCCGCCGGACCGCTCGCCGCACTCAGAAAAGTCGGGCTATGGATTGAATACTGCCATCCCTCCTTGAAGACCATGCAGTACCATCCGAGCGAGAGATGGCTGCGCGCGAACCAACACGATCCGCGCCTGGCAAAGAAGGTGCACATCCCGCAGGCGCCGGACATTTTTTCACGCAAACAAATGCTCAAACATCCCGCCGTGATCCTGCATGAGCTTGCGCACGCCTACCATGACCAGGTTCTAGGTTTTGAGTACCCTGAGGTTTTGCATGCATTTGAGCGCGCTCGAAACGCGAGTCTTTATCAGCGGGTCCTCCTCCATACAGGGGAGATCGGCAGGCACTACGGACTAACCAATCACAAGGAGTACTTTGCCGAGGGAACCGAAGCTTTCCTTTACAGAAACGATTTCTATCCCTTTGTGCGCGCTGAACTGAAGGAATACGACCCGGACTTTCATGAAGTGCTTGAGAAAATTTGGGGACCTGCGCGGTGAATCCCACAAAATTGGAGGGTGCGCCGTTGCCACTCCAGCGTGCTGCGAGAAACGCGCTTTGCCGGTAGCCTGCTTTGACATAGCGTTCCCGCCCGCCTGTGAAGCAGGACCCCGCTCCCTCAATCTTTAACTCCACATTTTCTTATGGCTGAAGAACGCAAAACACTCGAACAACGCCACCAAATGAGCGATTTGGAGCGGCTCCGCCACTCCGCCGCGCATGTGCTCGCAACCGCCATACTCAAAATCTGGCCGGAAGCGCAGTTTGCCGCAGGCCCTCCTGTGGACTCAGGTTTCTATTACGACCTTGAGCTATCGCACCGTATCACCCCGGAGGATTTTTGTCGGATAGAGGAGGAGATGCGAAAGGAAACAAAGGCGAACAACGTCTTCGAGCGACAGGTCGTTTCCCGTTACGAAGCCCTTGAACTCGCAACCAATGGCCGCATCGGCGCACTCGCTGAACGCGCCACGCCGAGCAAGTTCAAATTGGACATTATTTCCAGTATCCCAGAGCACGAGGAGATTTCGCTCTATCGCAACGGCGATTTTGTCGACCTGTGCGCGGGACCGCACGTCATGCGCACCGGTAACATAGGCGCGTTCAAGCTCACCCACGTTGCGAGCGCTTACTACAAAGGCGACGAGCGAAACCCGCAGCTGCAGCGCATCTACGGCACTGCGTTTAAAAACAAGACCGAGCTCGAGGCGTATTTTACAATGCAGGAGGAGGCGCGCAAACGCGATCACCGCAAGCTCGGCCGTGAGATGGAACTGTTCACATTTGACGAGGACGTCGGACCTGGCCTTCCACTATGGCTGCCAAATGGAACAGTGCTCATCGAGGAGCTGGAGCGGCTTGCAAAAGAAACCGAATTCGCCGCCGGCTACCAGCGGGTGCGCACCCCACATCTCGCGCGCGAGAACATGTATCTCACCAGCGGCCATCTTCCGTACTACGCGGAGAGCATGTTCCCGCCGATGGAGCTCGCGGAGAAGGATGCGGACGGCCAGATAACCGTTTCTGACAAATACTATCTCAAGGCGATGAACTGCCCGCATCACCACAAGATTTACAAGGCTGTCCCCCACAGCTACCGGGACCTGCCGCTGCGTCTAGCGGAGTACGGGACTTGCTATCGGTACGAGCAGTCCGGCGAACTGCTCGGTCTCCACCGAGTGCGTTCCATGCAGATGAATGATGCTCACATTTATTGCACGCCGGAACAGTTCGAGGCTGAGTTTATGGCAGTGAATGAAATGTATTTGAATTACTTCAAGATTTTCGGACTCGGCGATTATCTGATGCGTTTTTCAACTCATGACCCCGCGAGGCTCGGGGAAAAGTTTGTCAACGAGCCTGAGCTTTGGAAACAAACTGAAGAGATGGTTCGTGCTGTTTTGGTAAAATCAGGGATTAAATACGTGGAGGTGCCAAACGAAGCGGCGTTCTACGGGCCCAAGATTGACGTGCAGGTTTGGAGCGCCATTGGACGCGAGTTTACCATCGCCACCAATCAGGTGGACTTCGCTGTGCCTTCGCGTTTCGGCCTAGTTTACAAGGATCGCGACAACACAGAAAAAACACCGCTTTGCATCCACCGGGCTCCGCTCGGCACGCACGAACGTTTCATCGGTTTCCTCATCGAGCATTACGCGGGTAACTTCCCATTGTGGCTTGCACCCGAACAGGTGCGCATTCTGCCGATCGGCGCGGAGGATGAGCTCGTGGCTGCTGCGCGTGAGTTGGAAAATCAACTGCGTGCGCTAGGCATCCGTGTCACAAGCGATGTGAGCACGGACAAGATCAATGGCAAAGTTCTGCGCGCTGAGGAGAGCAAAGTTCACACGATGCTGGTTGTGGGAAAACGCGACTTGGAGGCGGGTTGTGTCAGCGTCCGACTCCACGGCAAGGGCAACCTAGGGGCGCGGCCGCGCGCTGAGGTGATTGCAGATCTTGCGGCTTCGGTCCGTGAGCGCCGCGCAAATTAACGATTCAAACTGCCGCTCGAAATTTGTGGAGTCGCCGCGCCGTTGCAGGTTGCGGCGATTCTTAATTTTAGTTGAGCCGCTATTTCATCGCGCCCAACGGAATTGTTTGAACTTAGGGTGCGACGCTTGAGGCGTTCAGTCCAGTCTCATAACCGCCCTCCGGATATGCGGCTGTGGTGTCCATGTGTCCGGGCCAGCACTGGCCGTCGGCGGTCATTATCCCGTGAGGGTCTGGGTGCATCGCTTTTGCCGTCGGTTTGTATTCGACAAAGAATTCCCCTCGCAAATGCAGCATCCGGCGCGGTGTCGTGCTCCGATGTTTGGGTACGAGCGCACCTAGCGATCAGTTCGCTGGTCGGCGGCCCCGGCGAGGGGGCCGGTTTGTTCGCGCACGCAGTTTTTGACCGTTTACGCCATGGCAATATTACCAACGCAGGCCTCGCAAATTTTGTTTCGTTGCAGGCGGGTTTTCATGCGCGTGCTTTGTCTGATTGCTCTCCTCGATTGCAGCCTGCTCATGGACGCGAAGGCCGTTGGTGTGTTCGACAGTCCTCAATTGCGAAGGGCTGCTAGCTTTAATCAAATTAAGCCAGATCCTCGATTACCCGAGGAGCAGCAGGCGTCGCACGTTAGCGCCGCTCCGCCTTTGATTGCGGGAATACTCGACACGGACCCCCGCAAGTCGGATGCCGAGTGTCGGGCGCCAGTTTGGGCATTCCTGAGGCAGGCGTGGAAGTACGATGCGGCTCAGGAGGGGGAATGGTTGCTGGGTGTGGACGAGGCTCTTTGCTGGTTGCGCTGTGGAGCGGTGTCGGCCGCGTCGGTCTCTGAAGTCGAAAACGGGCTCGTAAACCTGGTTGCTGACATTTCGTTACCTGAGGCGGAACGCGAGTTTGCGCTTCTGCATCTTGGTCGTTGCAATCTGTCGGCTCAGGGTGCGGCCATCGTGGTGAAATTACTTTCCAAGATATTGGAGGGAGACGTAAGCCGGCCGCTGTGCGGGGCAGCGCTCGTTGCCATCGCGGAAATCAATCCGGACGATATCCAGTTGTGGGCGTTGGCTCGAAAGTCTTCGCTTCAGATGGCGGCGAATCCAGCGGCCCATGTGCGCAATCGGATTGCGGCGTTTGAGGTTGTTGCTGCCAAGGGATGGGGGGAGGTGGAACCCGTGATTTGCGAACGCCTGTGCCTTACCAGGCACGTTGCCGAGCGGGTGGCAGCGTTCGACGCGCTCGGGAGCATTGGTGGCGCGGACACCGTGCGGTGGATTGAAACGCTCCCCGCTGAAAACGACGCGCTTTGTGCGGCAGCACGTGACAAGACCCTGAAAGCCGTGATGAGCCGGTTGGCAAACGCGCCAGGTGGGGAATCCAATCCAGATTGAATGGGGTTTACTTGGTGGCTGGTCCGCGCCCCGGGAAGGTCAGCTCCGCGATGCCTGATTTGTCGAGTTCGCCAAGGCCCTGTGCGGTCATCCGCTCAAACTGTTCCTTGGTGGCCGTCGCAAGCGGCAGGTTGAGTCCCGCTGCCTGCGCGAGTTGTAGGGCGATGCCGCTGTCTTTGGCTGCGTGCGCGGCGCTGAAAAAGCAGGAGTGATCTCGGTTCTGCATGTCTTCGCCGTCGGTCACCAGAACACGCGAGGCCGCACCGGTCTGCGAAAACACTTCACGAATCATGGACAAATCCAGACCAAGTGCAGATGCGAGCCCGAGTCCTTCGGCGAGGCCCGCCGTGTTGATATTCATCACCATGTTTACCAAAGCTTTCACTTTGGCAGCTTCTCCTGCGCGCCCGACGTAACGCATGTTGGTACTGAGTTTTTCGAGAATCGCTTTGACTGAGTCGAACACCTCCGGCTTGCCTCCGATCATGAGGTACAGCGAGCCCTCTCGCGCCTGCGTAATGCTGCTCGCCATGCAGCCCTCAAGAGAATGAGCGCCCGCGGCTTCGGCCAGCTTTTCCACCTCCAAATGCACGACTGGGGAAACGGTCGCACAGTTGATAAAAACCCTGCCTTTGGCGCCCGAGAGCAAACTGTCGTTGCCCGCGGTGAAAATCGAACGCATCGCTGCATCATCGGTCACCACCGTAATGATCACGTCCGAGACGGCCGTGACCGCCGCAAGCGTCTTACAGGCGGCGGCACCAAGTTCCGAGGCGAGCGTGTCCGTGAGCGTGCGATTCATATCAAAGACCGCGCTGACGGTGTAGCCGCAATCCTTGAGTCGGCGCGCCATGTTGGCGCCCATCCGGCCGAGGCCGACGAATCCAATGTTTGAAGTCATAATAACCAGTTCGAGTAAGCGTTCACATTGGTGGTCTGCGCAAACTAGATCAAGAGAAAGCATGGCGCCCAAAACGGATGCTCGGATGACACGCCAGCAGACTATCGGTCGGAGCTGGAGTTCTTAACAACATGGGCTACAAGCTTGTAGACGCACACTATGATAAAGATTGCCGGATGGATGCTCTGTTTTTTCCAAGCCGTCCTGTTCGCCGCGGGCGGGCCGACTTTCAAGCTGGTGACGCCTTCTGATGAGCTTGCTCAGGGAGAAACGGTCGGCGTTAAGTTTTCCAGCAGGATGGATGAGACGCCCTCAGATGTGCCCCCCATTCTTGTGGACCCAAAAGTCCCGTATGAATTTCAATGGACGAGTCCCTCCACGGGATCGATCCGCTTTTTGTCGGGCCTTGATCTTGGAATGAAACTGCGGTTTGACCCGCGGCCGGGGTTGAAGGATTTGGCAGGTCAACAGATCCAGCCGCCCACCGGAGTCGAACGAGAAAGAAAGACGCCCAGTTTTGGCGTCCTTCAATCTAGGGTCAACGGCCGCCGAGGAGGCAATGACAGTCCTTCGGCCATGGTGCTCGATGCGAATGCGAGTGTCCGCGTGACATTCAACGACGACGTGAAGCCTGACGAGCTCCGAGCTGCCGCGTGGTTCGTGTCGGACGATGGCATGCGGATCGCGGCGGGTACCGTGGAGCGGGCTCCGCGCCACTCGTTTCAGGAACGTCTCCTGACATGGAAGGAAAAGGCTTCCAAGGAGCCGCCCGCCGCCGTGCTCGTCTTCATGGATGGCGCAAATGACTGGGTTGTCTCGCCGCAGCGGTCCTTGGATGAAGGCAAGCACTGGAGCTTTGAATTGGATTTAAAGCGTGCACGTGGTGCGGCTTTGACGGATGCCGATACGTTGCAGCGCATCGCGATGGGAAAGGTGGTCCCCCTTAGCATCGAGTCGGCTGTGCTATCGAAGACGCCCTTGGAAAAGGCCCGTCTCACTTTGAACTGTTCAAAACCGCTTTCGGAGGAGGAAACAAAACGGCTTTCGAGCGCGCAGGCTCTCCTCAACCCGCCCGTGGACGAGTTGAAGGTGTACCGCAATTGGAAGGGTATTGTCTTGGTGGGCGATTTTCAACCGGGTGTGGACTACCGGGTGCGCTTGGAGAAGGGTTTGCGGGCGGAGGATGGGTCCATCTTAAATCAGCCGTTTGAGGCAACCCTGCAGCTCGATCCTCTGCCTCCGCGCCTATATTTTGAACGTGAACTAGCCCGGCAGCTCTCCAGCGGTAGGCGGAATGTCGCCTTGATGGGCGTCAAGGTTCCAAAAGCCCGAATCACCGCACATCTCATTTCCCCCGAAAAAGGTTGGACCGCGCTGCAGCTCTGGAAGCAATACCAGTCCGAATACCACAGCGAGGATGGAGGCAATGACAGGGATGGCGTCCGTGTTGACCCCGCTGTTTTCGAAGGGCGGGTTGTTCATGAAAGCACCGTCGATTTCGATTATGCGACCAAACAGGAGTCTCAGGTGCTTTTGAATTGGAATGATATCCTTGGAAAAAACAAAAGCGGTGTCGTGCTGCTCACAGCGGAGGAAATCCCCGTGGCGGGCGAAACTTCGTCCGGCGGTGGTTTGAAGCGGGGAGTACAGACGCTGGTGCAACTTACCGACATCGGGTTGGAACTGTTTGCGGGGCGCGGAGGACCGGGCTTTTGTTTCGCCTACTCGCTCGCCGATGCCGCGCCTTTGGCCGGGGTGAAATGCGTTTTTTACAACACGAAGCGCGAACAGATCGGTGAACTTGAAACGGGCGGAGACGGCACCGCCAAGGTGCCGTTTCAGGGGGCGGCTTGGGTTGAAGCGACATTGGGCAACGACCAGCTAACGGTTCTTTTTGACACAAATTTCTGGGTAAAAGATTCGGGCGACGTGGATGTGTCCAAGCTCATCGCTGAAAATGAGCCGCGTCCGCAACTGGAAGGGTTTGTTTTCAGCGACCGTGATTTGTACAGGCCGGGCGAGACCCTTCATGCAAAGGTGTTCATCCGTCAGGTGCGCGCCGGCGGCTTGCAGATCCCGAACGGCATGAAGTTTCATGCGGTTCTCGAAGGAAACCGCGGCGAACAGCTCTACGATGAGGTTGTTGAACTGGACAGTGCGGGCGCCTGGATGCTCAGCAAAGAGCTGCCAAGACGTACAGGTGGCTACACACTCTCTCTAGCACATCAGGATTCAAACTTTGTCATCAACCACTCGGTGACTGTCGCGGAGTTCCAGCCCGATGCCTTTCGAATCTCGCTAACCGCGCCATTTGGAATTCAGACTCCAGCAAATTTCGATGCACGCCTTTCGGCCACTTATCTCTCGGGGCAGCCAGTCAACGATGCGGTCGTCCGCTGGGAAATGCACGAAAGTCCAGCGTCATTCACCGTCCCAGCCTACGGCGCCATCGAGTTTGGTGTGAGCGTACGGTCCAATGTCAGGCAGGCACTGTGGCCTAATTCGCCAAGAGATGTGCGCTCGGGTGAACTGAAGCTCGATGCGGCAGGAAAGGCAGATTTTTCCTGGAGCATTGATGCGAGTCCAAATCCTGCCGGGCCGAGGGACATGGTTTTTCAAACCGAGATCACGGATCTCAACAGCCAGACGTTATCCAAATCGCATGAATTTGTGGCGCACAGTTCTGATTTTTACCTCGGGATGAATGTCCCGAAAAATTGGTTCAAAGAGGGTAGCTCCGTGCCCGTTCAATTGGTCGCGGTTGACTCTGAAACGCGCGAGCCTCTTGAGCCAAAAGCTCCTGTGGAGATTTTGGTCAGGAGGGTTCTGTGGTCGACCAGTGTGACTCGGACGGCATCCGGCGAGGTCAAGAAAACCTCCGCCACGTTTCAACCCGTTCGAAAGCTTGCCGCGCGCCCGTTATTACCGACCCTCATCGCGGGACAATGGGTTTTACCGAACGACCAGTTTTCAGCAGAGCTCATAGGTCTACAGGCGGGGCAGTATGTGCTGGAGGCGCAGACTACTGATTTAAAGGGGCGCCCCGTGCTTTCCATGATCGAGTTTGACGTGGCAAAGGCCCAGTCGCCCAAAGAAACTTTTCCTGATTTTGAAAGAGATTCACTTTCGGTAGCTCCCGATAAGAAGCTGTATCATCCGGGTGAAACGGCTCACATCCTTGTGCGCAGCAATGTGGACGGCCTCGCGCTGGCGACCTACCAGCAGGATTCGGTGAAGCGCTACTGGCTCTTGCCCATCACCAAGGAGAAGCCGTATTTTGACATGCCGATTCTTCCCGCAGATGCGCCCGGTGGCGTGCTCGAGGTCCATTTGCTTCGCGGCGCGCTGCAATCAAAGCTCAAGAATCCAATGCCAACGGTCGAGGCGGACGATGTCGAGATCCGCGTCGAACCGGCCGACGCGCGGTTGCAGGTCGGGATCACTGGTGTTCCCGCCGATACGCGGCCCGGCAGCGTCATCAATCCGGTGGTGCATGTGTCGCAGGCCGACGGCAAGCCGGCAGTCGGCGCGGATGTCGCACTGTACGCGGTTCACGAGGGCGTGCTTCAAATGACCGGCTACGTCACGCCGCAGCCTGTTGAGAGCATTTTCCCGTGGTCCTTCCGACGACTCCGGTGGCGGTCCAGCATCTGGGCCTTGCGTGACGAGGATCAAGAGCCGGATTATCAAAACAAGGGTTACCTCGTTGGTTCCGACGGGAAGGGTGGCAGCGGAAGTGATCTGCGTGGGAACTTCAAACTCAACGCGCTGTGGATCGGGAGCGCTTTGACCGGCCCCGATGGCAGCTTTAGCGCGCCCCTCGAAGTGCCTGACAATCTTGCAAAGTTTCGGGTGATGGCGGTGGTCAGCCATGGTCCGCAGTCGTTTGGCTCGGCGGAGGCTGGCTTCCGAGTGAACAAGCCGCTGCAGATCCAATCCGGCGTGCCCCAGTTCGCAAATCGCGGGGATCTTCTGAGGCTGCGTTGCATTGTTCAAAATCTGAAGGACGCGGCTTTGGAGGTGGATGTGTCGTTGGATGTTGACCCCATCATTCGCCTCGAGGCTGGTTCAACACGCAGAGCGAACGTGCCGGCGCGGACCTCGGTCGCGCTCGAGTTTCCCGCCCTGTTCGTGGGCATCGGTACTGCAGAGCTCCGGTGGCGTGTGCGCTCCGTTGATGGCAGCGAGACGGATGGCGCGAAGGAGAGTATGAACGTCGGCTGGCACATTCCAGCACTGCACGAAACCCGCGTGCAAAGACTCGGCAAGGGCGTGCACAGGCCGCTCGATGAAACCGACCCGGTCCTGCTCGCCGGCACAGGACAAGCGATTGTCACTATCCATCGCTCACCGCTCGCTGATTTTCAGAAAGCCGCGAACGGCCTTCTCTCCTATCCATACGGCTGTGCAGAGCAGACCGTTTCAACTTTGTTCCCGTGGGTGCTGGCGGCTGAGTTGAATTTTCCGCGACTCGACCTCCAGAAACGCATGACGGTGATTGAGGAGGGAATTACGCGGATTTTTGCGATGCAAATGCCCGATGGGAGCATCGGTTATTGGCCGCGCAACCGCCTCACGTCGGTTTTAAACGCGACTTTCAACGGCGGACAACCGTCCACCGGTCATCCGTGGTGCTCGGCTTACGCAGGCGTGCTGATCGCCCTTCTTGAAAAGGACCCCGATCCGAGGATCGCAACGTTGGTGCCGGCGGAATCAGCGGGAAGACTTCGTGAATATCTCAAGACATGGCTCACAAAGCCATCCAGCGCCGAGCTGGCCGCGTCCTACTCAGGGCAGGCTCTCGCAGTCTACGCGCTAGCGCTCGCTGGAAAACCAGAGAC
>JBILUQ010000045.1:0-19234 GCA_044370935.1 Chthoniobacteraceae bacterium
AAGAGCAGCTTAAGGAATCGACAAGAATAGAAGGCATATCAACGGCCTTTGACATACTGGACGCTCACTGATCTTCTCGTGTCCAAACCCCGGCCCATTCCAAACAACGTCACCCTGCCGCTCACCATTTACCGAGTGGTGATTCCGTTTGTGGCGGCTGCTTTGCTGCCAGGTTTCTTTTTGCGAATGCGCAGACGCGGAGGGTATCGCGAAAACTTCGGACAGCGACTAGGTTTGTTTAGTGAGGCTGATCAAAAAACCTTATCCATAGGAGGCTGGACATGGATCCATTCTATCAGCGTCGGCGAAACCTTTGTGGCGCTAAAACTTGCCCAGTCACTTCGAGCCCTTGAGCCGGATATCCGAATTGTTCTTTCTACAACCACTTCTACTGGATTCGCTATTGCGAAAGACGCCGCCAAGGAGTGGCTCGTTCCCATCTACAATCCGGTCGACAGCCGCGGCGCCATCAGACGAACGCTCGCACTAATAAAACCCCAGCGTGTGGTTTTGATTGAGGGAGATGTCTGGCCGAATCTGCTCACAAGTTGCGTCGAACTTGGAATTCCAATCGCACTGGTCAACGCGAGACTTTCACCCAGATCAGCGGCTAGATTTAACCGTTTCAGCCGCTGGGTGTGCCCACTGTTTTCGCTACTCGATTGGATCGGCGTGCCCGACACGAATGCCGCAGATAAATGGAACCAGATTGGCGTGCCTTCTCCCAAACTGCACATCACAGGAAACATCAAGTTTGATCAGGCAACCACATCGGGAAACTCACGTACAGCTGAGTTCCGAAATCTGCTGTCGATTGCGGGTGTCTCGGCCGAGATGCCGCTTTTGATCGCGGGCAGCACCCACGCGGGCGAGGAGTTGATACTCTCAAAGCTGCTACCCCACTGGAGACGCCGACATAAAAACCTGCGCCTTATTTTAGTCCCAAGACATATTGAACGAGCAGCGGATTTGATTAAGGAACTCGAGCCACTCGGTTTTCGAATCGTCCGCCGCAGCGAGCTAGAAACGCCGCTGGAGTCTGCACCGGCTGACATTGTGATCGTGGACACGACGGGAGAGCTCCGCGACTGGTACGCTTTAGGAACCGTTATTTTCGTTGGCAAAAGCCTCACTGGTGTCGGCGGACAAAACCCTGTCGAGCCTGCACTGACGGGCAAGCCAGTCATTTTCGGACCGCACATGGAAAACTTTCAGACGGTGGTTGAACACTTGCTGCGGATGGATGGGGCTGTCCAAGTCGCCGACGAAAGCGCGCTGTTAAATGCGGTAAACGACCTCCTGAGCAATGCGGATCGCTGCAGCAGAATTGCGCAGAATGCCGCCGGGGCTGTAGAGGGGCATCAGGGGTCAACCCGCAAAACCGCCGAGCTTCTTCTCCGAAAATCAGAAACCCGCCCAACGGCTCTGTGATTCAACGACCAGGACAAGCCGGAAACTTAGGCGCAGCAGTCCGAAGCGTCTCTTAGGAAAACCGCCCCTGAGGAACGTCTACTCCGCGCTGGAAATGCCAGAATAACCGCCTATCCTTTACCCCCTTTATGTATCGATCCACCTCCTGCAACAGCTTGCGCAAAGAACACTCCGGTCAGTCAGTCACATTGGCAGGCTGGGTAAACTCGAGGCGCGATCACGGCGGCGTCATCTTCATTGACCTGCGAGACAGAGATGGTCTTACTCAGGTCGTGTTCCGTCCCGAGGAACACCCACAGGTATCTGAAGCGGCCCACGGATTGCGCGGTGAAGACGTGATCCAAATTACCGGAAAAGTCTCTCATCGGCTCACAGGGACCGAAAACAGCAAGCTGGCGACCGGAGATATCGAGGTCATCGCAAGCGAGTTGACGGTTTTGAACAAATCCGATGTTCCCCCATTTCCGCTGGACTCGAAACTCGCGAATGAAGACCTGCGGCTCAACTACCGCTACCTTGACCTCCGGAGAAGCGAGATGGCGCAGAACCTGAAAACGCGCCATCGCGTGGTTAAAGCGACTCGTGATTACCTTGATGAAAAAGGTTTTTTGGAGATTGAAACCCCAATCCTATCAAACCCAACCCCAGAGGGCGCGCGGGATTTCCTTGTGCCTTCAAGACTTAATCCCGGGAGTTTTTACGCTCTCCCTCAAGCCCCACAACAGTATAAGCAACTTCTTCAGGTCGCAGGTTTGGAAAAGTATTTCCAGATCGCACGCTGTTTCCGGGACGAAGATCTGCGCGCTGACCGGCAACCTGAATTCACCCAGATAGACGTCGAAGCATCATTCGTTACCGAGGTGGAACTCCAATCTCTCATCGAAGGACTATTATTCAGAGTTTTCAAGGAAACGCGGCATGTGGAGATTCCGACACCATTTCCGAGGATGACTTATGCAGACGCAATGGACCGCTTCGGCTCTGACAAGCCGGACCTTCGCTTTGGAATGGAGCTCAAATCGCTCACCGAGGTTTTCAAGGATACACAATTCAAAGTGTTCAGAAGCGTCCTCGACGGCGGAGGCGTCATCAAGGCGATCAACGCAAAGGGGGCCGCAGAGCATATCTCCAAGGAACAGCTAAAAAAATGGGAGGAATGGGTTAAAACAGAGCTTGGAGCAAAAGGGCTGGCGTACATCCGCTTCAAGGACGGTGAATGGGAATCTCCAATCGTCAAATTTTTCACAGACACCGAGAAAAAATCCCTAGCCGAAACCATGGAGTTTCAAGAAGGGGACGTCTTGTTTTTTGGTGCCGACAAATGGCAGCCAGCGAGTGAGGTGCTTGGCCGCGTTCGATTGCGTGCAGCCGAACTGCTGAAGCTCACGGAAGATTCTTCTGTGTTAAACTTCCTTTGGGTGGTGGATTTTCCCCTCCTGCAATTCAGCCCCGAAGACAATCACTGGGCTGCAGTACACCACCCATTTACCCGCCCACGCACCGAAGATCTTCACTTAATGGAATCCGGCGATTACGGGAAAATACGCGCCGTTGCATACGACGTCGTGCTCAACGGCGTCGAACTCGGCGGCGGATCCATCAGAATTCACGAAAGGGATCTCCAATCGAAGCTGTTCGAAGTTTTGGGAGTGGGTCCCGAGGAGCAACAAACCAAGTTCGGGCATCTCTTAAAGGCATTCAGCTTTGGAGCTCCCCCTCACGGCGGCATCGCACTGGGTCTTGATCGCCTCGTGATGTTGTTGTGCGGCGCAGAGAGCATTCGCGAGGTGATTGCATTTCCAAAAAACAACCGCGGTGTCGATTTGATGACTCATTCCCCCGTGGAAGTTGAACCGCGGCTACTCCGGGATTTGGCAATTAGTAGCACTGCAAAAAAAGCGTGACCAAGAGCCTCCAGCAGCAGATCCACTTTTCCCTCTCGCATCGCGCTCGGGTCATTTGGATCTGCTTACTTGGATTAAACAGCGGTCCCCGGCCACTTGTTGCTCAAGAGACGCGGTCAGAAATAAGACCCCCATTTAACCTAACTTGGGGCGAGACCTCTGACAGGCTCGAGCGTCTCGTCGTCGCTGCCGGAGGGAAAGTCACAGCTAGGAAGATGGTGCGAGGAAACAGAGAGGCGATCGAAGTCGAAGGCCTGCCACAGGATGGTCTTAGTAAAACCACTTTCTACTGCAAGCAGGGTGCGCTGGTTGGAGCGGAGCTGCAATACCGATCCGAAGGTTGGCCGGAGGATAAGTACAATTCAGTGATGGCTGACCTTCGCCGCCGTATTTCAGAGAACTTTGGCCAGGGCGAGCAGATCGCCCGCAAAACCGAACAAGTTGGAACAATCGGCGTGACCCAAACCATCACTGGTTATCAATGGAATGTTGGAGCTGCCAGACTACAGCTGATTTTCTTCGCCGCCACCGATCCGAAAAACGTCTACCGCACCGTCAGCGTGCACTACAGCGCTTTTTAGACAACCGTTGGGCGGTGGTACAAACCAACTTGTACGCTCTTGCATTCGATACAGCCCGGAGCGAGGACTGCGTCCGCAGGTTCGCAGATCGAGGAGAATGCCCTTTTGTGCCCCACCAAAGCGCAACCCTAATAGGCGGCGCGTGAACTCTCTGTTCGATCCACCCAAAAAGGATCGGTGCGCCAATACTCACGACAATACTCACGAGTCAAAAGCGATACATCTCTGCTTTTTGATCCCACACGGGAATGACCGCCGGAACCTTTCGGCTCCGACGGTCAACACACCACCAAACCATGCTTGAACTTATCCAAGCGCCCGCCACCCCTCTACACACGCAGCATCGGAATGCCCCCGGCGGTCCAGTTACTTCTTTTTCTTTTCCACCTCAGGCGCTTCTTTTTCGCCAACAGTGATCTTCTTCACTTCCCAATCGGTTTCCCGTTTGTACGCGTTGCCGCGCACCATTTCACCGACTCCGATGGCGTGGAAGTCCGCCTGCTTTCCATCCTTCCAATACTCCGTGTGATCCGTTGTACGGAAAAGCCTCTCCTTTTCTTTACCGTTCAAAGTAAAGGTCCGGGCGGACGCATCCACCGACATCACCTTACCCACGAACGGAAGCAACTGCTGAGAGGACTCCGTTGTTTTTTCGGCTGCTTTTTCGGGCGTCGTCTGTTTGCTGGGCTGCGCATAGCCAGCCTGCACCGTTACCATTCCGATAGCAGCAACCAATCCCATCCATTTGATACTAGTCATAACCTGCACCTTTGTTTCTTCGAATTGCACGCACAACGTGCGATCAAACACCGAACGGGCCCGCCCCCTACACCGCCCCACTTTTGGAACCCGTGTTGACCGACGTCCATTCCACCCTCCATTTCGCTCAACGCAGTGCCCACGGATGCATCCTCAAAATTGAGCAGTTTCTGAAAATCCCGCATCCAAATGCCAACGACGGCACGATCGGTCGCGAGTTATCAGCGACGCCACAGACTCAATACCCCCCCCTCAATTCACACGCTACTCTATGCGGTACAAAGCCGATTTTGTTCGCAGCACCAAGCTGTTTCCAACCACTGCGGGAGATGCCATGAACCCATCCTTTAAAGTATTTTTTGCGACAACTTCATAGGCTGCCTGCGCCTTTACCACTGTTGCATCACCAGCGGGATCAAAGAAATACACCAGCCCGTTCGCGACCAGAGGCGAAGCAGCAAAATCGCCTTTATCAACCACGATGCGCTCACGCCACCGCAGCTCGCCTGTGACCAAGTCCAAACATGAAGCAAAGCTTCCCGAGACCATGAACACTAGTCCATTTGCGATCACCGGAGTGGCCTGATCAGGCGCTTTTACCTTGTCCTGTTTCCATAAAACATGGGTCTCTGAAATGTCCCCCTCGGCCGCTTCGAGTTTCACACACCAAACCTCCGGTTTCATAAATCCCGTGCAGATGATTAGATTCTTTCCGTCCGTGGCCGGCAATGGAACGTTAGAAAAGCCAGAACCATAATTTAAAAACCAACGCTCACGCCCCGTCATCGGGTCAAGCGCGTAGAGACGTGTGGACGCAGTGGTCAAACTTAGTGTTTCCGAACCAATGGTCACCAGGAATGGAGTGCCATAAGCCTTGCGTCGATCCGGTGCAAGCGTCTCCAGATGCGGCTTCGCCGAACGCTCGGACTTCCATGCAATCTGTCCATCTGATTTTTTAATCGCCGCCTCGTATTGGACGTCCATTCCGTCGCAAGGAATAAGCAGGTAATCTCCCACCTCAGTCAATGAGCCACCTGGTCCGTTCTGATGATCGACGATAAGGTCCCTCTGCCTCCAAAGGACCTCGCCGGTTTTAGCGTCCAAAGCGGCCGTTCCATTTGTCCCAAAGTGAACAAAAAAGCGCCCCCCGCTGAGGATCCCAGTCGGGGATGCATAAGAATTCCGTCGATGCTTGGGTATCGCAGCCTCCGGTTTAAAAACCTCAATATTATGAACAATCGCCCCGGAAGCATAATCCACAGCAACCGCCCTTAACGAAAGTCCCTCATCGGTCGCAGTGGTCAGCCAAACCAACCCGTCGGACACCACTGGGGAAGACCACCCTTCCCCAGGAATTTCGGTGATCCACCTAGCCTTTGACTCGTCCCAAGTGACCGGCAGCTTGGGCGCATCCTCGACCACGTTGTTTTGTCTCGAACCGAGAAACTGCCTCCAGGAATCGGCGGCGTTGGCCGGAGTCATCCAAAGCTGCGCGACCAAAGTGAGAAAAAGTAACGGGCAAGTATGGGAGGCAGCCGGATTCATGGGATGAAGTTTACGCTTTCGATAATCCTGATTACCGCAGCGTCTTAGGCAGATCAAGTCAGCCTGGCGACACTTTTCAAGCTGAGCGCATGCACCATCACTGCAGCAAACCGGCCCCCCAGCCCTCCCGCACCCCGAGATCCAAGCGCCACAGCAAAATACCCCCACCTATTTCGACTCATCCCACCCTAATCAGTCCATCCTCCCCCCGATACTCGATTCGGGACGAATCATGTCCACTTCAACGCAGAAGACCCGCCCTTTGGTAATACCTTCAGAAAGTGAGGGGGACCGGCATTCAAGTCCGCACAAAAAAAAGATCCAAACGCCCCGGCTCACCTTGTTTTTCGTATTCTCATTGCTTTCGGCTAGCGTCGCGGGAATTGAGGAGAGCGGCGAGTTGAAAAAAGTGAGTCGGTGTTCCGGAGAACTTTGGTTGGCAGCAATTGCAGCGAGCTGCGGAGCTTTGGCTGCGCTGAGCCATTCGTATACGAAGCGATCGCTCTCTTCAGGACGCGGCGGTGCGCCGGCCATAAACTCGCCGGAATTGACTTCGGCGTTCTCAACCGAGGCGTTACGCCACGCAAAAGAAGCCGCAGAAGCCGCAAATCGGGCAAAAGATGACTTCATTGCCTCGCTCTCACATGAATTGCGAAGCCCCTTAAACCCTGTCCTTTTGTTGGCGAGCGAATACGCCAGGTCTCCGGGCCTCCCGCCCCAGATGCGGGAAGATTTTCAAATCATACTCAATAATGTGCGTCTCCAAGCGAGGCTGATCGACGATCTCCTGGACCTCACCCGAATCGAACGTGGCGGCATTTCAATCAGCGCTCGAATGCTGGATCTGGGGGTTGTCCTTGAGGAGGTTTGCGAAAGCCTAAAGAGCGAAGCCGAAGAAAGGCACCTAACAATCAAGCTGGATTTGCCGGACAAATGCTGCGCAGTGCGCGGAGACGGTGTCCGCCTGCAACAAGTCTTCGGGAATATTTTGAGAAACGCAATCAAGTTTTCGTATTCCAATTCGCAGATCCGAGTAAAACTTTCTGCTTCTAAGGCAAGCGCCCGGGTAAGCATCTCTGATCAGGGTTTTGGGATCCGCGAGGCCGATCTCAAGCGGATCTTTGAACCTTTCACACAAGGACCGCGTTGCAACGCGCACGCTGCCGCACAAGGCCTTGGGCTTGGATTGAGCATCGCGCAGCGGCTTGTCGAGAGGCATCGGGGAGAGATCACCGTCGAGAGCGCCGGCCCCGGAATGGGAGCCACCTTCCATGTCGATCTGCCTCTGGAGGCGAGACCGCCGGAACTGCCGACCGCTTCAATCTGCGAACCCACCTACTGCGCTTCCGCACCGTGCATTCGAATCCTTCTTGTGGACGACCACGAAACCACCCGCAACGTGTTAGCAAGGATGATCCGAAGGCTTGGACACGAGGTGCTGGTTGCTGGCGACATTCGCTCCGCATCCGAGATTCTCTCCGAAACCGGAGTCGATGTTTTGGTATCCGATCTAGGGTTACCGGACGGAGATGGAACAGAGCTCACGACGCGATGGAAACCCCGGATCAAATTTGGAGCCATAGCGCTGAGCGGATTTGGAATGGATTCCGACGTCACCCGCAGCCGAGAAAGCGGATTCAGCTACCATCTCACAAAACCGGTAGAATTTGAGCGCCTGGCTGAGTTAATTCAGAAGGTCTGCAGAGCCGAAGGATCTGCGCAATTTGATTAGCGCAACCCGGCAGCGTGGAGTTCTGTCCTCTGATCCTGCACTCGCCGATGAGCATGTACCGTTCCCGTTTCCACCCAAAATTAAACGGCCATCGCAGACACTCCGGCCGCCAGTCAAAGTTTACGCCTGATCTTAAACATACCCACCAAGAATACAGAACATCCGGGTCTCCCGACACTACGACTTCGGACGCGGACCGGCTTGGCTCGGCCTTAACGCAGCCAATCCGAAATACCTCACATTCATCGCCCGCAGAGTTATTTAACTAGATTGATTATCTTTCCCACCAGCCTTACGACCCTGAGGCGACGATTGCATCTGGCAAAATGTGCGCTCTTCGGCTAACTCTCCGGGTCCCACCACCCCAATATGAAGCCTCGCCGGATACCCCTAGCGCTCGTCGCATTGGCGTTAGCCCAGTTTTTTCACCTGCCGGCAAACGCGCAGTTTTCGAACGGACGCTCGGACGCACCAAAGGCTCCCCTTCAAATTGAGTCGAGAACAGAAGTGCAGCGTATCGGGAATCTTGCTGTAGCGAGGGGAGATGTAGTCATCAGCGTCGGCGACACGACTATCTACTGTGACTATGCTCAGTACGATCAGGAGACCCGGGACGTGATGGTTTCAGGGGACGTGCGTATTTTTCGCGGCGGAAAAATCTTCGCGGGCGACCGGGCGATCTACAATTTAGAATCCAAGAAACTGACCGGATCAGACTTCCGGGCAGCATCTGGACCTATGATGGCACACGCACATGGGATCGCGGCTGCGGGAAAAGATACCATTGAAATTGCGGGAGCGACCCTTACGGCGGACGATTCTCCAGACCCTGCAATCCATATCAAGGCGCGCAAAGTTCGCTTTTTTCACAATGACCACACCGAATACGAAGACGTAACGGTCTATGTCGGAAGAACTCCGATTTTCTGGGTTCCCTATCTCTACCAGCCCGCAAAACTCGACCAAAGTTTCTCAATTTCGCCCGGATCCCGTTCGGCGTGGGGCCCATTCTTACTGACACGCACCTTGTTCTCGATGGGCACCGACACGGTGGGAGCGGCGCGGATCGATTACCTCGCGAAACGTGGCGCCGCAATCGGGTTGGACGCTGATCGAAAACCTCAAGGCTCGGAATCTTGGAGCCGGCTACGAACCTACTATCTCGACGACTCGAGCCCCACACCCAGACCTCTTCAGGACAACTTAAATGGTCTCACAACGCGCGAAAGCACGACGGTCGGGTCGAACCGCTACCGAGTGTCTGTGCAGGATCGAAGCTTCATTTCTGACACCCTCTATACTAGCCTGAACTTCAACAAGCTCAGCGACATTAACTATCTTGAAGACTTTGTCCCGGGAGAACTACGTCATGACCCAAACCCCGACTCGGTTCTCAATGTCACGAAGTGGGATGAGAATTACACCCTAAGCCTTCAATTTCGCAGGCAATTCAACGAGGAATTTGAAGGGTCAGGAAAGACTCCTGAGCTGGCACTCGACGTACGGCGCCAGCCGTTTCTTAAGAGCGGTCTCTTCTATGAGAGTGAAAACAGTGTTTCGCAACTGAGCCGGAAATACGTCAAAAACGGTCAGCCGGATCCCTACGATTACCTCACTCACAAGACCCTCAGAGCCGATACTTTTCATCAATGGACCTACCCAAAAATGCTTGGAGGTTTGGTTTCCGTCGTGCCTCGGCTAGGGATACGCGCGACTCATTACGGGGAGACCGCTAGAGACCCAGGCGGGGTACGCCAGCCAGGCGATGCAAACTTCGCCGGAGGCGACAGCGTGAACCGCATCACCACCAACCTAGGCGTGGAGGCTTCAATGAAGTTCTCCCGAACCTTCGATTCGGTGGAGAGCAGAGAGTGGGGTTTAGACGGACTCAAGCACGTCGTACAACCGTTCGCCAACCTGTCGATTGTGAGCTCGAGTGAAGACACCTCTAAAATCCTGCCCATCGACTCCCTCAACCCCTCCACGACGCTTCCACCCATCGATTTTCCGCAATTCAATGCGATTGACTCCATCACAGACTGGAAAATTCTTCGTTTGGGTATTCGCAATCGTCTTCTAACACGCCGGGACACCGGAACTTTTAGTTGGCTCGAATTGGACACCTTTTTTGACAACCGCATCGAAAAACCGCGTATCGGAAGCTTTGGCAGCCTGGACCCTGGTAATTTCTCAAATCTGTTCAATCGCCTGCGATGGAGTCCCGTGCCGTGGATGAATGTCAATCTCAACACCCAAACTCCAGTCTTTGACGCTGGCTTCTCCGAAGTGAACTTAGATTCCAGATTCCAGCCGACTCGTGACTTGATATTTTCGTTTGGGAACCGCCACATCGCGGGGGTCTCCGGCCTCCCCACCGGCACGACAGCAGTCTCCAACAACTTGCAATTTCAAAATTCAGATTTGCTGTACGGCTCCGCGCGATTGCGAGTCAACGATGACTGGGCCGTCAGCATTCAGGAAACTTTTGAAATGCGCACCAAACAGCCGCTGTACCATTCCTACAGCATCGATCGAAGCCTTCGATCATGGATCGCTTCGCTCAGTCTACTTGTGTTTGAACGCAACTCGCAAAGTGACGTATCAATCCTATTCACCCTCTCCCTGAAAGATCTCCCTAAGGTGCGCCTGCCCTTAATTTTCGACCCGAGTGCTTCAGCCAGCTCAAGCAACGTCAAGAACCAGTAACCCTGAGCTACCGTGATGCTCTAGCCCGGGTTAACCCTCTGTTCGGAGTGAGGCTCATGCTTGATCCCGCGTGCATTTCGATTCCTTTCTAAACATGAACAATCAATCCTCATTGGATGAGTCTTTGTACGCGGTAATTCTGGCGGGCGGATTCGGCGAACGCTTTTGGCCCTTAAGCCGCCAAGCCCGACCGAAACATCATCTCGCCCTTTTCTCTGACAGCTCCCTCCTAGAAACAACCCTTCAACGATTAGAGGGCCTGATATCGCCGGAGAACACGCTTGTTCTGACTTCCGCATCCCAGGCAGACGCAATTCGCAAACTCGTCCCGGCCTTGCCATACGGAAACATTGTTGTGGAACCTGACCGCCGGGACACCGCGGCGGCAATGGCTCTCGCGGCAGCGATCATTGCCCGGCGAAACCCTTCGGCCACAACCGTCGTCCTGCCATCCGACCACCATATTCCCGATCCAACGGCGTTCCGCTCCACGCTCTCAAAGGCGGTGCACGCCGCCCGCGCGTTCAGCCAAATCGTGACGATCGCAATCCCGCCCACCTTCGCCTGCACTGCCTTCGGATATCTGGAACTGGGCCAAACGGTGTCCGCCCAATCCACGGCCAGACAACTTCTAAAATTTCACGAGAAACCCGACGCGCAGATCGCCCAGGGTTATATCGAGCAAGGAAACTTTCGCTGGAACGCCGGCATGTTCGTATGGGATGTCGCCTCGATGCTGGCTGCGCTCAAGCATGCCTCACCGGAATTTTCCAATTTTGCAGAGGCGATGATCGCGAGCAACGAACCGGATGCTTTTCTGGCGTCCCATTTCCCCGCCCTTACAAAACTTTCGTTCGACCGCGCAATCATGGAGAAAATCCCCTCCGCACTCGCAGTCGAAGCCGAGTTTGTCTGGGACGATCTCGGCGGATGGCCTGCAACGGGACAATACCTCCCGCAACACGCAAGCTCGAATGCGAGCAACATTCCCCTGCACCAAATCGATGCGTCAGGAAACGTTGTTTTTTCAACTAACCCCGCCCAGCAGGTTGCTCTGCTCGGTGTCTCGGATCTAATCGTAGTCAACACAGGCGACGCCATACTGGTGTGCCCGAAAGACCAATCAGAACGTCTTAGAGAGATGGTGAATATCCTGCCTGATCATCTGAAGTAGCCACTTTGAAGACGGTCCCCCGCCTGAATGCCTCCCGATATTCCCTCGGACTACAAGCATGTCGCTTACGAAAATGTCGATTGAAGCTCGAGAGAGTTGAAAATCCGCTCTCGAACGCGATTTCAGCGATGCTTTCCTCCCCCGCGCGCAGCAGCGACGCCGAATGATCAAGACGGAGTTGCACAAGAAAATCCCAGAGCCCGCCACCTGTCGCTTTCACAAAAAATCGGCTGCAAGCCGAAGGACTCATCGACACAGCCTCCGCGATTTGAGCAAGACTGAGAGCTTCGCGAAAGTGCGCCATTAGGAACGCATAAAAGCGACCCAGCCTAGTCTGCGCTCCCTGCCCCGCCGGCCGTTCGTACGAGGGACCCGCAATCGCACGACTCCGTGCACCCGCAAGCATCTGGAGTACCCCCAGAAACTCAAGCACCGCATCAAAAGGCTCAACCCTCGGCACACGCTCCAAGCGCCGACAGGCCTCTTGGGCTCTGCGCCCCGAAAAACAGAGCCCTCGCCGCGCCCGATTGAACATCCGCTCCAACTCACTCATTTCCGGGAGGCCCAACAAAGCCTCCCCTGGAAAACCCTCCGGGAACTGCACCACCAACGCGCGGCTATGTCCCGCCTCGGGCGCGTCGCTGAACCAGAAATGTGGCAACTCCGGACCTACCAACACCAAATCACCCGCTGCAAAGGGTTCGGTAAAATCCCCCACACACCGCCGACCTCGGCCCTCTCGGATCCACGTCAACTCCCACTCCGGATGAAAATGCCATTCCGCATCAAACTTTGGCTGAGAGATTTCCAAGATACGAAGGGACCTCCCTGGCCCCGGCCGAACACGCTCGAACTTTGCCTGCACGGGCTACAGTTAACATCTTTTTCAAAAAAACCGCGAACTTTAAGTCAATAATTGCACAGAAACAGGCCATAGAAACGGAGACTTACCGAAGCCGATCCGAGAGCATGAGCCCATGAGTTCGTTGAGCTTTCAAAAGACCTACAAAACCCACCAGGGGATCCCCTCCTTGGCGGGAATCGCTACATTCGAAGAGGCTGGGCAGCCAGGATTGTCGGTGGAAAGTTGCGTAAACCGCCTCAAGCGCCTCCACTGGGCCTTCCGCCGCCTACACCAGATCTTCATTCACCGCCTCGTTTCAGAGCCGGTTTACGAGTTGAAGATGGGGTTTAGTTTGCACGCACATTACTGCGCGGAGCACGCCGCCGCGTTTCGCAAGCGAGTCGCCGAAATGCGCGAACCCCCACTTGGTCTCGACGTTGTTCCGGACGCCGCTTTGGAGATATTTTTCGACGAAATACTCACGTCAACGGATTCGCAGGATCTGCTCATTGGAATTTACGGCGAAGCGATTCCCGCGCTCGAGAGATCACTGGCAACCTATATGGAAGCCACAAACCCTCTCGTTGATCACCCATCGGTACGCGTTTGCAAGTTCGCGCTGCTTGAGGTTGGCGAGATGATTGAGTACGGACGGACGGTCCTTTCAAATCTAGCCTGCAAACACACCGATGCTTCACGCGAATGGCGCTCAAACATCGTCCGCTTGCTTGGGCTCGCTGGAGGACTTGATGGCCATCTTCCGCGTACTCCAGGAACGCCAGAACGTTTGAGTTCACTCGCTCCCTACGTTTTCGACCCGGTGCCCAAAAGGGACCAACGCTTCTCTGACCCATACAACATGGGGGTTCATGCGGAGGCGTTTCTATACGACCCCGAAATGCCTGTGGACGCCAAGCCGCTCATGATGTTTTACAAGCGACTGCGAGAGATCGACGTCCCCGAGGTCATTGCGTCGATTCTTGCGGAAACCAGCCACAAACCTTGGGAATACACGGTGGACATGACCAGACAGCTCTGGGACGAAGCGCGCCACGCAATGATGGGCGAGATTGGGTTTCTGCAAGCGGGCGTCGACTGGCGGGACCAGGTGCGCATTAACTTCACCTGGTCTCTTGCGCTGAACACGCAACTCAAGCCGATCGAGCGGCACGCAGTGCTGTATTTTATCGAGCAAGGCCTCATGCCAAAAACCGGAAAACGTTTCGAGTGGGAGGTTGGGAAGGCCTCGGGCAATCCCTTCTCGGCACTCGCGCAGGATTTTGATTGGGCGGACGAGGTTCTCCACGCGCGCATCGGCAGAGACTGGTATGTGAAGGAATTCAATGATTCCAAAAGCGCGACCGCTTACGGCGATGAATGCTGGTCCCGCGTGCTGATTGATTGGGAAAAGTACAAAGCAGAGGGATTGACCTCTCACCAAAACTGGTGGCCAAAGCTTTACTCCGAATGGTGCAAGGTGCGAGAAATTGAACCCGAACCGGCTGCTCTTTCATTCAATACTTCCTATGCGGCAAAACGCGCGGATCTCCGCGAACTAAGCGGCTCGGCATAACCAAATCTCATCACGTGAAACTCAAACATATTTGCGCAGTCATCACGGGCGCCGCGCGCGGCATTGGTCTTGCCACGGCCTCAAGACTCATCGAGGAAGGGGCGCGGGTGGTGCTCGCCGACGTCGACGAACTCGGCCTCAAAGACGCAATCCAGCAGCTTGATTCGCCTCTGGCCGTTTCTGCTGTTGCCGATATCACAAAACCGCAGGACTGCGCGCTCATGGTATCGGTGGCGCAGGACCACGGAGCTCCGCTCAATTTGTGGATCAACAACGCGGGACTCGCGCGGCATCGAGCCATTCCCGACTACTCGGAACAGGAAATCGACCTAATGCTGTCCGTAAATCTAAAAGGCACGATCCTGGGCAGTCAGGCTGCTCTGCGTGCAATGGCGCCGAATCGCTCGGGCCATATCATCAACGTGATTTCAACAGCCAGCCTGCGAGGCATCCCCTCCGAAACCGTCTACTGTGCGGCCAAATGGGGCGCCCGCGGTTTCACACAAGGTTTGCGAGAGGAGGCTGCAAGCTTCGGAGTCCGAGTAACGGCTCTCCTTCCAGGAGGCGTTGACACTCCGTTTTGGAACGATGCCGTAGCGCGCCAGATGCCCACGCAGGACTTCCTGACAGCCAGACAAGTCGCCGACTCGATCATATCGCTCGCCACCATGGACGCATCCGTCGTGCCTCAAGAACTCGTGCTCCGAGCCATAAAAGACCGAGATTTTGCCACAGTCTAAACCGCATTCATCCCGCCTACATTGAACCTGCCGTTCAGAACCTTCGAAATATCCGACCCGCGCTTTGAGACGGATGGCATCCGCCTCGTCACCCTTAAGAGCAAGGCTCTGGGGCAGCGATGCGATATTTCGATCCATACGCCCGCCGACACTGCGCATACAGAAGACTTGCCAATAGTGATCCTTTTGCACGGCGTATACGGCAGCCACTGGGCTTGGACGCTCAAGGGGGGCGCGCACAAAACCAACGAACGCCTCCACGCCCTTGGAGAAATCCCACCCATGGCCCTGGTGATGCCCAGCGACGGACTTTGGGGAGACGGAAGCGGATACCTTGCCCATCGTTCACAAGATTTCGAGAGATGGATTGTCGAGGAGGTTCCCGCGGCGGCGCGACATGCAGTTCCAGCCTGCTCCGAGAATTCACCTGTTTTCATCGCAGGGTTGTCGATGGGCGGATTCGGTGCGCTCCGGATTGCAGCCAAATACCCCGGCAAATTCGCAGCAGCTTCAGGACATTCCTCGGTCACTCACTTTGATCAAATGCGGGACTTTGTGGAGGAGCATCCCACAAGTTTCACCGCTCTTGAGGAGGACCGATCGGTTCTTGATCAAATGTTGAGACACGCAAGGCGCCTCTGTCCCTTTCGATTCGACTGTGGAACCGAGGACCATCTCATTGAGGCAAACCGCGCCCTGCACGAGTCTCTGGATGCGCACCAGATTGCGCACACTTACCATGAGTTCCCCGGCGGTCACACCTGGGGGTATTGGGAATCGCACCTTGAAAAGAGTCTCAGATTTTTCGCGGAGCATACAAAGGCGTCGAAGGACACTCGCTGATCTGCTACTGACCTAAATACTGACCTCGCGCACGCGATCCACCATCTTCTCGCTTTAGAAGCGAGCGTGACCATCGAGGCCGTTTAGTTTGGATTTTTGATTATTCGCCGCTTTTGCGCGCGGGAATTTCAAGCAGCCGCTTACATTCGCTCAAGAGCCATTCGACTTGAGCGAACGGCTTCAACGAAATGTTCTGCCACCGCAAATAGCCATGAGCGTCGATTAAGAACAAGCCGTGTAGCGCCTGCTCCTCAAAATCATCGTATGCTCCATAAGCCTTGAATGTGGATAGAGAGGGATCCGCCAGCAACGGAAACGGAAATCCAGCCCCCGACTTTGCCTGTTCGTTTGTTTTTGGCAGCTCACTTAGCGCCTCGGTGCTGACAGCCAGCACGTCAATGCCCGAAGCCTTGTAACGATCTACCAGCGGTGCGAGCAAGTTGAGCTGCTCGATGCAATGGATGCACCCGCTTCCAAGATAAAACACCATCAACACAGGCTTGCCCTTCATGGCGTCGAGCCGCATGAATCCGCCCCGGTCCGCGCCCATCACCCAGGCTGGAGCGGTGCGCGGCAACCACCGCACCGATCCGAGCGTATCGAGGTCAGGCCGGATGCCGATATCACCCGGAGGCGCTTCCTTGCTGCGCCAATCGCCATCCACCCCGATGGCATCAGCCACTGGTCTCAGCCGCACCAACGCGGGCAACCCTTGATCGGCGCGCGCCGCAATCTTACGGACCTTTGCAAACTCAACACGCGCCTCGTCGTGTTTGCCCTCCCGCCACAAATGTTCCACCAATGCGGCGCCCACCAAAAGTTGGGCCCCGTCCTGCTTGGCCGCCTCCTGAATGGTTTTAAGTGCGTCCGATCCATTTCCCAGTCGCGCCTCGATGGACGCGCGTCGCACTTTGCTCATTTCTTTGGCAGCGACCAACTGCGCCCCAGCCTCATCCTTCTCGTCCGCTGCCAGCGCGATGGCAAGCGCTCCCTCTGCAATCAATGCGTCCACCCGCTCGACCCGCTTCAACTGCGCGGACAAAGTGTCTGTCACCGCGCGCGAAACGTCCGCCGCCGGTTTGGAATTCTTACGAGCATCTTTCTCGGCGTGGTCAGCCGCATCGAATCGTTCGTGACGCACCTTGTGTTGGAGCGCCTTCAGCCGCCCGTTCTCGAGCGCGGCCTCTTCGCGATTCCCCAGTTGGCTGCACGCCCAGACCAGCGCGTTTAAGCGCTGTGCCTCGTCCACCACATCAACGCGCTCCTGCAAAAACGGAGTGCCCCGGAGCTGGAGGAGCTTTTCCCAAAGCTCATTTTCAAGCATCACCTGCACCAACCGGCGCGCCCCCATGACGTAACTGGAGCGCTGGGCATCAAACTTTGCCTTGCCGATCACCACCGTCTGGGGAGCCAGCTGCGGAAGTTCGATCATGTTTTTTGCCAACTTCAACGCCTCCTCAACACGTCCCAAAAAAAACAGATTCTCCACCAACCAATCATTGTTGTGAGCGTAATTATGGATTTGGTCAGGCATCAGCGAGTTGGCCTCCATCCACGCATGATCCACCCTTGCGGCGGCCTCCTGCTGCCAGGCGGCGTCCTCGTACCGTTTCAGGCTGCTGAACGTATGCCCCGGCATGTGCCAAAGGTGGGCCGCGCCGGGCCCGCTTTGGCCGCACAACGCGGCGGAATTCAACGCACGTCTGTCGTCCCTTTTGTTCCACAAATGAATCCGAAGGTGATGCGCACCCGAATGCAGCGGTTCAACCGCCAGAATCTCCCTCAAAAGCGAATCCACTCCCTCGTAGCTCGCGAGTGGGATTCCTTCAAAACTGTTCTCCCAGAGATGCAGAACCAAAAAAGCCTTCACCTCAATATCCCCAGGATAATCAAAGGCCATGGTTTCTAAACTCTCAACCAGCTTACGACCGCGCTCAGTTCGGTTCGGGCCGTCTTTGGCAAAGAATGGCAAGTAGGCGTCCACCCAACGACGCTCCTTCGCCGACAGCAGAGGCCGAAGGCCATCGGTTTTTTTTAAAAAATCACGGGCTCTCTCCGGGTTGCTGCGGTTCGCAAGTGCGAGGCCCCAGTACGCCATGCCGCACTTTGGATCGTGCATTAAAACCTGACGAAAAGAGCGCTCCGCCTCGTAAAACCAAAAGGCGTGCAACTGCGCCATGCCCTGCTCAAAAAAACGCTGCGCTTCCGGCGACGATGTAGTGACCTTAAAATCCACCTTGCCCACCTTCGATTCTCCAAGCAAAGGCCCCTTCCGACGCGGCCCCTCGTCGAAGGCTTCGACGTAAGAGTGCGCGCCGTCGGTCTTCCCGTCGGCCCGCGCGAATGGTGCCAACGGTACCAATGGCCCCAATGCTGCGGCGCACCCGAGCATCCGAAGAAAAATCAGACCCCGAATTCGGCGCCCGGGTAAGGGCTTAAAGCAGGACACGAACGGAGCAAATCGCAGACGGCGGGGAGGAAGGAGAAACATGGCGAAAAAACACGAAGGGAAACCCAAGCCGACGGCATTGCATCGGCTGCGGCCCGTCTCTCAGCAAACATCCGAGACACGCCTCCTCGGATACCCCCAACCACGAACCACTGCAAGCCTTGGCCTTGGAGCGGGCCTTTCTACGCTTTCGCCCGCAACTGCTCCCAAATCGAACGCTCCTGGGCACTCAAGTGCTCAGGCAGACTCACCCCGATCTGCACATAAAAATCTCCACGCCCCTTCTGCCGCGTCGGCAAGCCGCGCTCCTTGATCCGCATCCGCCGCCCCGGCTGGGTGCCCGCCGGCAATTTCAACCTCACAGAGCCCTCCGGAGTATCCACCTCCACCTCGCCCCCCAGCACTGCCATCCACACTGGGACCGTGACTTCACGCACCAAATCCTCTCCCTCCACCCGGTACTGCGGGTGCTCGGCAATCATCACTTTTAGAAGCACATCTCCTCCGCCCTCGCCCTTCCCCGCCACTCGAACCTTCTGCCCCTCGCAAATCCCCTTGGGAATCCCAACCTCAATCGATTCGGCAGGCCCGGAACCGCGCTGAACCCTGACCCGCTTGCGCGTGCCGGAAAAGATCTCCTCAATCGTAACCTGAACATCTCCCTCGATGTCTCTGGCATGAGAAGCCGCCGGCGGCGGCCGGTGCCCGCGGCCGCGATGACCAACCCCACCGCCAAATTGTCCGCCCCCAAACTGGCTTCCCCCGAAGAAAGCCTCAAAAAAGTCACTGAACCCATTGCCGCCCCCTCCCCCCCAGTTTCCCTGGGGCATCCCACCGCCCCCGCCCGACCCGCGCTGCGCCCAATCCTGTCCTAGCTCGTCATACTTCTTCCGCTTTTCCTCATCACCGAGCACCTCGTAGGCCTCGTTGATTTCCTTGAAAGCGGCCTCGGC